>NZ_JASERH010000071.1:0-50593 GCF_030766975.1 Streptomyces sp. KL116D | reverse complement strand
CGACGCGTCGGTCGCGGACGCGGTGGGGCGCGCCCTGGAGCGGGCCGGCCGGATCGTCGCGGCGTCCCGGGAGAGCGGGCTCGGCGACCTCGGGGACATCGCGCCGGAGCGGATCGCCGAGGTCGCCCGCGACGCCGGGCGGCCGCTCGTGCTGCTGCTCGACGGGCCGGAGGAGATGCCGCCCGTGCTCGCGCACCGGCTCGGCGCGTGGTCGCGGCGCACCGAGAGCTGGCTGACCTCGGCGGGCGTGCGGCTCGTCGTGGCGTGCCGCGGCGAGTACTGGGAGCAGGCCGGGGCACTGTTCGGCGGCGACGTGCTGCACGGGCGGGCCGGGCGGCTGCCCGCCTGCGTACGGATCGGGGACCTGGCCGGGGAGCAGGCGCGGCGGGCGCGGGAGCGGTGCGGGGTTCCGGACGGGGCGCTGGGCGCGCGGGACGCCGCGCATCCGCTCGCGGTGCGGCTGCTGGGGGAGGTGCGGGCGGCGCTGCCCGGGGGCGGGGCCGGGTGTCCCGACCGGGACGAGGTGTTCGGGGCGTACCTGGACCTGATGTGCCTACGGGTGGCGGTGCGGCTCGCCGCTCCCGCCGGGGTACGGGGGAGTGGGGTGCGGCGGCTCGCCGCGCGGGTGTCGGGGCAGGTGCACGAGGCGGCGCGGCGGTGTCTGGGGCCCGGGCAGGGGGAGCTGGACCGGGAGGCGTTCGAGGAGCTGTTTCCGTGGGGGGCGCGGGACGGGGTGTCGGGGTGGGCGTCGGCCGTGCTGACGGAGGGGGTGCTGGTGCCCGCGGGGGGTGGGTACCGGTTCGGGCACGAGGAGGTGGCGGACTGGATCCAGGGGATGCACCTGGATCTGGACGCGGCGTTGGACGCGCTGGTGTTCCGGCGGCGGGGCGGGGGGTTGTCCGTGCCGGTGCCGCGGCACCGGGCCGGGCCCGTGGTGCGGGCCATGCTGTTGCTCGCGCGGCAGCGGGGGGTGGGTGAACTCACCGTTCGGTTGCGGGAGTTGGCAGCGTTGATCGGGGCGGTGGGCGCCACCGGGGGCGGGGTCGCCGGGCCGGGGCCCGGGCCCGACGCGTCGTTGCGCGGCACCGGGGGCCGCCCTGCCCACCCTGCCGCCCCGGGCGGCAGATTGCCCAAGGCGAGGGCGGGGCGGGGACCGGACACGGGGGACGAGGGCGGGTGGTGGGCTTCTCATCTGGTCAGTTCCGTGTTGCTGCGGGTGCCGGACGCCCGGGAGTACCTGGGGGTGCTGGAGGAGCTGGCCGACGCCGGGGCCTTCGGGCCGTGGTTCTGGACGGCCGTCGGCGTCGACGACGACACCCGGTTCGCGCTGCTGCGGCGACTCGTCGTCCGGGACCCGGAGCCCGGACACGGGGACCGGTACCTGGACGCCGTCGCCGAGCTGCTCGCCACCGACCCGGGGCGGGTGCAGCGACGGCTGACCCGGTGGTTCGACGACGAGCGGGCGCTGCCCGCGCTGCCGCACGCCACCGTCGCCACCGCCGCGCAGGCCCTGCTGCACACCCACCGGCACCGCGCCGTCGACGACCTCACCGAGGCCCTCGTCGACTGCGCCCACCCGCGCGCCGACGAACTGCTCGCCGCACTCGCCGACGAGGAGCCGTCCGCCCTCTGCCGGGCCGTCGACCGCTGGGCGCACGACGAGCGGCCCGCCCGGCACGTGGCCGCGGTCGCCTACGGGCTGCGGGCCGCGCCCCGCGTGACCACCGACGCCGACCGCGGACTGCTGCGCTACGCGGCGCTGGCCCTCCTCGCCCGCCCCTCCGACTGCACGCTGCACGGCGCCGCGCTCGCCCTCCTCGTACGGGACCCGCAGTCGCGGTCCGCCTATCTGGCGCAGGCCTGCAAGCGGTTCGCCGCCGGGGACGCGCAGCTGCCCGCGGACGCGCTCGCGACGGCCCTCGCCACCCACCCGGAGCCCGTGCTCGCCGCCTTCCAGGCACGGCTCAGGGACCCGGGCCCCGGCACCGGCGACGTGCTGCGGACCCTCGCCGACGTGACGGCACCCGCGCTCGCGCGCCGCGCCGCCGGACTCGTACAGGACTGGGCGCAGACCCTGCCGGACGCGGCGGCCGGGCACCTGGCGGTGTTCGTCGACCGGCGCCTGGAGCACGGGCCCGCCGCACGGGCCGTGCTGTTCCCGCTCGCCGTGGGGCTGCTGCGCACCCGGCCGGTGCCCGTGCGGGTCGCCGTCGTGCCCGTGCTCGTCGCGCCCGGCACCGCCGCCTCGCGCGCGCTGCGGGCCGAACTGCTCGACGTCCTGCTCGGGCAGGAGCGGGACCCGGTCGTCCTGGACGCCGTGCTCGACGCGGCCGCCCGGGGCGCCGCCGCCCGCGGGCAGGCGCGGACCAGGGAGCTGGTGCACCGCACGGGCGTCCTCCTGGTGCGGACCCCGGAGGGCGCCGCGTGTTTCGACCGCCGGCTCGTGGAGCTCGCGCGCGGCGTTCCCGGGTTCGCCGGGCTGGTGGCACGCTGGCTGGGCGCGGCACCGCAGGAGTGGGCGGCCCTGGTCGGACCGAGCGCCCGGCGCATGATCGAGAACCTCGCCGGGGTACGGGTCCCCGCCTGACCTCCCGATGCGAGACGCGAGCGGTCGGCATGGCACTCTTAGACCTGCGTGTTCGGGTAGGCGGAAGACGCACAGACTTAAGAGACGGAACCGTCGTACACAGGTTTGCGAGGAGCAATCACCGTGCAGCGCTGGCGTGGCTTGGAGGACATCCCCCAGGACTGGGGGCGCAGCGTCGTCACCATCGGCTCGTACGACGGAGTGCACCGCGGTCACCAGCTGATCATCGGCCGGGCCGTGGAGCGCGCGCGTGAGCTGGGCATCCCGGCGGTCGTCGTCACCTTCGACCCGCACCCGAGCGAGGTCGTCCGGCCGGGCTCGCACCCGCCGCTGCTCGCCCCGCACCACCGTCGCGCCGAGCTGATGGCCGAGCTGGGTGTCGACGCGGTGCTGATCCTCCCCTTCACCACCGAGTTCTCGAAGCTGTCGCCCGCCGACTTCGTGGCGAAGGTCCTCGTCGACAAGCTGCACGCGCGCGTGGTCGTCGAAGGCCCCAACTTCCGCTTCGGACACAAGGCCGCGGGCAACGTCGGCTTCCTCGCCGAGCAGGGCGAGACGTACGACTTCGAGGTCGAGGTCATCGACCTCAAGGTGTCCGGGACCGCCGGCGGCGGCGCGCCCTTCTCCTCCACGCTCACCCGGCGCCTCGTCGCCGAGGGCGACGTGGCGGGCGCCCGGGAGATCCTCGGCCGGCCGCACCGGGTCGAGGGCGTCGTGGTGCGCGGCGCGCAGCGCGGCCGTGAGCTCGGCTTCCCGACGGCCAACGTCGAGACCCTGCCGCACACCGCGATCCCGGCGGACGGCGTCTACGCGGGCTGGCTGCACGTCAACGGCGAGGCGATGCCCGCGGCGATCTCCGTGGGCACGAACCCGCAGTTCGACGGGACCGAGCGGACCGTCGAGGCGTACGCCATCGACCGCGTCGGACTCGACCTGTACGGGCTGCACGTGGCCGTGGACTTCCTGGCGTACGTGCGCGGCATGTCGAAGTTCGACTCGCTCGACGAGCTCGTCGACGCGATCGCCGACGACGTGAAGCGGTCCCGGGAGCTCGTCGAGGCGTACCAGGGCTGATCCGTCCGGACGTGACCCAGGTCACGTCCGGCCATGTCACAGCCGGCCGGGCTGTTCCGTCCCATGGGTGAAGGCCCAAGGACAACGGAACAGGAGCTCGTCATGGAAGCCCGTCTGAACATGTTCGGCAGCAAGGTCGCCCTCGGCTTCGTGAAGCACCTCGTCGCCGCGAACAAGCCGGTCGTGGGGTCGGAGCTGCCGGCGGCGACGCAGGAACTGGTGAAGATCCGGGCCAGCCAGATCAACGGCTGCTCGGGCTGCCTCGACATGCACACCAAGGAGGCCGCGGCGGCGGGGGAGACCTCGACGCGGCTCCACCTCGTCGCCGCCTGGCGCGAGGCGAAGGTGTTCACCGAGGCGGAGCGGGCCGCCCTCGAACTGACCGAGCAGGGTACGCGTCTCGCGGATGCGGCCGGTGGGGTCAGTGACGCGGCGTGGGCGGATGCCGCGAAGCACTACGACGAGGAGCAGCTGGCCGCGCTGGTCTGCCTCATCGCGGCCATCAACGCCTTCAACCGGTTGAACGTGATCACGCAGCAGCCTGCGGGGGACTACGAGGCGGGCATGGCCGCGCGGATGATCCAGCACTAGGCGTGTGCCGGGTGGGGGTTCGTGGGCGGGTGCGGGCCCGGTGGGGCTTCTCGCGCAGTTCCCCGCGCCCCTGAGATGCGCACCTGCGGTGCGGCATCTCCCCGCCGGGGGAAGGCTGCGCGCAGCGCATGCCTTCAGGGGCGCGGGGAACTGCGCGAGCAACCCTCCACAGCCTGCAACCCGCGGCGAATGATCAGCCCGGCAGACGCAGTCGGCTTTGAGGGGCGCGGGGAACTGCGCGAGAAGCCCCACCGGGCCCGCACTCGCCCACGAACCGGCGACGCTACGGCGCGTCCTCCGTCACCCGGGCGTGGGCCCAGTGACACGCCACCTGTGCCTCACGCCCACCCGTCAGGACCGGCAGGTCCACCGTGCGGCACGCGTCGGCGACGCCCGCCGCCTCCGCCTCCCCGCCCGCGAGGACCTGACAGCGGGCGTGGAAGCGGCAGCCGCCGGGGATGCGGGACGGGTCCGGCGGCTCGCCGGTGAGCACCACCGGCTCGCCGGGAGCCTCCGGCAGCACCGACAACAGGGCCTGCGTGTACGGGTGCTGAGGCGCCGTCAGGACGTCCTCGACCTTGCCCGTCTCCACGATCCGGCCCAGATACATCACGGCCACCCGGTCCGCGATGTTCCACGCGAGCCCCAGGTCGTGCGTGACGACCAGCGCCGACAGACCCAGCTCGTCCCGCAGCTTCAGGATCAGGGCGAGGATCTCCCCGCGCACCGACGCGTCCAGCGACGCCACCGGCTCGTCCGCGACGATCAGCTCCGGGTCCAGGACCAGCGCGCCCGCGATGACGACGCGCTGGCGCTGGCCGCCGGACAGCTCGTGCGGATAGCGCAGGAAGAACCGCTCCGGCGGCCGCAGCCCCGCCCGCGACAAAGCGTTCGAGACGGCCTCGCGCTCGTCGCCCGGGTAGCCGTGGATGCGCAGCCCCTCGGCCACCGCGTCGTACACGGTGTGCCGCGGGTTGAGCGAGCCGCTCGGGTCCTGGAGGACCAGCTGGACCCGCTTGCGGTACGCCTTGAGCGCCCGCGACGCGTAGTCGAGGGGCTTCCCGCCGAACGTGACCCGCCCGGACGTCGGCCGCTCCAGGCCGAGCAGGGTGCGCGCCAGGCTCGTCTTGCCGCAGCCCGACTCGCCGACCAGGGCCACGATCTCGCCCGGCGCGATGTCCAGGTCGACGCCGTCCACGGCCCGGGCCTCGGGGGCGCCGCGCCGGCCGGGGAACGTCACCTTCAGCTGGTCGGCGCTCAGCAGCGTCTGTGTGGTCATGCCGTCGTGCTCCTTGCGTCGACTGCCGAGGGGGAGGCGTCGGCCGGGTCCACGTGGACGCACGCCGCCCGCCGCCCGGGCCCCGCCTCCCGCAGCGCCTGGTCCTCGGTGGCGCACACGTCGAGCGCCACCGGGCAGCGCGGATGGAAGGTGCAGCCCGGGGGCAGCGCCGCCGGGTCCGGCGGGTCGCCGGGCAGTCCGCGCGGCGCGAACCGGGACGCCGGGTCACCGATCGTCGGGAACGCCGCCGAGAGCGCCTTGCCGTACGGGTGCACCGCGTTCTCGTACACCTCCAGGGCGGGGCCCTCCTCGACCACCCGGCCCGCGTACATCACCGCGAGCCGGTCGCAGGTGTCCGAGAGGACCGCCAGGTCGTGGCTGATCATGATCAGGCCGAGGTCCTGCTCCGCCACCAACTGCTCGATCAGGCGCAGGATCTGGGCCTGGATCATCACGTCGAGCGCGGTGGTCGGCTCGTCCGCGATGATCAGTTCCGGGTCGCAGGCGAGCGCCATCGCGATCATCACGCGCTGGCGCTGGCCGCCGGAGAGCTCGTGCGGGTAGGCCTCCGCGCGCGCGGCCGGCAGGCCGACGTGCTCCAGGAGCTCGGCCACCTTCTTCTTCGCGCCCGCCTGCGTCGCCTTCTTGTGCAGCAGGATCGGCTCGGCGATCTGGTCGCCGACCCGGTGCACCGCGTTCAGCGAGTGCATCGCGCCCTGGAAGACGATCGAGGCCCCCGCCCAGCGGACCGCGCGGACCCGTCCCCACTTCATGGCGAGGACGTCCTCGCCGTTCAGCAGGATCTCGCCGGACACCTTCGTGCCGGCCGGCAGGAGACGGAGCAGGGCGAGCGCCAGGGTCGACTTGCCGCAGCCCGACTCGCCCGCGATGCCGAGCTTCTGGCCCGCCGCGACGGACAGGTTCACACCGCGGACGGCCTGCGCCCCGCCGGCGTACGTCACTTCGAGGTCCTTCACCTCTAGCAGCGTCATGACCGCACCCCCAGCTTCGGGTTGAGGACGGACTCGACCGCGCGTCCGCAGAGCGTGAAGGACAGCGCGACGACGGCGATGGCGATGCCGGGCGGTGCCAGGTACCACCAGTCGCCCGCGCTGACCGCGCCCGCCTCGCGCGCGTCCTGGAGCATGCCGCCCCAGGAGGTGATCGTCGGGTCGGACAGGCCGAGGAAGGCCAGCGTCGCCTCCGTGAGGATCGCCGACGAGATGATCATCGTGGTCTGGGCGAGGACCAGGGGCATCACGTTCGGCAGCACGTGCCGCGTCATGACGTGGCCGTGGCCGCCGCCGAGGGCGCGGGCCCGCTCGATGTACGGGCGCGACTCCACCGCGAGGGTCTGGGCGCGCACGAGCCGGGCCGTGGTCGGCCAGGTCGTCACGCCGATCGCGATGATCACGGTCCACATCGAGCGGTCCATCACCGTCGCGAGCGCGATGGCGAGGACCAGGGTCGGCATCACCAGGAACCAGTCGGTGATCCGCATCAGGACCGTCGAGTACCAGCCGCGGAAGTGCCCGGCGACGATGCCGATGACCGTGCCGATCGCCACGCACAGGAACGCGGCCAGCAGGCCCACGGTGAGCGAGACCCGGGCCCCGTAGACCACGAGCGCGAGCACGCTGCGGCCGAACTGGTCGGTGCCCAGCGGGAATTCGCCGCTCGGGCCCTCCAGCGGGCCGCCCGGCGCGTCCGTCACGGACTGGGAGTCCTCGCCCACCAGGACGGGGGCGAGGATCGCGACGAGCGCGATCAGGATCAGCAGGCCGAGGCCCCACAGGCCGCCCTTGTGCGAGCGGTAGGACTTCCAGAAGCGGGCCGCCGACCGGCGCTTGCGGGCCCGGGCCAGCGCCCGTGGGCTGGTCACCTTCAAGGACTGCGTCGTCATCGGCCCACCCTCGGGTCGAGCAGCGGATACAGGATGTCGGCGAGGGTGTTCGCCAGGATCACCGCGGTGGCGAAGACGAAGAACAGGCCCTGGACCAGGGGGAGGTCGGGCACGGACAGGGCGGAGTAGAAGAGCCCGCCGAGACCCGGCCAGGAGAACACCGTCTCGACGAGGATCTGCCCGGCCACCACGTGCCCGAGGTTCACGAACATCAGCGTGAACGTGGGCAGCATCGCGTTCGGCACCGCGTGCTTGCGGCGCACCACGTCGTCGCGCAGGCCCTTGGCCCGCGCGGTCGTCAGATAGTCGCTGCCCATCTCGTCGAGCAGCGAGGAGCGCATGACGAGCAGCGTCTGCGCGTAGCCGACCGCGACGAGCGTGATGACGGGCAGCACCAGGTGGTGCGCGACGTCGATGACGTACGCGAACCCGGTCTCGCCGCCCGATTCGAGGCCGCCCGTCGGGAACATGCCGGGGATCGGGCCGATGCCGACGGAGAAGACGATGATGAGGAGCAGGCCCAGCCAGAACGACGGGACCGAGTAGAGGGTCAGCGCGAACGCCGTGTTGAAACGGTCGCTCCGCGACCCGTTGCGCCACGCCGTGCGGGTGCCCAGCCAGATGCCGAGCGCCGAGTACAGGACGTACGCCGTGCCGGTCAGCAGCAGCGTCGCGGGCAGCGCGTCGGCGATCTTGTCGATCACCGGGGTGTGGAACTGGTACGAGGTGCCGAAGTCGCCGGTGAGGGCGTCGCCGATGTACGACGTGAACTGCTTCCACATCGGCTGGTCGAGGCCGAACTGGTGGCGCAGGTTCTCCAGTTGCTCGGCGGAGACCCGCTTGCCGCCGGTCATCTGCTTGACCGGGTCGCTCGGGATGAGCCGGAAGAGGAAGAAGCTGGTGACGAGGACGGCGAAGAGCGAGACCACCGCGCCCGCGATCTTCGCCGCCGCGTACTGCACGTACGCCTTGGTGTTACGGGCCCGCGGGCCGCGGGCGGCCGACGACGGCCCGGCCGAAGCCGGGTCGCCGTCGGGACCGTCCGCGGGCTGCACGAGCGCCGGAGTGCTGTCAGCTGTCATGGTTCATGCGAACTCTCGTTACTCGTGCGGGTGTTGACCGCTCGGACGTGCTGCCGGTGCTACTCGCGGTCGTCCGCCGTCGTCCGGCGGCGCCTCATCACGAAGACGCCTCCGCCGATGACCACGAGCGCGGCGATCACGATCCCGATCACGACCCCGGTGGAGCTGGACGAGCCCGAGTCACTGCTGTCGGACGCCGTGGCCGGCTCCGCCGACCACCAGCTCCAGTACCCGTCCTGGCCGTAGATGTTGCCGGCCGCGGTGGGCATCGTCTGGATGGACTTGATCTGGTCCGTGCGGTAGGCCTCCACCGCGTTCGGGTAGGCCATGACATTCATGTACCCGGAGTCGTACAGCCACGACTCCATCTGCTTGACGTAATCGGCCCGCTTGGCCGGGTCGTACTCGGCGAGCTGCTTGTTGTAGAGGTCGTCGTACGTCTTGTCGCAGATGCCGTTGTCCGTGGCCGCGGTCTCCCGGGCCTTGGTGGGCAGGGCGGCGCAGGTGTGGATGCCGAGCACGAAGTCCGGGTCCGGGTTGACCGACCAGCCGTCGAAGGCGAGGTCGTACTCACCGGCGTACCAGGGCACGGAGACGTCGTCGACGCAGTTCAGCTTGAGGCCGACGCCGATCTTGCCCCACCACTCCTTGAGGTACTTGCCGACCGCCTTGTCGTTCGGGTCGGTGGCATGGCACAGCATGCGCAGGTCGAGCGGCTTGCCGTCCTTGCCGACGCGCTTGCCGTCCTTGAGCGGGTAGCCCGCCTCGTCGAGCAGCTTGGCCGCGGCCGTGGTGTCGTAGCTCAGCTTCTGGCTGTCCGTCGGCTTCCAGAAGTACTCGGAGAAGCGCGGCGGGATGTACCCCTCGCCCTGCACGGCGTGGCCCTGGAAGACCTTGTCGACGATGGCCTTGGTGTCGACGGAGCGGAAGAGCGCCTGGCGCACCCGCTTGTCGAGCAGTGCCTTGTTGCCGTCGCCGAACTTCTTGCCGTCCTTCGTCTTCCAGCCCGGGTTCACCGCGATGGCGTAGAAGCGGCGGCCGGGGCCCTCGTTCACCTTGATGTTCTTCTCGCCCTTGAGGGACGCCGCCTGAGCGGGCGTCAGGGCGGGGGAACCGGCGACGAAGGAGACCTCGCCCTTGCGCAGGGCGGCGACCGCGGCGTCCTGGTCCTTGTACGTCTTGAAGACGATCTCGTCGAACTGCGGCTTCTTCGACTTGCGCCAGAAGTCCTTGTTCGCCCGCAGCTTCACGTACTGGTCGGTCTTGTAGTCGGTGAGCTCGAACGGCCCGTTGCCGACGATCGGGAACTTCTCGTCGTTGTTGAACTTCGAGTAGTCCTTGACGTCCTTCCAGATGTGCTCCGGCACGATCGGCACGTCGAGCGCCGTCATCGTCGCCTGCGGCTTCTTCAGCTCGATGACCAGCTCGGTGTCGCTGGGCGCCGTCACCTTCTTGAAGTTGCCGACGAACGAACCGTTCGCGGTGGCCGCGCCCTCGTCCGTCATCATCTTGTTGAACGTGAACGCCGCGTCCTTGGCCGTGGCCTTCTGGCCGTCCGTCCACTTCGAATCCGAACGGATCGTGTACGTCCACGTCAGCTTGTCGGGCGACGACTTCCACTCCGTGGCGAAGCCCGGGACGACGTGGTTGTCCTTCGGGTCGTAGTTCGTCAGGAACTCGTTCGTCAGGCGGAGGATGCTCGTACTGAGCAGGCGCTGCGCCAGGAACGGACTGAGCGAGTCGACGCTCTGTGCCACCGCCACCGTGAGCGTCTTCTTGCCGTCGGCCTTGGCCTCGGCCTGTTGGGGGGCCGGGTTGAGCGGCGTGGCCAGGCCCGCCGTCAGGGCGAACGCCGCGGCACCGGCCGCCAGGAGTATCCGCGCACCGCGGCGCGCGGGGCGTGCCGTTCTGTGGTGCCGGTCTTGCTGAGCTTCATTGTTCATCGGTCGGTGACCTCGCGCATCGCTCGCACAGCAGGGGTTTGCCAGATGGGTTGCCTGATGGTTTTCCAGCTCGAATGAAGTGTGTGTCTATCAGCGGCCGTTGACACACGTCAACGGCAGGTGAACCCCATGTGGCCTGCGGAAATAACGAGTTGACGTGCATTTCACGCACATTGGTCGAGACCTCTGACGCTCTGCAGGCCAGCGCATGGCACCCGGTTTGGGGCAGTGTGCGCAAAAGGCCCGCACCGTCCAACGGTGCGGGCCTTTCTGGGAGTTGCTACTGCTGCGCGGGCGGCTGCTGCTGCCAGCCCGGAGGCGGTCCCGGCTGCTGCGGCTGCTGCGGCGCGGGCTGCTGGCCCTGGGCCTGCGGCGGGGGCGGCGGGGTCTGCCAGCCGGGCTGCGGGCCGGGCTGGCCGGGCTGGCCCGGCTGACCGGGCTGCTGGGGCGGGCCCTGCGGCGGCATGCCCTGCGGGGGCTGGCCCTGCTGCGGCGGGTACGGGGCGGGCGGCTGCTGACCCGGGTAGGGCTGCTGGCCGGGGTACTGACCCGGGTACTGCTGCTGGCCTGGCATCGGCGGAGCCATGGTGGGCGGCTGGCTGCCGTCCGCCCCGGTCCACAGGCCCTGCTGCTGCTGGGCCCGCGCGAAGTCCTCGGCGACCATCGCGGAGAGGTTGAAGTACGCCTCCCGCACCTTCGGCCGCATCATGTCGAGGTCGACCTCGGCGCCGGCCGCCAGGTGCTCGTCGAACGGGACGACGACGACACCGCGGCAGCGCGTCTCGAAGTGGCTGACGATGTCCTCCACCTTGATCATCTTGCCGGTCTCGCGGACCCCGGAGATGACCGTGATGGAGCGCGAGACGAGGTCCGCGTAGCCGTGCGCGGACAGCCAGTCGAGGGTGGTGCTGGCGCTCGACGCACCGTCCACGGACGGGGTCGAGATGATGATCAACTGGTCGGCGAGGTCCAGGACCCCGCGCATCGCGGAGTACAGCAGGCCGGTGCCCGAGTCCGTCAGGATGATCGGGTACTGCTTGCCGAGGACGTCGATCGCGCTGCGGTAGTCCGCGTCGTTGAACGTCGTCGAGACCGCCGGGTCCACGTCGTTCGCGATGATCTCCAGGCCGGACGGCGCCTGCGAGGTGAACCGGCGGATGTCCATGTACGAGTTCAGGTGCGGGATCGCCTGCACCAGGTCGCGGATGGTCGCACCGGTCTCGCGGCGCACCCGGCGGCCGAGCGTGCCGGCGTCCGGGTTGGCGTCGATCGCGAGGATCTTGTCCTGCCGCTCGGTGGCGAGGGTGGAGCCGAGGGCCGTGGTGGTCGTCGTCTTGCCGACGCCGCCCTTGAGGCTGATCACGGCGATCCGGTAGCAGGAGAGCACCGGCGTGCGGATCAGGTCCAGCTTCCGCTGCCGCTCGGCCTCCTCCTTCTTGCCGCCGAGCTTGAAGCGGTTGTTGCCGCCGCCGGGGCGGGAGCTCTTCGCCTTCTGCTTCTTGTTGTTGAGCAGCCGGTCGGCCGACAGCTCAACCGCCGCCGTGTAGCCGAGCGGGGCACCGCCGACGTTCGTGGGCTGGCGCTGGTCGTGCTGCACGGCTGCGGCCAGGCGGCATTTTCCGGTGCGGGGTCGGCGGCGGGCCCGGCTGAACGGGAGCCTGCTGGCCGGGAGCCGGCTGACCGGGGCCTGCTGGCCCGGCATCGGCTGCCCGGGCATCGGCTGGCCCGGCACCGGGTGACCGGCCTGCGGGGCTGCGGGTGACGCCGGCCTGCGGGGCTGCGCAGGTAGGCTGCTGCTGGAACTGTGCGTTCGGTCGCCCGGGCCGGGGCGGAGGCTGAGGGGAGCCTGCGGGCGGGCTGGCCCTGCGCGGCGTGCGGGCGGCGGCGGCGGGAAGCCGTAACCCGCGCCCGCCTGCTGCTGCGGCGGCTGGGGCTGCGCGGGCGGCTGGGGAAGCCGCTAGCCGCCCTGCGGGCCGCGGGAGTGGGGCATCGGCTGGCCCGGGTGCGCCTGGAACGGCGGCTGGGGCTGGGCCTCCGGCTGCGGCGCGGGTGGCCCAGTGGGAAGCCGTAACCGCCTTGCGCAGAGCGCGTTGGGTCGGGGCGAAGCGGGCTGCGGCGCGGGCGGCTGCGGAAACCGTAACCGCCGCGCGGGGCGGCGCGGTGGTCGGGGGCGAAGCCGGGCGCTGCGGCGCGGGCGGCTGCGGGAAAGCTCATGTGAACCGCCTTGCGGGCGGAGCGCGTTGGGAGTCGAGGGCGAAGCCGGAGCTGCGGTGGGCCGGAGGCTGCGGGAAGCCGTAGCCACCCTGCGGCTCGGCTGGGGGCCGCCGGGGCCTGGGCGGATCGCAGTGCGGGCTGGTCGGCGGCGGCTGCGGGCCGGACCGGGCGGACGGCATGCTGGCCCGGAGCGAGAGCTCGGTCCACTGCGGGCGGTGAGCGGTGCGGCCGGCTGAACGTCAGCTGGCAGCGGCGGCCTCCGCCTTCCGGTGCGGCGAGTCCACGCGGCGGGGCCGGGCTGCGGGCCGATCGGCGGCGGGGCCGTCGGCGGCGGCGGCGCGTCGTCCGTGCCGGGCGGGGACTCGGCGAGTTCGGCGGGCTCGGTGGGCACGGCGGCTCGGCGGCTCGACCGCTTGCGAGTGCGGACGCGGACGAGTGTCGGCGCCGGAGTCACGCGGAGTGGTCCCAGAACCGGTCGCGCTCGCCAGGGGCCTCGGCGCTGGCAGCGGGAAGTCCGCGTCATCGGACCCACGTCGGAGCCCGTCGAGAGTGGCCTCCGGGGCAGCGGGGCGGGGACGCGGGCTGAGGCGTCGTCGTCACGTGCCGTGCACGTCCGTCCAGGAGCGCGGCGACGGGCCGTCGGCCGTGGCCCCGGCGTCCGTGCCCGCGACGGGTGCGAGGCGCCGTGGCCGCGGGACCGGCGGTGGCGTCGCCGGAGCCGTCGCTACTCCTCTTCCAGCGCGCTTCAGCTCCGCGAACTCCCGCTTCAGCGCGGCCGCGGAGAACTTCATGGTGGTGGCGCCGCTCTCCAGGTCACCGGAGCCGGAGCCGGAGCCGGAATCGGCCTCGGGAGCGGCGGGTGCGCGGGCGCCGGTGCCGGAGCGGGTGCCGGAACCGGGGCGGAGGCGGCCGGGGTGGCACGGGCGGTGCCGCGGGGGCGGGCAGGCTCGGGCGTGCCGCCCGTGCTCGCCGCGTTCTGCGTGTGACCAGGCCGGAGGGGCGTAGTCGATGGTGAACTCGCCCGTCATCGCGACACTGACTCCGCGTCGGACTGATCATCGACGGTGAATCAGCCCCCGCGGATACCGTCCCGATCGCTGTTCACAATGCCTCCTGGTGTGGTCGAGCGCACCCTCGTGCCGTGCTGGGGGCGACCGTTCCTGTCGTCGATCCGCCGGGCTGTCCCCCTACCCCCTGACTCATCTGCCTCGCCACCCGCACGCGGGCACACGCAAACACGTCCTGCCCCAGCCTAATCACGAAAACCGCGTGCACGGCAGGCCCGTCCACCCGTCACCGCTGTCCACTGCGTCACGCGGGCCCGACCGCACGCGACAACTGCCGGGGACGTACACCAAAACGTGACGAGCGCGCAGCGGGCGACGCCCGACAATGCCCGAATTACCCGTACATCGGCGGTGGTTCGCGGAGCAGTTCGCCGGGGTGCGCCCGCGTGCCCCGAGGGGCCGGCGGGCGCCGTCCGTCAGTCCATCCGGCGTGCCGTTCCCAACAATCCGGTCTCGGCGTCCGTCGTCGCCCTGCGTCATCACGTACCGCCGGTCGCGGTCGGTGCACCACAGCGTCACGCCGTCGGCCAGCGTCGGCAGCGACTCGTACTCGCCGCGCGGCAGCCCGATGACCCGGCCGATCTCGCTCGCCTCGTCCGGCGACACCCGCTGCACGCCCACCAGCCGGGCCTGCCGCGCATCAGCCGCGGCGCGACCGGGCTCAGATACGGCAGCAGCGTCAGCACGGACTGCCAGGGCGCCGAGGCGACCCGGCCGCGCGGCGGCCGCATGCCGCAGTCCCGGATGACGAGCACCGGACCGCCCGCCGACGCGCCCTGCGGCGGCACCCGGCCCACGTCGTGCACGGTCATCCCCGACTGTCCGCCGCCGACCGCCTGCATCGAGCTGCGACCACTGCTGCGCGCGGCCGGTCTCCACGGCCACCCGCGCCCCGGTCGCCGCCGCCCGCAGCGCCAGCACCTGCGCCGTCCACAGACCGCCGATGAGCACGATGTCGTACGCCGTCGGGCGGCGTTGATGCCCATCACGGCGGGCTGGCCCTCGGCGATCCACGCCGACGACCACGCCGTCGTCCCCGATGGGCAGCGACAGCGCGTCGAGCTGCTCGACCGGGAGGGAGTGCCGCTGGTGGCGCGGTCCGAGCTAGGCCGAAGCCGGTCCTCAGTCGCTCGCCGATCTCGGCGACCTGGGTCGTCATGGCCATCAGCGGGCTCCTCCGAGCGGCAAGGTGGCGAGAACGCCGGGCAGTTGCTCACGGTCGAGACGGACGAGGCCGGTGCGCACCTGGCGCGCGGCCCGCTCCAGGTCGCGCCTGGCCGTCGTCAGCTCGCTGTCGCTGCGGCCGGTGATCCGCATGTGCCCGGTCATCGTCACGTCCTGCTGGTCGCCCTGGGCGAGCGTCAGGCTGAACGTCGTCGCGAGCGCGGGCACCGTCGTCAGCTGTGCGACCAGCTGCGGCACAGCTGGATGGTCTGCGCGCCCAGTTGGGCCAGCGGCGCACCCAGTACGTCGTGTGGCGGCGGTTGTCGCAGCGCCAGCTGCGCCCCGACTCCTCGGTCCGCCGCTGCGGGGCCTCGCTCCGGCCGGCCTGCGCCGTCACCATCGGGCCCGCGCACGCGGACGTGGCCACGGCCGCGACGAGCTCCTCCTCGGTCAGGACGCTCGCCCGAACCCGGCGCCGGACAGCCGGCTCGACAGGTGCTCGGCGGCCCGCGCAGACACTTCTGCGCCCGACGACGCGCTGCCGCGCGCGCGGCCACGGCCTCCGGCACAGCTCGGGTCGAGCTTCAGCGCGATCCAGGTGATGCGGACGGCGGGGGAGCCGGTCTGGGCCTCGCAACGCGCGCGTAATTGCTCACCGCCACCGACCGCTGGGGCAGGTGCAGCGCGGGCGCTGGCTGCGCGCAGCACGATCTGCGCCGATTCGAGGCGGATCCCGTCCACCTCAGGGCGTCCCGGACCAGCGCGACGGGCAGCGGGCGGCGGCTGCGCTCGGTCCCGCAGGGCGGTGGCGTCGGACTCGACCTGGAGCGACGGCGGTCAGGAAGCCCGCCGCCGACCATGCCGACCGGGCGCTGGTCGGTCGTCACCGCGGTTGTGGCTGTACGTGCGCAGGCTCGGGTCGCACTCCACGGCGGGCGCCAGACCCGGCTCGGTGCCCGGCGGCACCGGGGTGCTCTCCGCCCGGCGCCTGCGGGCGCTGCGCAGCGCGAGCACGGTGCCCAGCCACTCGGGCAGGGAGCGGCCCCGGCGGCGTACGAGAGCGAGCAGCAGGAGGAGGGCGGCGACCGAGCCGCGTGGCGACGAGCGCGACGGTGCTGATCACCCAGCCGACCACGGCCAGCGCGGCGGCCAGCTCGATCATCACGAGCCGCTGCACGCCGAACGATCCGCCACGGCCGGAACGCGACTTCAGAGTGCGGGAAACCGCACCCCGGAGAGGCGCGCCGCATTCCCTCCCGTGAGAATTCTGTGCAGTCGTGTGTGGCATGTGTGAAGAGAGAGGGGACCCCTGCTGCGGAACGGTCACCCGATCGTGACCTCGATTGCGACCGTGATCGAGTCCGCGCTGCGGAAGCCATCACTCCAAACCCCCGAACTCTCCCGAAATCCCATGCGCAAAGGCTCCTTGTAAAGGCCCCGCGGGCCTCTAGGAAGGCCTCAGCACCCTACCCGTGCCACACACGCAACGTCGCAACAGGCATAGTAGGGGCCGGGTCTGACAGCCACGGCATCCGAGGCGACCACAACCGGAAGCCGCGAGCCGACAGTCAGCCGATCCAAGACGGGGAACTCGCCCCCACGGCTCCGCACGGGGAGAGAGCGGACACAGATGGCATCGCCGGCGGGACGAACTCAACGCCTACACCTTCGCGAAGCGCCGCATCTCTGGCGTCCTTCCTGCAGCCCTCTCCTTCGGCTCCGAGGAAGGCGCGCGGAGGTGCCGCTGCGCGCGGTCCTGCCCGGCACGATCGTGGGGGTCGTGGTCCTCGCGGTCTTCGGCGGCATCGGGATGTTCAGTCCCACCGCGCCGAAGGAATGGGACACGACGCAGAAGAACGTCATCGTCGCGAGCGACTCGACGACGCGTTACGTGGTCCTGAAGACCGACGGCCAGAAGCAGCTGCACCCCGTTCTGAACACCGCGTCGGCCAAGCTGCTGCTCAAGGACTACACGGACGACGTCGTGACCGTCGACGAGAAGGTCCTCGACAGCGGCAAGCCTCCGCACGGCGCCACGCTCGGCATCCCCTACGCCCCCGACCGGCTGCCGTCCAGCTCCGAGGCCGAGGCCGCGAAGCGCTGGATGGCGTGCGAGCGCTTTCCCAGCGACGGCGGCCGCGCCATCCAGAAGGC
Source organism: Streptomyces sp. KL116D (assembly GCF_030766975.1). Classification (NCBI taxonomy): domain Bacteria; kingdom Bacillati; phylum Actinomycetota; class Actinomycetes; order Kitasatosporales; family Streptomycetaceae; genus Streptomyces; species Streptomyces sp. KL116D. The sequence goes on along the minus strand of NZ_JASERH010000071.1, from coordinate 33,535 downwards.
CGCCTTCTGTCCTCGCCGAGAAGGAGTGGGGCAAGTCGGAGGGCCGGAACAGGCTCTCCGGCGGCGAGCTGATGTACGTGACCGACTCCGTCACGAAGAAGCAGTACGTCGTCGACGCCCGCGGCACCTCCTACGCGATCACCGACCCGGCCCAGGAGGGTCTGCTGCACCGCGCTCGACACCCAGGGCCGCTGCCCCGCAGCGCGTCTCCAGCGAGTGGCTGCGGACGCTGCACGAGGGCACCCCGGTCTCCGTGCCGACGGTCCCCGGCACCGCGGGCCAGACCGCGAACGCAGTCACGGGCAGCGGCAACGCCCGGTACGACAAGGTCGGCACGGTCCTGAAGTCGCTGGACGGCACGCGGATGCAGCACTACGTGGATGCTGCCGGGCAAGGTGGCCCGCATCTCCGAGTTCACCTCCCAACTCCTGCTCAACAGCAAGCAGTTGGTCAACGTCAACTCGACCGGCTCCGCGGCGCAGGTGAACCCGGCGGCCGTCGCGGCAGCGCGCCGTTCGAGGGCGAGGGCGCCAAGTGGCCGCGCGGGGCGCGCGAAGACGGTCAACAACGGCGCCAGCGCCACCAGCGGCCGCAACACCGTCTGCAACACGCTGCGGTCGGTGAAGAGCGGCACCACCACCCTGTCCACGTGGGCCGGCACGGACTTCCCTCCGACCTGCCCACCGGCTCCTCCAGCGCGTACGTGACGCCCGGCTCCGGCCAGATCTTCCGCCAGTTCCAGGGCACCGAGACCAAGGCGGGCGGCGTCTTCCTGGTCACCGACACCGGCCTGCGCTACGCCCTCCAGTCGAACGCCGACAGCGCCACCGACGACCAGGGCATCGGCACGACGGCCAAGCAGCGCAAGGCGGAGCAGCAGGAGGCGGAGATCGACGCGCAAGCTCCTCGGCTACGACAACACGGACCCGGCCCCGATCCCGTCGACCTGGGCGTCGTTCCTGCCCACCGGCCCGCGACTCTCCCAGGCCGCCGCGCGACAGCCGCAGGGCTCGTAGCGGACCGGCCGGGCACGAGCGCGCGGGACCAGCGAGGGAACAGCGGGGAACAGGGGAAAGGGCCAACTCATGGCGATCACCAGCAACTTGACGCGCGCCGGCCGGCGTCTGGCCGCCGTGATCGGCGGTCACGGCGCTGACCGCGTCCGCGGCCGTAGCTCGCCCTGCCGGCGACTCCGGCCGCGGCGGACAGCGGCCAGTGCACGTTCGGCGGCAAGAAGTACGCGGGCAGGCCGTGGGCGCTGCGAGCGCGTCAACCTGGACGAGCGCTGTGGCAGAGCGCGACCGGCAAGTGCGCGTCGCCGTCATCGACACGGGCGTGGACGTCAAGAACCCGCAGCTGACGAAGGCCGTGGACGTCGGGGCGGGCGCCAACTACCTGCCCAAGAAGGACGACGACGGCAAGCCGATCGAGGGCCGCGGCAACGAGCGCGGGACGACGGACGTCGTCGGCCACGGCACGCGCGTCGCCGGCATCATCGCGGCCCGCAAGGCGAGCGGCACGGGCTTCGTGGGCCTGGCCCCCGACGCGACGATCATCCCCATCAAGCAGAACGACGCCGAGGGCCACGGCGACTCCGACGCCCTCGCCCTGGCGATCGACCACGCGATCGCCGAGAAAGCCGACGTCATCAACATCTCCCAGGACACGGAGAAGGCGCTGGCCCCCGGCTCCAAGCTGGAGACCGCGGTCAACGCGGCCCTGGGCAGGGCATCGTGGTCGTCGCCTCGGCCGGCAACGACGGCCTCGGCGGCAACGTCAAGGACACCTACCCCGCCTCGTACGACGGCGTGCTCGCGGTCGCCGCCTCCGACCGCAACAACGAACGCGCCGCGTTCTCCCAGTCGAGCAACTCCGTCGGCGTGGCCGCACCGGGCGTCGACATGATCTCCACGGTCCCCAAGGGCGGCCACTGCTCCGACAACGGGACGAGCTTCTCGGCCCCCTACGTCGCGGCCGTCGCGGCCCTCCTCAAGGAGCACCACAAGGACTGGTCGGCCCAGGAGGTCGTCGCCCAGATCGAGCAGACCGCGGAACGCTCCATCACCGGCCACGACCGGCTCGTCGGCTGGGGCGTGGTCGACCCGGTCCGCGCGGTCACCGAGATCGCCGACCCGAAGAACCCGATCGAGACCCCGCGCCCCGACGAGGGCTGTCGCCCACGCCGACCCCCCGGAGGTCCTCCCGGTCCACTTCGGCGAAACCCCCGACGAACGCAACGGCCGCCTCGCCACGTACGTCCTCGTCGGCGGCCTCGTAGCGGTCGCGGGCCTGGGCGGCACGGCGGTGGCGGTACGGGATGCGCGGCGCCGGAAGGGGCGGGTGGGGGCGGGGGTGAGCCGGCGGCCGCGCCCTCACACCGTCAGACCCACTCCCCGCCAGGGCCATCAGGACCAGGCAGGCCAGGCAGGCGCCGCAGGCGATGAGCAACGGCGACCAGCTCCCGGTGCGCCGCCCCCGCAGGACCAGCCGCACCGCGATCACGTCCACCACGATCCCACCGCGGCGGCGCCCGTCCGCAATGCGCTGTAGTCGCGCAGGCCGGTGACAGCCGTGCCGAGGACCATGCAGCGATCCCATGCCGAGGAACACCGCGAACAGGACGGTCAGTCCGGTGAAGAGCCGCCGGCTGCGGTCGTCGGCCGCCGCCAGGGCTGCGGTGCGCTCGCCGAGAGCGACACCGGTGTCGTGAATTCGTCCGTTCCGAGGTTCGTCACGCCGCGCACCCTGCAGCGCCCGCGCGAGAGATGCGGAGGTGGTGAAGGGGCCTGAGGGGCTGTGGGGTCGGTGTCGTGAAGGGAGGGTGAGTACGCGTTTTGTGGCTGGATTCCGGTGATAGCGTCCGTGGGCGCCACAGGCTGTCGATGCCTGATTAATGCGCATATCTGCGAAGAGCTTCCAACGGGGGAATGTGTCGTGACTGCGGATCTCGGCGTCGGCCCGGGCGTCCTGAAACAGGGCGCGAAGGACATCGAGGCGATCCTCAAGCCCGTCAAGAAGGTCGATCTGGGCGACGAGGCGTGGCAGGCCCCCTCGATCGAGAACGACGACGCGGCCGCCGCGCTGGTGGCGTTCTGCGCCACGTGGGAGTCGGGGGCCGGATTCCTGGCCGACTGCGCGGCGACGCTGTCGGAGGGACTGGACAAGGCCAACGGCGACTACGAGGACACGGACACCGCCATCAGGAACGCGGTGAAGTCCGTCAAGACGGTGTTGGTCTAGGCGCGGGAAAGCAGGAACAACGCACGGACAAGGACGGGGACTTCGCACTCATGGCAGCTTCGCTCGGGTCGACCGACGACCCGAAGGCCCTCATTCCGGGCGACGCAGGCAAGCTCGGTGACATCGAGACCGCTCTCGGCAAGTGGTCGGACAAGTTCGAGAAGATCGGCGACGGTCTGCGCGACCTCCGGATCAAGGGCTGGGTCGGCGCGGCCAGCGATGTCTTCTGGCCCACCCTGGGCAAGGAGAAGACCAACTGGTACTTCGCGAGCGACGCGATGTCGGGTGCCGCCAAGGCGATCCACTCCTACTGCTCCACCCTGACCTGGGCGCAGGGGCAGGCCGGGAACGCGATCGACAAGTGGAAGGCCGACGACCACGAAGGCGCCGAGCAGGTGCTGGACGGCGCGCGCAAGCAGCTCAAGGAAGAAGCCGAGAAGCTCACCAAGAAGCTCAACGAGCTCGCGGGCAGCGCCAAGGACAGCCCCGACTGGCTGGTGGCCGTCCGCAGCGGGGTCGACGCCAAGAAGTGGTGGGAGGACCACGGGGTCGCGAAGAGCGCCATCTCGCCCACGGCGTGGACCAGGGAGAACAAGAAGTGGGTGACCGACGAGGCCAGCCACTGGCGCCAGTCGGGAGAAGGAGTTCGGCAAGGACGCCGACAGCAACTGGTACCTCGGAACAAGGCCGAGCAGGGCGAGGACGGCGACCCCACCGCCCCCGGCAAGAAGGCCGACTGGAACATCAAGTTGGCCGAGTGGTCGGGCAACGCCAGTGCGTGGAAAGAGGGCGTGTCCGATCAGTTCTCCGGCGGCGGGTTCAAGGGGAAGTACGCGGCGGAGGTCTCGGCGCTGGGCGTGAGACGGCTCGGTCGGCGCGAGCGTCGCGAACGGGCAGCTGAAGGTCGGCGCCTCGGGCACGGCGTACCTCGCGCAGGCCTCCGCGAACGGTTCCGTCGAGTACGGGTACGCCGCGCTGCAGGGCGAGGGCAAGGCGTTCGTCGGCGCTGACGCCTCGGTGAACGCGTCCGTCGGCAAGGACGGTGCGCACGCCGGCGCCGAGGCGTTCGCCGGGGCCAAGGCGACGGGGTCGGTCTCCGCCGACGTCGCCGGTGTCGGCGCCGGTGTGACGGGCGAGGCATGGGCGGGAGTCGGCGCCGAGGCCAACGTCGATCTGGGCATGAAGGACGGCAAGTTCACCATCGGCGGCGAGCTCGGGGCCGGACTGGGCGTCGGCGGCAAGGTCGGTGTCAACATCACCGTCGATCCCGGCAAACTGACCGATGCGATCGGCGACGGCGCCGACGCCGTGGGCGATGCGTGGGACAACACGGTCGGCAGCTGGTTCTAGCCTGAGCTGAAGTCCATTTGAAGGATGGGATCCACCATGACGGCCACGTTGCCGGTCAAGATTTCCTTTTCGCTGCCGGACGGCTGGCAGGCCGCGCCGCCGGACGAGGTGGGAGCGCCGAACGCCGCGTTCGTCGCGCTCCACCGCGCTTCCGTGGACGGCGGGTTCACGGCGAACATCACCCTCTCCGGCGAGATGCGCAACGACGGTGCCACCATCGCGCAGATCGCCGACGAGTCGGTGCCCCGGCTGGAGCAGGTCGGTTCCGTGCGCGTCCTGAAGAAGACCGAGATCGGTACGCCGGACATCCCGGGCCTGACGGATTCACCCGGGATCGTCCAGAACCTCGTCCTGTCCACCACCTTGCGGGGAGAGCCGATCGAACTCTGCCAGAGCCAGGTGTACCTGGGCATGGAGGACGTCAGGAATCCCGCGCAGCGCGCGGTCATCGAGATCGTCCTCACGGCGAAGCAGAACCAACTCGCCGAGGTCATCGAGGACTACAAGAAATTCCTCCGGACGATTCGCCCCGGGGACGACGAGACATCCGCCTGAGCGACTGCGCGCTGCGCACCGCGCACGCGAAGTGCCCCTCACCCGGACGCGGCGACGCGTTGTTCCGGGAGGAGGGGCACTCGGTTTGCTCAGAGCAGCGGTCCAGGTCCGCTCGGGAATGCGATCGAGTACGTCGCACAGGTAGTTGAGCCGGTCGTCGAGCGACGCGGGGGAGAGCGTTCCCGTGTACCAGGTGAACAGCTCGGCACGGCGCAGCTGGAGCGGCGACTTTGCTAGCGCGCGCGGGTCCGCGAGGAGAAAAGACATCATGTCGTCACTCAGGAGACTTCGAGTGAAATCCTCGTCCTGAGTGACCACTCGATACGTGTCGTCGAATGCGGATACACCGAGCTGCATCTTGTCGCGGCGGTCGACCACGACGTTCATCATGCTCGGCCGGAGGATCTCCACGGACGGCACCGAGCCCGGCGTGCTGACCATGAAAAGGGATTCAATGGTGGGGCGTTTGCGATCCCCGGGCTGATTGCCCGAAATGGGGCTGTTGTAGCGGTGCTCGAAACACACGAAGGAACGGCCGCGGAACTCTCCCGCGACGTGGTGCCACGCACTCAGATTGTCGCCGCTGCCGGGCATGGGGCCGATGCCGCAGTACTCGGTGGCGCGGCCTCGTGCGCGCTGCTCGTACGTCCAGCCGCGCTCCGCGGCCAGTCGCGGGAGCGCAGCCCAGCCCTCCCTGATGCGCTTGTCCTCCTTGTTGCTGCGCACGAATGATCTGATGACGAAGAAGAACACTCCCGCGATAGCGCGCAAAGAAGAGCACCTTCAGCAAGATCAATCCCAGTTGCTCCATGACGCGAGATTATTGCCGACGCCGTGTGCTTCTGTGAACCGAGGGCCGCTGCCTCAGCCCGCTGCCCAGGTCCGCGCGGGAATCCGGTCGAGTACGTCGCACAGATAGTTCAGCCGTTCCTCGACGGCTTGCGGCGACAGGGTGCCGGTGTACCAGGTGAACAACTCGTCGTCGCGCACCCGGAGCGGGTTCTTCGGGGCGCGGTCGTCCGAGAGGAGAAAGGCCCGCAGTTCGCCGTCCAGGAGATTCCGGGCGAAAGGGTCGTCATGGGTGCCGACGCGGAACCTGTCGTCGAATTCCGGGACGCCCAGCAGCGTCCTGGGCCCCCGCCCCAGGAGCGTATCCATCCTGCCCGGCTGTCCCACCTGCAGGAACGGCCCCGAGCCGGGCGCCGAGACGAGGAACACCGACTCGAACGTCAGCTTCTTCGACCCTCCGGCCCGGCCGCTGCCCGACAGGGGATTCGCGTACCGGTACTCGAAACACCCGAAGGAGCGGCCGCGGAACTCTCCCGTCATGTGATGCCAGGCGGTGAGGTTGTCCCCGCTGCCGGGCATGGGGCCGATGCCGCAGTACTCGGTGGCCCGCCCGGCCGCGCGCGCCGCTCGTACGTCCACCCCCGCGCTCCGGCGGTCGGTTCGAGACTCCGCCCAGCCCTTCGGATCCGCTCGCCTTCCTGGCCGCTGCGCACGAAACCCCTGATGACCAGGGCGAACATGCCCGCGACGAACGCGAAGAGAAGGACCTTCACCAGGGTCCCGATCAACTGATCCATGGCTGGAGACTATGGCGTGAGCCGGGCGGTGATCGCATCAGTGAAGATCGTTGGCTGGTGGAGCGAAGAGTCCATGGAGGCTTGCGATTTGACTGCTTTGCCGCAAAAAGTGCCAAGTGCTCAGCACTCGGACCCCCTATGCTGGGCGCGCCGCGCGTCCCGCGCGCCGCACTTGTTCCTACGTCCTTCTCCTGACCACCCGAAATGGAACCCACTTCATGATGAAGTCCCGCCTCTCCGCTGCCACGTGGGCCCTCTCGGCCGTAGCCGCGGGAGCGCTGCTCGTGGGCTGCTCGGGCTCGGTGAGCGTGGGCAGCACCGACCCGAAGATGTCCAAGCGAGAAGCTGGCCGACACGGTCGCCGAGAAGCTCGCCTCGACCACCGGCCAGCCGAAGCCGGACATCTCCTGCCCGGAGGACCTCACCGGCAAGGTCGGCACCACGACCCGGTGCAAGCTCACGGCGTCCGACGGCAGCACCCTGGGCGTGAACGTCAAGGTGACCGGGGTCGACGGGAAGAACATCAAGTTCGCCATCCAGGCGGACGACACCCCGTCGCCGGCGGCGAACTGACACGGAACTCCATGACAGTCGCGTGACTCCACGGAGTCACGCGACGGACGCCCGCGCCCGGGGCCAGGAAAGGCGATCTCTGTGAGACGACCGTGAGCGGCACGGCAGTTGCCTGCCCGCCGGCAGCCGCCCTCGCCGCCGCGCCGCGGCCGTGCTGGGCCTCGCCCTGATCACCCTCGCACCGCTCCTCGCCGGATGCGGTGGCGGCAGTGGTGTGACGGCGACAGTGACGACGGCGCCGCGGGGAAACCCGGCACGAAGCCCCTCACGCGCACCCAGGTCAAGTCGATCGTGCCCGACGCGGCCGCCATGCCGGGCTGGAGGGCCACGGCGGCGGCGGTCGCCGGACCGGTCGCCGAGGGGCGGCGGAGCGGAGCGATCCGCTGCGACCGCCCGACCGGCGGCTTCTGCGGCGACGCCACCTCGTACGCCCGCGCCGACTTCGCCGGCGAGCAGCGGCCGCAGATCAGCTTCTCGGTCCTCGCCTGCAAGGACACCGACACCGCGCGCGCCGCTATCCGCGGATCCCGCGTAAGTACAAGGACTCCTTCGTCCAGGCCCGCGACGTCAACGTCGGCCTGATCGGCGACCAGCGCGCGGCCCGCATGGGCTACGCGGCGAGGATGACGGCGACGTCCCGGGGCGGGTTCGCCGTGGTGCGGGTCGCCAGGTGGTCGTCCTGGCCTCGGGCGACGGCGGCGAACAGACCATGACGAGCGCGGTAGGCTGACCGAGATCGCGACACTCGTCGCCCGCCGGGCCGAGCAGGCGGAGGACCAGGGAATGGCATGGCAGCGCCTGCCGTCTCCCACGCCCACGACGTCCTCCAGCGGCTGACCCACCGCCGTTCTCCTCCTACTTCCACTTACTTCCACCTATTCCTCGCCGCCCTCCCGGGTGTGGAAGTTCCGTGGAGATCGCGCATTGCGGTGCCGGGAGCGCGATGCGTCGCGCCCACTTCGCAGCGAGCGCGATATCGGGCGAATCGGAGCGCCTGATGCAGTCTCGTAACGGAGTTAACGCAGAAGCTCGGTTGGAGCGGATGTACAGGGTGACTCACAGTGGTAAACGCGTTGTAAGACGCGACTGGCTTTGCGATCGCGCGGTGAGCAGGACCGACCGCACGCGATCGGGTGGGACACGAAACGGGGAGGACGCGTCGTGATTCCGGCGGACGGTGGAGGCGTGTCGAAGGCTGCGGCTGCCGACCTGAAGTCGGCGCCGGTGTGCTGAAGACCTTCAAGCAGCGCGTGGACAAGATCCTTCAGGACTTCGAGGGTCGGACGGAGCTCGGCCAAGGTCAGCGACCAGCGGGTCAGCCGGGCCGCGCTGAGCAGCGGTTCGAGCCAGTTCGGCGAAGCCGACGTCCTGCACCTCCAGTACGAGCAGGTCCACAGCCGCATCACCTCCCTCTCCAAGATGCTCGGTATGCAGATAGAGGCCATGAGCATCGCCTCGCACGGCGCGGAAGTCGGCTTCGCCAACTTGGAAGAAGACCAGCGGCGCAGGTTCTGGGAGATCCAGACGAAGATCGATCGTGAGCGGCCGCGCGACACGGACCGCACCGACGATCAGCAGTCGAAGGGGGTTACAAGTACATGAGCGGCAACGACGAGAAGGCGCCGGAGAACCCGACGCCGCAGGAGCAGGTGGCCGGTCAGGTCGCGCTCACGAACGGCATGCAGGGCGTCGCGACCGTGATGCACGACGCCTTCGGTTTCGGCTCGGACTCGTGCCTTCGTCGTGTCCGACGAGCTCTCGGAGAAGCTCAAGGTCAAGAGCGGCCCCACGAGCTTCGAGGAGACCCTCCTCAACGCGATGCTCGATCTGGTCGACAACACCAAGCCGAGCGACCTCGAGAACGCCGTGTTCGGCCCTCTGGAAGGCGAGCCAGGCGATCAGCGACGCGGCCACCGAGCTGCGCGCCAACATCAAGCACGCCACCGGCGACTTCCAGGGTGAGGCGGGTGACGCGTTCCAGAAGTGGGGCGAGAAGCTCGCGGGCCACACCGAGAAGTTGAGCACGTACGTCGAGTCGGCCGGCGTGGAGATCGCCGCGGCCGCCAGCGGGCTCGCGTCGGTGAAGAGCTCCCTGCCCCCGCGCGACACGCGCCCCATCGACAAGCGGCTGAAGCCCGAGGCGCTTCCCGCGGCGAAGCAGGCGGAGAGCGACCCTGACTACGCCCAGAAGCCGTCAAGGTCGAGGGCCACCGCCAGCAGGCGATCAACCAGATGAACCGGTTGGCGTCCTTCTACTCGGTCTCCGCGGAGACGCTGAGCACGCTGCAGCCGCCCACGTTCGAGACGATGCCGAACGTGGGCGTGCCGAAGCCCGCCCCCACCACGGGAGAGCGATTCAGCGGCGACACCGGCGGATCCGGGGCGCCACGGCACGTCCGGACGTCGCGTCCCCGCACCACTCCGCGCAGGACGTCGACGCGCCCACGGCCGTCGGCCCGCGGCGCCGAAGGACGTGCACGGGACGATCTCGATGCCGGACCGTCCCGTCGGCACGGAGATCGACAGCGTCGGCACGCTTCCGCCGCCCACGACGACCACTCCTGGCCCGCAGGCGCCCGTGACCCCGGCCGGGCCGACCGCGACCGGCACGCCGGTTCCCCTCCGCCCGGGCTCACGAGTCCGCTGGTGCAGGGCGCGGGCAAGTTCGGCGCGAACGGGAACAAGAACCCCTTCACCGCCCAGGCGCGCACGTCGACGTCGAACCCCTCCGGGACCTCGCGTGCGCCTCAGGGCCGGGAGCGACGAACGACCCCATGGGGCGTGCCGCCGGCACCGGGCAGAGCACGTCACGCGGCGGCATGCAGGGCGGCCGGCCGACCAGCACGGCCCGTGGTGTCACGGGCGGTACTCCGCGTCCGAAAGCAGCGCCGCTCCCGGCCGTGCTTCGGGACCCGGGACCACGGGCGCGGCCCGCTCGAACGTGCCGTGGGCGGGCGGCCCACGCAGCCCAGGGCCGGAGGCCAGACGGGCTCGCGCGTCCCACGCGGCACGGTGATGGGCGAGGCGCCGCCGGTAACTCCCGGGCGCCACCGGCCGCATCGGTCAGCGCGGTGTCATGGGCGCCCCGGAGCACGGAGACGACGGGCCGTTCCTCGGGAGCGGGGCGCAGGATTCCGGGCTCCTCCGAGGCCGTGACAGGGCCGTCCGGCCGGAAGGGACCCGCGTCGCGTGCCGGTCGCAACGGATTCACCTCGGGGGCGAAGGGCTGGTCCGCGGTCCGAACACGCGGCGGGGCCGCGACGAGGACGACCAGGAAGGCAGCGAGCGGCCGGACTACCTCGTCGAGGACGAGGCCACACACCTTCCGCAGAAGCAGCGGCGCGACGTGCCGCCCGTGATCGACTAACCCCGAACGAGGACGTACAGCAGCATGAAGTCAGGGATCGACCGTCGGACAGGACGGCGCGTACTCGTACCACGCCGCATCGTTGCGCGGTTGGCGGTGGCGACTGCTGCGGTGGGTGCCGTGGCCGGTACGTCAGTTGGGCTTGCGGCCGCCCTGGCCGATGGGAACGTCCAGTCCCAGGAGTGGTTCCTGGACGCGATGGACGCGAGCGCGCGATGTGGAAAGTGAGCACCGGCAGGGCGTCAGGTCGCCGTCATCGACTCCGGAGTCAGTGACAGCACGCCGTCCTTGAAGGGCCAGGTACTCGCCGACGAGACGCCGAAGAGCGTCGCCTACCACGCGACCGAGGACTACTCCGGCCACGGCACCACCATCGCCGAGCTCATCGCCGGAACCGGGGCGGGCGGCGGCCTCAGCGGCCTCGCCCCCGGAGCCAAGGTCGTGCCGTACCGCATCCTGCTGACCTCCTTGAAGGACAAGGGCGAACGCAAGAAGACCCCGGACACCGCGCAGGCGGTCAGGGCCGCGGCCGACACCGACGCGAAGATCATCAACATGTCCGTCGGAGACGATCTGCTGGACCCCGAGCTGGAGGCCGCGGTCAAGTACGCGCACTCCAAGGGCAGTTGATGTTCGCGGCCGTCGGCAACGACGCGGAGAAGAAGAACCTCATCGACTACCCCGCCGCCTACGACGGTGTCGTGGGCGTCGCCGCCGCCGACGACTCGGGCAAGGTGGGCAAGTTCTCCGAGCACGGGGACTACGTCGACCTGGCCGCCCCCGGTCTGAGCATCCCCAGGTGGTGCGACGCGACTTTCACCTCGTACTGCGGCGAGGCCGAGGGCACCAGCCCCGCCGCGGCCATCGCCTCGGGTTCCGCCGCACTCGTCTGGTCCGCGCACCCGGACTGGACGGCGAACCAGGTCCTCCGGGTCCTGACCGACACGGCGAGCCGTGACTGGCCGAAGGACAAGCCGAGCAACTACCTGGGCTACGGATTGATCCGGCCGGCGCGGAACCTCTCCACAACGAGGGCGACCCGGGCGCCGCGCACGTGGACCCGATCACCAATCAAAAGACGACAGAGGCCGGTTCCGGTTCGGACACGCCTCCCTCCACTTCTGCATCAGGCTCGTCACAGCCCTCGCAGAAGGCTTCAGATGCTCCCGCTGAGGCGGCAGGATCGGAAGCGGAATCCTCAAGTGACAGCAGTACGTTGTGGATTGTGCTCGGTGCGGTTGCGGCGGTGATCGTGCTCGGAGGCGGGGGAATGGCCGTGTTGCGGGCGCGCACGCAACTGATGAGACTTTCAACCGTGGGTTCCCTGCGCTCTAGGGCGGGCCACGGGGGAGCGGCCCGGCCTCATACGGGGCATGAGCCAGAGCAGTTGGATCTAGAGGCAGACCAAGGAAAGGCAGGAGCGCCATGGCTGGCGGACGGCAGAAGCTCGAAGATCAGCAAGTAGTCGTACTCGAGAAGCAGATGTCGGAGAAGTACGACGGCATCCGCAAGCGTGTGCACAACCTGCAGGGCGTCATCGACGGCCTCGAGGGCAACTGGCAGGGCATCGGCCGTGCTGCGTTCGACAAGAAGCAGTACGAGATCAGCGAGTCCCTCCAGACCATCGGCAAGATCCTCGCCGATGTCATCGAGGCGATGAACAAGACGCGCAACGTCAAGGACAGCTCGGAAGACGACGTGCGTGCGTCGGTCGACAAGATCAGCGTGACTGACGGGCGTCGGCTCTCAGCGGCTACTGAGCGAGCCGGCGCGCAAGACCCCCATCACACACGGCGTTTCAGGTACACACGAGGGAGAGACGAATGGCCAGCAACGGTGACGGGCTGCTCGTAACGTACGACGGTCTGGACCAGGCCGCGACCACGATCGGCAACGAGGCCAAGGCGCTCGAGGCCGATCTCGAAGAGCTCAAGCAGATGGTCGTGAAGAGCCTCCAGTACTGGGAGGGCGAGGCGGGCACCTTCGACAGCAAGCTCAAGCGCTGGGACAAGGAAGCCAAGGACATCCACACGGCGCTCACCGGTATCGGCCACGTGGTCGGTCAGTCCGGTGGTACGTACATGGATGGCGACAAGAAGGCTGCCAGCTACTTCCAGTAGAAGCACTGGTTTCAGCGGAACAGGGTGGGCGCGTGCGGAGGCGCCCACCCTGGGCTGTTTGTTGGAGCAGTTCCGCTGTTCCAGCCAAGCGACGTGCCCTGCCAAGGAGCTGAGACGACTCCGATTTCAAGAGGATGAGGAGTCATGACCTTCGCCCACCGCCGTCACCCTTCACGCAGTCGCAGCGAGCGGCTGAGGAGCGCAGACGGAAGCGTTTCCGATTGTGGAGTGTCGGGACCGTCGCCCTGGCTGTCGTCCTGGGCGTCGGGGTGGGCCCTGTGGTCGGGGCCGCTGGAGAGCGGACCGAGCGCGGCGGTGGACAAGAAGGCGGCGCCGCGGCAGGCCGCCGACGACATCAGGGAAACCGTCGAGACGGCGCCGAAGGTGGCGCCGGCCACCTGGTGGCCTTCGGTGATGACCAAGGAGCTGGAACCGAAGCAGCGGCAGGCCACTCCGGGGACCTGGGCGACGGGCAAGACCCTCGTCAAGGGACGCGGTACGACCGGCTCGAAGCCGTCGACCTCGGTTCGGACACGGAAGCCTGGACGAAGATCCTGCCCGGTCCGCTGTGCGGTGAGACACCCATGGTGACGGTCGACGCGGGCGTACGGCGGTGCTGTTCAGGGACCGTGCGAAGAAGGGACCTCTGCAACCAGGTGGCCTTCTTCGACCTCGACACCGGATGACAAGCTGTGGCAGGCGGGCTTCGGCCAGAGCAAGATGGGATACGACCACTGACCCCACCACCGTGACGATGACCAAGGGAGTCGTCGTCACGTGTCGTGGGAGGCGAAGGGCCGCTGCCTTCGACATGCGCGCGGGAAGCAGCTGTGGAGCGGAAGAGGAGCCGGTTGTGCTACGACACCCAGGGTTCTCCGGCGGGCGGGCGCTGAACGCCGTGCGGGTCTGTTCCTCGGCGAACTACACGTCCTCGTCGTACCAGGTGCAGCGGATCGACGTCCCCGCACGGGCAAGGCGGTGTGGACGTACAAGGTCGCCAAGGGGGTCAAGGGCGTCTTCCTCGTCTCGAGCGAGCCACCGGTCATCGGCGTGGGAGCCGGTGGGCCCGGCGGGGTCACGGACCTTCTGTCGCTCGACGGAAAGGGCAAGTACCGGGCGACCGTCCGGCTCGAGGGCGGTCACTACGAAGTCAAGTGCGACTCCTTCATGATCGACCGCTGCTATCAGTCGTCGTCGGCCGTGACCAGGTCTTCGACATGCGAGCGGCGAGCAGAACGAAGGCGTGAACGAGACGAACAACTGGGTTGTCGGGTTCAGCCTGGCGACGGGAAAGTCGGGCATGAAGTTCGATGCCGGTGCCGACCAGGTGCTCTTTCCTCTGCGCATGAGCGGTGACCGGCTTCTGGCGTACAAGACGAGCTCCGACGGTTACGCGCCGAGTTCCTTGGTGAGCCTCGACCCGGCGACCGGGAAACAGCGCACCTATTTCTACTTCAGCGTCGCCGACGAGAACGCCGGACTGACGTACGGCGGCGATCTCAGCGACGTCCTCGTCGAGGACGGGAGACTCTTCTTCGGGGCGCACGGGATCACGGGCGTCGGCGAGAAGGGCAGCCCGCTCCTGGTCACGTCGGCGTTCGGCGTCGGGCGGGCAGGCTGAGTCGTCGCACGTGTAGCCAGCAGTAGGTCCTGCGGGAGCCGGACGCGACCGGCCTGCGCGCCACATCGCCCGACCCCACTCGCCCTCCAGGCCGCGCCCACGTCCTGACGCCCCCAACCCCACTAGGAGCCCACCCCCGATGACCCCCGCTCGTCGTCGCCGCCTCACCTGGCTGGTCTCCGTCGTCGCGGTCCTCGCCCTGGCCGGCTGGTTCGCGGAGCCGTACGCCCGGGACTATCTGGTCGCCCGCGACGTCTGCGACGGCTCCGTCGCCGGGGACACCGTCGACCGGCTCACCCCGGACGGCGTCCACCTGGACCACTCGGAGGGGAAGGCGTACGAAGGGCTCGGCGTCTACACCTGCGCCCTGAAGGTCGCCGCGGACGACGAACACGACGACGAGTGGGGCCTGTTCGCCCTGTCCGCCGCCACCCGGAGGGACGACCGGACCGGCTGTACCGGGAGACCTTCGACGACGCGCACGACGAAGGCAGCGAGGCCTACGCGCTGCTGCCCGGCGGGCTCCCCGGTTTCGTCGACTCGACGCGGCGCGTCCTGCTCCGGGTGCCCTGCCCGGCCCTGGGCAGGACCCGGACGGGCAGCCCCGGCAGCTGACGACCGTCGGCGGATTCTCGGAGGACGCCCTCACCGGGGTGCCGGGAGCGGCGTACCGGTCGCGCCGTGGAGTTCACCAACTCGGCCGCGAAGAAGCTGGAGTTGCGGCGCCGAACCGCTGCGCGTACGCGGCGCCGCGGCCCGCGCGACGCTCGCCGATCCGGGCGAGGACGACACCCCGGAGGAGAAGGTCACGGCGAGGGGCACCGCCACGTCCCCCTGCGGCAAGCTCGTGGCCGCCTGGCTGACTGGGACACCCGGGCGGTCCGACCCTGGCACCTGGACCACCTCCGGTCAGCTCGGCGGCGCCGCCGCCCCGCTCGGCAGCTGCGAGCTCAGCAGCCCGGTGCCGGACTCCGAGGACGACCAGTGGTTCACCCTGCGGGCCTGGTACGGCTCGTGGAGCAACCGCTTCGTCGTCGACGACGGCCGGAACGGGCGGCGCCTCCCCGTGACCGCCACCGTGCGCTGCGCCGACGGCACCGCCAACTTCCGTCTCGGTACCTCGCGCGTGCCGTCCCGGGTAGAAGATCGACCGCGCCGATCAGCGGCGGCTGCTGCGGCTGTTCGTGACGGACCAGGTGCGGCGGCACGGCGGATGCGCGGGCGAGCCCCGGTTCACGTTCTGAGCCGGGCGGGCGCGGGACCGGCTCAGTACACGGTCCGCAGCCAGTATCCCGGACGTAGGCGTCGTCCATCAACTGCCTTTGCCCCGCAGCCTGTTCGGCCGGAATGCGCGCGCGCGGGCCCAGGCGTCGTACACCGTGGTGAGTTGTCGGCGCCCGTCGAAGACGTCACCGCGCAGCCGCCCCGACACCGGGCGCCCGGCGATCGTGCCCATCGGCGGGCGGCTCGTGACCCGGACGTCCGCGGTGCGGTACACGCCGCGCAGGTGGGCGCGGACGGACCGGTCGAACGCCGCCAGATCCCCGATGGTGCCGTCCTTCGCGTACCGCGACCTGGCCTGCATCAGCGAACCGATCAGCGAGGCGGCGTCCTCCAGGTCGTTGTCCGGCCACGTCAGGTCGTCGCTGTGCCGGTCCCCGCCATCCCCGCCATCCCCGCCGTCTCCGGCTTCTCCGCCGTCCTCGGCGGGCATCCGGGCGTCCGGGTCCCCCGCGCGATCGGTCAGCCGCTCCACGTGGTGCGAGACGTAGGCGAGTTCGGCGTCGTAGAGGATCGCGAACGCCTGCGGATCCTCGGTGAGTTCGGCGACCAGCAGGTCGAGCTCCGGCTTCTGCGCGTGCGTGAACTCGGCCGCGTAGCCGAAGTTGACGTGTGCCTCGCGCGGGGCGAGGAACCGGCCGTACGGCGTGCAGCCGGACGGGTCGAGGGCCGTCGCCGTGGCGGCCGGCTCCGCGGGGCCCGTCAGATCGTCACGGACCCCGATGGAGTCGAACTGGCGCGTCACGTCCACCACGTACTCCGCCAGCATGCGGGCCACGGCCGGGGCCAGGCCGTCCGGCAGGTCGTCGCGGTGGGAGAGCGCGGCGGCGACCGCGTACGTGGCCCGGGCCTGCGCCTCCGTATGGGGCGCGGCCGGGGACGTGGCGGCGGTGCCCGCTCTCGATCACGCGGCCGAGCGCTCGGGCGCCGTCGCCGCAGAAGCGGTCGTGGTCCAGGAGGTTCCGGGCGGCCGAGAGCCGGCTCGCGTCGTCCGCCGGGTCGAGGGCCGCGGTGGCGGCGGCCGGATCGTCCGCGAGCGCGCGGACCGCGGCGGACACGGTCCGGCAGGGCGTCGCCGACGCACCGGTCACGGTCAGCGGCACCACCACGCCGGCCGCGACCACGACGGTGGCCACCGCACCCGACAGGAGCCGGTGCCGGCGCACCCAGGAACGCCCGCGCCGCCATCCGGTGGGCGCGGGGAATCGCTGGTCGGGCCGGTGTCGACGCGCCATGGCGTGGTCGCCCTTCCTGGTCGGACCGCCGCACGCGGTCAGGGTGTCTCCGGGGACCGGGTGTCTCCGGGATCGGGTGTCTCCGGGGACCGGGTGTCTCCGGGATCGGGTGTCTCCGGGACCGGGTGTCTCGGGATCGAGTGTCTCCGGGGACCGGGTGTCTCCGGGCCCGGGTGTCTCAGGGCCTCGGTATCTCCGGTCGGAAGGCCGGAAGGCCGGGAGGCCGGGAGGCCGGGTGACGGGCAGACGTACGGACCGCTACGGGCCCTGCTGGGCGTCCAGGCCGCCGGTCCGCGGCGCCGGCTCCAGGTCGAACTCGCCGTCCCTGGCGCCCAGGACGAACGCCGTCCACTCCGCCTCGGTGTACCGCAGCACGGTCTGCGGCTCCAGTGACGACCGCATCGCGACGGCGCCGTCCGGCAGGTACGCGATCTCGACGCGCTCCTCGTGCTGCTCCGTGCCCGGCGCGCTGTGCCACTCGACGCCGGAGATGTCGAGCGCGTACAGCGTGTCCTTCTCGCGCTCTTGCGGGCCTTCATCTCCTCGGGCGTCTCGGGGCTCCGCGCCCCCTGCCCGGCCTGCTGGTCCTCTGCCTCGTCACCCATGCTGAGCGGGCCCCTTCCCGACGTACGAACAGCCTGTTCCGTCACCCTACTTGGCAGCGGCCCGCCCCCTCCGGGGCTCCGCGGGGATCAACCCCACCGGGGTACGGAAAGGGGCCGCACCCAGTAGAGTGCGGCCCCCTTCCGGCGAGCTGTCGGCCTCAGTCCTCCAGGCCGACCTGGATCAACGGCTTGCCGCGCTTGCGCGACACGAACACGCCGCGGCCCGGCGGCATCGGCCGCGGCCGGACCCCGCCCAGCAGATCGCCCTCGGCCGGGTCACCGGCCAGCACGACGCCCTGCGCCCCGGTTCCTTGATGCGCTGCATGAAGTTCTCGTAGCTGGCCCGGCCGCCACCGGCCGTCGAGCGGGCGATGATGAAGCGCACGCCCACGTCACGGGCGAACGGCAGCAGTTCGGTCAGCCCCGCCAGCGGGTTGCCGCTCGACGTCGACACCAGGTCGTAGTCGTCGATGATCACGTAGACCGTCGGACCGCGCCACCAGCTGCGGTCGCGCAGCTGCTGCGCCGTGACGTCGGCGGTCGGCGTGCGGCGCTGCATCAGGTCGGCCAGGGCGTCCATGTGGTGCGCGCCATCTGGTTCGTACATCGGGATAGCACTCGGCCGGTGCGACTTCGGCGTCACGTCGAGCGGCGAACGGCGAGTTGTCGACCACGAACATCTTGCAGTCGGCGCCGTCGTGCCGCTGGGTGAGCTGACGGATGATCAGCTTCAGCATGTTCGACTGCCGGACTCGCTCTCGCCGAGATCAGGAAGAACGGGTCCTGGTCGAGAGTCCACGAGCACCGGCTCGAGGTTGTCCTCGTCGAGCGCGAACGCGATGCCCCGGTCGGGAAGGTGTTCCCCGGCGGCGGCTGGCGCGCCGCGAACTCCCGCGGCAGCAGCCGGACCTCGGCGCACCGGGCTGCGTCCAGTGCCGGGTGACCTCCGTGGCGAGCGCCGACGTGGCCTCCGCCAGGTCCGTGTCCGACGACAGGCCGTCGATCCGCGGGACCGCCGCCGCGAAGTGCTGCTTCTGCGGCGTCTGACCACGACCAGGGCACGCCCGTCGGCACGTTGGCCGCGACCTTGCGGTCGAACTCGGAGTCCATCGTGTCGCCGGCCGCGGCTCCAGGCGGTTCATGAGGTGGTCCTTCATGTTCGCCCGGACCTCCATGGACCGCGACGCCGTCAGGATCACGTGGATGCCGTAACCGAGACCGCGCGCCGCGATGTCCAGAGACGAAGCCTTCCAGCGCCTCGTAGTCCGTACGGAAGTTGCCCCAGCCGTCGATGACCAGGAACACGTCGCCCGCACTGGCTGGTCCGTCATCGAGATGTCGCCCCGCGCGCGCGGTTGCGGAAGTCGGCGATCGATGCGATGCCCGCGCCGTGCGGAAGTACTCCTCGCGCCGGGTCAGGATGCACGTAGACCTCCGCGCCGTCGTCCGGCTGCACCTTCTCCGAGTCGAGCCGGGAGGCCACGCCGCCCACTGCGCGTGCAGGCTGCACGGCAGGCCATGCCGCCACCGCCGAGAGTCGAGCCCGTCGAACTGGACTTCCACTGCGGCGTGCGGTCAGGGCGAACGACGCGATGATCGAGCGCAGCAGCGTCGGCTTGCGGACTGCGGACCACCGAGGATCTGCATGTGTCCGGCCGCGCCGCCGAAGTCGATCACAGCGGGTCGCGGCGCTGCTCGTACGGCGCTTGTCGGCGAGGCCGGCGGAACGACGAGGCGTCCCGCGCCCTCGTAGCCGGGCTGGGTGAGACCGCGGCCCTGCACGGGCGTGAGGCCGGGCAGCAGCGAGGTCGAGCGAGGGCGGAAGCTGTCCAGCGGCGGCAGCCACACCTGGTGCGCCGCCGGGCCTGCGCCTCCGGCGCCGCACGATCACGTCGAGCACGGTGTCGGCGAGCGCGTCGTCCTTCTCTTCCTTGGGGGCTTCCTCGCGCTGCTGCGGCACGGCCACGTACTGCACGGGCACCTCGGCCGCCGTGAACAGCACCGGCCGACGGTCCACGGCAGCGGCCCGCCCGGCGTCACGACCTGCGCGGAACCCGTCCGGTACACACCGGACACGTGTACGCCGCCTTGAACCGCACCATCTCGTCGGTGCCGAGCTTCCGGAAGCCGGAGCCGGCACGTTCGGCAGCTCGTAGGCGTCCGGACGCCCAGCGCGGCGCGCGATTCGGCGGCCGAGAGGTCCGCAGACCGATGCGGTACGAGAGGTAGGTCTCCAGACCGCGCAGCCGGCCCTCCCCTCAGGCGCTGCGAGGCGAGCAGCAGGTGCACGCCCAGCGATCGGCCGATGCGGCCGATCTGCACGAACATCTCGATGAAGTCCGGCTTCGCCGTCAGCAGCTCGGAGAACTCGTCGATCACCAGGACGAGGGACGGGATCGGCTGCAGCGGGCACCGAGCCGCGCGCGCCTCTCTCGTAGTCGTGGATGTTCGCGTAGTTGCCGCGATCGCGGAGCATCTCCTGGCGGCGGTTGAGCTCACCACGGATGGAGTCACCCATGCGGTCGACCAGCGTGAGGTCGTCCGCGAGGTTCGTGATCGCGGCCGCGACGTGCGGCATCTGGGCCATGCCCGCGAACGTCGCACCACCCTTGAAGTCCGCGAGGACGAAGTTCAGCGATCTCGGAGGAGTGCGTCACCGCGAGACCGAGCACCAGGTGCGCAGCAGCTCCGACTTGCCGGAACCGGTCGCGCCGACACACAGACCGTGCGGGCCCATGCCTCCTGGGCGGCTTCCTTCAGGTCGAGCATCACGGGCCGGCCGTACGTCGCCGACACCGATCGGCACGCGCAGCCGCTCGGCCTGCGAGCGCGGGCGCCAGGTCCGCTTGGTGTCGACGGTCGCCGCGTCGCCCAGGTTCATCAGGTCGGTGAACTCCAGGTTGGCGAGCAGCGGCTCGTCGTCGCTGTCACCGCCCGACGCCATCCGCAGCGGCGCGAGCTGCGGGCGAGCGCCTCGGCCCCGGCGTACGAGAGGACGTCCGGGGTTGCCCTCGTAGACCATGCCGTGCGAGGACTCAGGCGCAGCACCTTCGGGTTCACCACGATGGAGAGGTCGCCGCGCGGCCCGCCGCGAGGTCGCCGGGACGACCTCCAGGACCGATCACGCCCTGCGGCCCTCGGGGCTGGCCAGGATCGAGGTGGGCGGCAGGAGGCACGCCGTCGAGGACGACCACCAGAGTGCGCGGCTGCTCGGGAACCGGGCGCCACCGGGAGTGGAAGCGCGGCCGGCCCTCCAGGCGGGAGCCGAGCAGGTCCTCCAGCTCGACCGGGTTGGTCGTGATCAGCCGGCGGCTGCCCGCGCCGTCCGCGACGCCCGGCACCTGCGTGTGCGGCAGCCACGCGGGTCCACGCCCACTCGGGCGCGGACGCGCGCCCGCGTGGCGAGCGGCGATCACCAGGTCCTCGAGTGCAGCGGCGCTCAGCGAAGCGGCCAGCGCGCGGGCGGAGCCGCGCACGGTCGTCGGCGCATCTCGCGCTCACCGACACGTGGTAGAAGGCGCGCGGCGAGACCGCCATCGGCAGTTCCTCGAGCGCGCTGTGCGTGGCGAGGAAGCGCTGCATCGCGCGCCGGCGGTCGGCGGCTCCGGTTCTGCGTCGACGGAGCGGTCTGCGGCGGCACCAGGGAGTGGCCAGGCCTTGCGGGCCGAGACCGACCCACGCACTGCGAGAGTCCTCGTCACCGGTGCGCCGCTCCCAGACGCGGCTGCCCTCGGCGACCAGCGCCCACGAGTTGCTCGGGCAGAGGGTGCCGTAGTACTGGGCGTCCCGCTGCTTGCGCGCGGTGCCCACGGCCTCGCGGCGGGTCTGGGAGAGATGGCGCAGGTAGTCGCGGCGCATGTCGGCCATCTGGCCCTGGTTGCTGCCACGGCGGTAGCGGACCAGCATCGCGACGCCCGGCATCCGATCGTGGACGCCACGCGCCCATGGCCATGCGCCGCGATGATCCGCATGAACAGAAGCGGAGAGGAGGTTGAAGAGAGAACACCACCGAGGCGCATGCCCAGCATGGGCAGGATCTGCATCAGGGCGCCTTCCTGCTGCCCCCGCGGAAGCTCCGGCGGAGGCTGCAGCATCACCTCTTCCGTGGGCACCTCGGACGGCAGTGCCCGAGGTGGGCGCTTGACGACGATGTGGCTCACTCTGCACCAATTCCCTTGCCGGACCGAGCTGTTCCGTCCGCCGCCCCGTGTCAGGCGGACGTCGATCGCGGTTCGCGATCCTACTGACAACTACGGACACAGGCGGGCGGTAGGGTGCCGGAGGTACGCGTGAGCAGTTGCGAATCGCACCGGGAAAATCGGGCATTCCACACGGTTCGGAACGCGCGCCTCCTCCGGAGCCCCGGCGGGACAGCGTGCGTGACCGGCCGGACGGAGCGCACGGCGCAACGTACACAGGATCTTTACAGACGGAACAGACGGATGCGCGCGGTACGCACCGCGCCCGTCCTCCACCGATCGAGCACCGACCGGGCACCGAGCCAGCCCTCGGGAACGGCGGTCGGGAACAAAAAGGGGGAACAGCAGGTGAGCATGACGGCCTCCGCGCCGGCCGGCCGAGCCGGCGGATCGGGCACCGGAGCCCCTGCCGGGGCGGCCACCGGATCCGGCTTCTGCCGCGTCACCATCGTGGCGCCCGACAGCCGCATCGACGTGGCACTGCCCGACGACGTACCGGTCGCCGACCTGTACCCCGAGATCCTGCGGCTCTCCCAGCAGAGCCCGGCCGAGGGCGCCCCCGTCGGCTACCACCTCGTACGCCGCGACGGCACCGTCCTCGACAGCGCCCGCTCGTTCGTCGCGCAGCGCATCCTGGACGGCGAGCTGCTCACGCTGCGCCCGTTCTCCGAGTCGCTGCCGCCCGCCGTCTTCGACGACGTCTCCGAGGCCGTCGCCTCCGCCGTCACCAAGGACCGCACCCTGTGGAGCGGCGACCTCACGCGCGCCGCGGGCCTGGTGGCCGCCGCGATCCTGCCCGCCCTGATCGCCTTCGTGACCTGGAACTCGCAGTTCACGACCCTGCGCATCCGGCACGACATGCACAGCCTGCAGGGCATCCTCGCCGCGGTGACCGGCGTCCTGCTGGTCACCCTCGCCTGCGTCCGCGCCCGGGTCTACGACGACCGGGGCTCGGCGATCGCGCTCGGCCTCGGCGCCCTGCCGAACATGGCGGTGGCCGGCTCCGGACTGCTGCCCCTCTCCGAGGGCCAGGGCATCGGCCGCCTCCAGTTCCTGCTCGCCTGCGCGGCGGTCCTGGTCGCCGCCGTGGTGCTCACCCTGGTCTCGCCCGGCGGTGACGGCCCCTTCGTGGCGTTCGTCTTCGCCTCCTTCATCGGGCTGGTCACCACCTTCATCGCGCAGCTCACCCATCTGAAGCCGATCGAGACGGCCGCCATCTGCGCGCCGCTCGCGGTCAGCGCGCTCGCCTTCCTGCCGGGCCTGTCCATGCGCTTCGCTCGGCTGCCCATCGGCTTCGAGCCGCCCACCCCGGGCCGCGCGGGCTACGAGACGACGATGGACCCGACCGACCCGCACGAGGCCGTCGACGCCGAGCGCGTCGCCGCCCAGGCCCGCCGCGGCCACGAACTGCTCGTCGGCCTCGTCGGCGGCTGCGCGCTGGTCTCCGTGGGCGCGTCGATCGTCCTCGGCTTCTCCAGCAACGTGTGGGGGCAGCTGCTCGCCCTGGCCACCGGCATCGCGATGCTGATGCGCGCCCACCTCTTCCGCTACACGGCCCAAGTGGGCGCCACGCTCGCCGCCGGCCTCGCCGCCCTGGTCTTCCTGGGCCTCGGCCTGGCCCTGCACCCGCCGGTCGACTACGTGATCGACGCGCTCAAGCAGGACACCACCGCGCTCGACATCCGCACCGTCTGGATCGTCGCGGCGGTCGCGGCCGCCACCGCCCTGGTGACCTCGGTCGGCCTGATCACTCCGCGTCGCGGCGTCACCCCGTTCTGGGGCCGCTTCCTGGAGATCGCCGAGACGTTCGTGCTGCTCACGCTGATCCCGCTAGCCCTCGCGGTCTTCGACGTGTACGCGTCGGCCCGGGCCATGACCAGCTGACCGGGGTCCGTTCGGGGGCGTGTCCGACGGCTGGTACGCTGTGTGACGGCCGTTTGTGTACGCGCCCCCGGCTTCCCTGGGGGCAGCGCCCAGCGGATCCCCGCCTCCCGAGTTACGGAAGATCTCCTGAGATGTAGACCAGGGGCACTCGGCGGCATCGAAAACTCTACGAGGAGTACGCGTGGCTCTCGACACCGCTACGAAGAAGCAGATCATGGCCGAGTTCGGCACCAAGGAGGGCGACACCGGCTCCCCCGAGGTCCAGGTGGCCATGCTCTCCCGCCGCATCTCGGACCTGACCGAGCACCTCAAGACGCACAAGCACGACCACCACTCGCGTCGTGGTCTGCTGATCCTGGTCGGCCAGCGTCGCCGCCTTCTGCAGTACCTGGCCAAGAAGGACATCGCGCGCTTCCGTGTCCTGGTCGAGCGCCTCGGTATCCGCCGTGGTGCGGCCGGCGCCCGCTAAGACGCCATGAAGGGAGCGGTTCCCACTCAAGGGGGCCGCTCCCTTTGCTGTACGTGCGCATTGTCACAGACGCTTTGTAGTCTGGTGACGTACGACCACCTTCACGAGGAGAAGCGCACCCTCGCCGCCGCCGGTCCTCGGTAGTGGCCCCCGGAGACGCAAGAGGATCCCCGGGTGCTTCGATCGAAGACCGGCCCGCACCCAAGGCGCGCTTCTCCGTTCCGTCCGACTGCCACACGGGCAGATCAGGACAAAAGACGAAACAGACGAAAGTAACGGAGAAAACGCTAGTGGAGAACGAGACCCACTACGCCGAGGCCGTCATCGACAACGGCTCCTTCGGCACCCGCACCATCCGCTTCGAGACGGGCCGCCTCGCCCGCCAGGCCGCCGGCTCCGCCGTCGCCTACCTCGACGACGACACCATGGTGCTCTCGGCCACCTCGGCCTCGAAGAACCCCAAGGACCAGCTCGACTTCTTCCCCCTCACGGTGGACGTCGAGGAGCGGATGTACGCCGCCGGCAAGATCCCCGGCAGCTTCTTCCGCCGCGAGGGCCGCCCCTCCGAGGACGCCGTCCTCACCTGCCGCCTGATCGACCGCCCGCTGCGCCCGTCCTTCAAGAAGGGCCTGCGCAACGAGATCCAGGTCGTCGCCACGGTCATGGCCCTCAACCCCGACCACCTGTACGACGTCGTGGCGATCAACGCCGCGTCCGCGTCGACGCAGCTGGCCGGTCTGCCCTTCTCCGGCCCGGTCGGCGGCGTCCGCGTCGCGCTGATCAACGGCCAGTGGGTCGCGTTCCCGACGCACACCGAGCTCGAGGACGCCGTCTTCGACATGGTGGTCGCCGGTCGCGTCCTGGAGGACGGCGACGTCGCGATCATGATGGTCGAGGCCGAGGCCACCGAGAAGACCATCAAGCTGGTCGAGGGCGGCGCCGAGGCGCCGACCGAGGAGGTCGTGGCCGCCGGTCTCGAGGCCGCCAAGCCCTTCATCAAGGTGCTGTGCAAGGCCCAGGCCGACCTCGCCGCGAAGGCCGCCAAGCCGACCGCCGAGTTCCCGATCTTCCTGGACTACCAGGACGACGTGCTCGAGGCCCTGACCGCCGCGGTCAAGTCCGAGCTCTCCGCCGCCCTCACCATCCCGGGCAAGCAGGACCGCGAGGCCGAGCTGGACCGCGTCAAGGGTCTGGCCGCCGAGAAGCTGCTCCCGCAGTTCGAGGGCCGCGAGAAGGAGATCTCCGCCGCGTACCGCTCGCTGACCAAGTCCCTGGTCCGTGAGCGCGTCATCAAGGAGAAGAAGCGCATCGACGGCCGCGGTGTCACCGACATCCGCACCCTGGCCGCCGAGGTCGAGGCCATCCCGCGCGTGCACGGCTCCGCCCTGTTCGAGCGTGGCGAGACTCAGATCCTGGGCGTCACCACGCTGAACATGCTGCGCATGGAGCAGCAGCTGGACACCCTCTCCCCGGTGACCCGCAAGCGCTACATGCACAACTACAACTTCCCGCCGTACTCCGTCGGTGAGACGGGCCGCGTCGGCTCCCCGAAGCGCCGCGAGATCGGCCACGGCGCGCTCGCCGAGCGCGCGATCGTGCCGGTCCTGCCGACGCGCGAGGAGTTCCCCTACGCGATCCGCCAGGTCTCCGAGGCGCTGGGCTCGAACGGCTCGACGTCCATGGGCTCGGTCTGCGCCTCCACCATGTCGCTGCTGAACGCCGGTGTGCCGCTGAAGGCCCCCGTCGCCGGTATCGCCATGGGTCTGATCTCCCAGGAGATCAAGGGCGAGACGCACTACGTCGCGCTCACCGACATCCTCGGTGCCGAGGACGCGTTCGGTGACATGGACTTCAAGGTCGCCGGTACCAAGGACTTCGTCACGGCCCTCCAGCTGGACACGAAGCTCGACGGCATCCCGGCCTCCGTCCTGGCCGCCGCCCTCAAGCAGGCCAAGGACGCCCGCCTCCACATCCTCGACGTGATGATGGAAGCGATCGACGTCCCGGACGAGATGTCCCCGAACGCGCCGCGGATCATCACGGTCAAGATCCCGGTCGACAAGATCGGTGAGGTCATCGGCCCCAAGGGCAAGATGATCAACCAGATCCAGGAGGACACCGGCGCCGACATCACGATCGAGGACGACGGCACCATCTACATCGGTGCCGCGCAGGGCTCGCAGGCCGAGGCCGCCCGCGCCACGATCAACGGCATCGCCAACCCGACCATGCCGGAGGTCGGCGAGCGCTACCTGGGCACCGTCGTGAAGACGACGACCTTCGGTGCGTTCGTCTCGCTCATGCCGGGCAAGGACGGTCTGCTGCACATCTCGCAGATCCGCAAGCTCGCCGGCGGCAAGCGCGTGGAGAACGTCGAGGACGTCGTCGGCGTGGGCCAGAAGGTCCAGGTCGAGATCGCCGAGATCGACTCCCGCGGCAAGCTCTCCCTCGTCCCCGTCATCGAGGGCGAAGAGGGCGACGACGCGAAGGACGACACCGACAAGTGACGTCCCGTAGCACCAAGGCGACGGCCCGCACCTCCTCGGAGGCGCGGGCCGTCGCCCGTACCCAAACCATGATCAAGGGCACGAACGGCATCGGCACGGTCCGCAGGACCACGCTCCCGAGCGGCCTGCGCATCGTCACCGAGACGCTGCCCTCCGTCCGCTCGGCGACGTTCGGCATCTGGGCCCACGTGGGCTCGCGCGACGAGACCCCGACGCTGAACGGCGCGACGCACTACCTGGAGCACCTCCTCTTCAAGGGCACCAGGAAGCGCAGCGCGCTGGACATCTCCGCCGCGATCGACGCGGTCGGCGGCGAGATGAACGCGTTCACGGCGAAGGAGTACACGTGCTACTACGCGCGCGTGCTCGACACCGACCTGCCGCTCGCCATAGACGTCGTCTGCGACATGCTGACCGGCTCCCTCATCGAGGAGGCGGACGTCGACGCGGAGCGCGGCGTGATCCTCGAAGAGATCGCGATGACCGAGGACGACCCGGGCGACTGCGTCCACGACCTGTTCTCGCACACGATGCTCGGCGACACCCCGCTGGGCCGCCCGGTCCTCGGCACGGTCGACACGATCAACGCGCTGAGCCGCGGCCAGATCTCCCGCTTCTACAAGAAGCACTACGACCCGACGCACCTGGTCGTCGCCGCCGCGGGCAACGTCGACCACAACAAGGTGGTGCGCCAGGTCCGCGCCGCCTTCGAGAAGTCGGGCGCCCTGACCGGCGCGGTGGCGGAGCCCGTCGGCCCGCGCGCCGGGCGCAGGACGCTGCGTGCCGCGGGCCGGATGGAACTCCTCGGCCGCAAGACCGAGCAGGCCCACGTCGTCCTCGGCATGCCGGGCCTGGCCCGCACCGACGACCGCCGCTGGGCCATGGGCGTGCTCAACACGGCGCTGGGCGGCGGCATGTCCTCCCGGCTCTTCCAGGAGGTCCGCGAGAAGCGCGGCCTGGCGTACAGCGTGTACTCGTACTCGTCGGCCTTCGCGGACTGCGGCCTGTTCGGCGTGTACGCGGGCTGCCGCCCGAGCCAGGTGCACGACGTCCTGAAGATCTGCCGCGACGAGCTCGACCAGGTCGCCCAGCACGGTCTCGCCGACGACGAGATCAGCCGGGCCATCGGCCAGCTGGCCGGCTCCACGGTCCTCGGCCTGGAGGACACCGGTGCGCTGATGAACCGCATCGGCAAGAGCGAGCTGTGCTGGGGCGAGCAGATGTCGGTCGACGACATGCTGGAGCGCATCGCCGCGGTGACCCCGGACGAGGTGCGCGAGGTGGCCCGCGAGATCCTGGGACAGCGCCCGTCCCTGTCGGTCATCGGCCCGCTCAAGGACAAGCAGGCGGCACGTCTGCACGAAGCGGTCGCGTAACACCCCGCACCGAGTACTGAAGGAACTGGGAGAACATGAGCAAGCTGCGCGTGGCGGTCCTCGGAGCCAAGGGCCGCATCGGTTCCGAGGCCGTACGGGCCGTGGAGGCCGCGGAGGACATGGAGCTGGTCGCCGCGCTCGGCCGCGGCGACAAGCTGGACGTGCTCGCCGAGACGGGCGCCCAGGTCGCGGTCGAACTGACCACGCCCGACTCCGTCATGGCGAACCTGGAGTTCTGCACGGGGCACGGCATCCACGCGGTCGTCGGCACGACCGGCTGGACGGACGAGCGCCTCGCGCAGCTCGACCGGTGGCTGGCGGCCTCCCCGACGACGGGTGTCCTGATCGCGCCGAACTTCTCCATCGGCGCGGTCCTGACCATGAAGTTCGCCGAGGTGGCGGCCCCGTACTTCGAGTCCGTCGAGGTCATCGAGCTGCACCACCCGAAGAAGGTCGACGCGCCCTCGGGCACGGCCTCCCGCACCGCCCAACTGATCGCCGCGGCCCGGCAGAAGGCGGGCAGCGCCGCGATGCCCGACGCCACGGCGACGGCGCTGGACGGCGCGCGCGGCGCGGACGTCGACGGCATCCCGGTCCACTCGGTCCGCCTGCGCGGTCTCCTGGCCCACCAGGAGGTCCTCCTGGGCGGCGAGGGCGAGACCCTCACGATCCGCCACGACTCGCTGCACCACAGCAGCTTCATGCCGGGCATCCTGCTCGGCGCCCGCAAGGTCGTCACGACCCCCGGCCTCACCTTCGGCCTGGAACACTTCCTCGACCTGAACGGCTGACTGCGGCGATGCGCGCGAAAATCACGTACGCGGTCACGGCCGCGGTCCTGGTCGTCTACTTCGTCCTGGCGGGCGACCGCGGGATCATGCTCATCCGGCACGGCACCGCACTGACGATCACCTTCGGCGTCGCGGTGCTGATCCTGCCGGTGATCGGCGTGTGGTTCCTGTGGGCGAACACCCGGTTCGTCCGCAAGGCCAACCGCCTCGCCGAGCTCCTGGAGGCGGAGGGCGGGCTGCCCGTCGACGAACTCCGCCGCGACGAGCACGGCCGCATCGACCGGGACTCCGCGGACGAGGTCTTCGCGCGGCGCAGGGCCGAGACGGAGGACGCGCCGGGGGACTGGCGCTGCTGGTTCCGGCTGGCGGTCGCCTACCGGGACGCGCGGGACACCCCGCGCGCGCGGAAGGCGATGCAGCGCGCGATCGCCCTGCACGAGGGCCGTCCCGTGCCGGCCTGACGCACGGCGCACCCGGCGCACGACGAAGGGGCCGCACCGACATCCCGTCGGTGCGGCCCCTTCGTCGTGCGGGGGAGTGGCGGCGCGGTCAGCGCTGCGCCCGGTACTCCTCGCTCCACACCTCGACACTGTCCGACGCCCGGTCGAACGCCGTGGCCCGCCCGAGGAAGTCACCGTTGTGGCTGGTGAGCAGCGTCGTCTGCTCGCCCTGCCGATCACGTCGTACGAGGATCAGGGCCTGCCCCTGGACCGTGCGGGGCAGTCCGAGCCAGCGCACCGGCTGCTGCACCGTGCGCGCGGTGACCACCTGATTCCACGGAACCGTCTGCGTCTTCAGGAAGGCGACGTGGCGCAGTCCGCGCGCGCTCACCCAGGTGCCCATCCGCAGCAGCCGCAGGGCCGCCGCGATGATCAGCACCGCGATCCCGCCGCACACCGAGGCCGCTGACGTGTCGCCGGCCGCTGCGATGATCACCGAGGCGAACAGCACGTACGACGCGAGGAGCAGCAGCAGCGCGGCCGCGCCCACCCGGTAAGGGCCCGGGCGGTAGGGGCGGCGCCACTGGTCCCGGTCGTCGAAGGGCAGCGCGGTGTCCGCGGCGTCCTCAAAAGCACGGTCGGCCGTCAGGAAGGGCAGGGGCACGACTGGTCCTCACTCGTCCACACTGGATGGGGGCTGTGCCCGGTGAGGCTACCCAGGCGCGCAGCGGCCTTCCACCCCAGGGGGGCCGGACGAGTCGAGAAGCGGTCAGCGGCCGTCGGAGGCCTCTGAGTTCTGGGTGTGCCCGGGTGACTGGTCTGCCGACAGCGCCGGAATCCCGAACAACAGGGAACCCACGAGCCCGGCGACGACGGTCAGCCCCACCAGGGCGCGACCGGCGATCTGGCCTGCGGACGGGCGTTCCCGTGCGGGCGGCGTGACGTTACTGCGGAACTTGTCGGCTTCGGCGATGAAGGCGAACGGAACGGGCTCGCGCCGACGAAACATGGGCGGTGCTTCTCCTCAAGGGGTTCGAACGAACTGTGTTCATCTACACAGACGCTCGAACGCACCAAAAGGTGCCCTGTTTCGCCAAATTCACTGAAGTTCGCTCTCGTTCGCCGGAGATGGCCCGTCCTCGTGGCAAACGCCCGCCTGCCGCGAGGCGTCAACGGCCGCGTGGTGGCGCGGAGCTGGGCACGGCACAGATGTACGGATCAGTCGACCGAAGTGTCCGTATTGCGGCATTTCGTAAAGTTCATCTAGCCTGATCAAACGGACCCGGCACTGCTTGAACCCCCGAGCAGGCAGTGCCGGGCTCCACCTTTGTTATGACTTGTCGCATCCCCCGAGGGGGGACCCGGTACTGAGCAGCGAGTAGCGTGTTACCCATGGCTCCGACCTCGACTCCGCAGACCCCCTTCGGGAGGGTCCTCACCGCCATGGTCACGCCCTTCACGGCGGACGGCGCACTCGACCTCGACGGCGCGCAGCGGCTCGCCGCCCACCTGGTGGACGCAGGCAACGACGGCCTGATCGTCAACGGCACCACCGGCGAGTCCCCGACCACCAGCAACGCGGAGAAAACGGATCTCGTACGAGCCATCGTCGAGGCGGTCGGCGACCGGGCCCACGTCGTCGCCGGAGTCGGCACGAACGACACCCGCCACAGCATCGAGCTCGCCCGCGCCGCCCAGCAGGCCGGCGCGCACGGCCTGCTCACGGTCACGCCGTACTACAACAAGCCCCCGCAGGCGGGCCTCCTCGCCCACTTCACGGCGATCGCCGACGCGACCGAACTCCCCGTGATGCTCTACGACATCCCGGGCCGCAGCGGCGTACCGATCAACACGGACACGATCGTCCGGCTGGCCGAGCACCCGCGCATCGTCGCCAACAAGGACGCCAAGGGCGACCTCGGCCGCGCCTCCTGGGCCATCGCCCGCTCGGGCCTGGCCTGGTACTCCGGCGACGACATGCTGAACCTGCCGCTCCTGTCGGTCGGCGCGTGCGGCTTCGTCTCGGTCGTCGGCCACGTGGTCGCCCCCGAACTGCGCGCCATGCTCGACGCGTACGTCTCCGGCGACGTCCACAAGGCGACGGAGATCCACCAGAAGCTGCTCCCCGTCTTCACCGGCATGTTCCGCACGCAGGGCGTCATCACGACGAAGGCGGCCCTCGGCCTCCAGGGCCTTCCGGCCGGACCGCTGCGGCTCCCCCTGGTCGAGCTGACCGCCGACGAAACGGCCCAGCTCAAGATCGATCTTGCCGCCGGCGGGGTACAGCTCTGACAACAGACTTGGCAAAGCTTCACAACTGAATCAACAGAACAGCAAGACCCAGCAACACCAACGACAACTGCTACTGCACGAAACGTCATGCGCGCCACGTGCCTTACAGGTACGTGGCGTGTGTGGTGAGGAGAGTCTTTTGAGTCATCCGCATCCTGAACTCGGCGCCCCGCCGAAGCTCCCGAAGGGCGGCCTGCGGGTCACCCCGCTCGGCGGCCTCGGTGAGATCGGCCGCAACATGACCGTCTTCGAGTACGACGGTC
Source organism: Streptomyces sp. KL116D (assembly GCF_030766975.1). Taxonomy (NCBI): domain Bacteria; kingdom Bacillati; phylum Actinomycetota; class Actinomycetes; order Kitasatosporales; family Streptomycetaceae; genus Streptomyces; species Streptomyces sp. KL116D. The sequence continues at coordinate 1,781 of NZ_JASERH010000071.1, read as the reverse complement.
GCCTCCTGATCGTCGACTGCGGAGTGCTCTTCCCCGAGGAGGAGCAGCCCGGAATCGACCTGATCCTGCCGGACTTCACGTCCATCAGGGACCGCCTCGACGACATCGAGGGCATCGTCCTCACGCACGGGCACGAGGACCACATCGGTGGCGTCCCCTACCTCCTGCGCGAGAAGCCGGACATCCCGCTGATCGGCTCCAAGCTGACCCTCGCCCTGATCGAGGCGAAGCTCCAGGAGCACCGCATCCGCCCGTACACGCTGGAGGTCGCCGAGGGCGACCGCGAGCGCCTGGGCCCCTTCGACTGCGAGTTCGTCGCGGTCAACCACTCCATCCCGGACGCGCTGGCCGTCGCCATCCGCACCCCGGCCGGCATGGTGGTCCACACGGGCGACTTCAAGATGGACCAGCTCCCGCTGGACCGCCGCCTCACGGACCTGCCGACGTTCGCCCGGCTCGGCGAGGAGGGCATGGACCTTCTCCTCTCCGACTCGACGAACGCCGAGGTTCCCGGCTTCGTCCCGCCGGAGCGCGACATCTCGAACGTGATTCGGGGCGTCTTCGCCGGCGCCCAGAAGCGGATCATCGTCGCGTCGTTCGCGAGCCACGTGCACCGCATCCAGCAGATCCTGGACGCCGCGCACGAGTACGGCCGCCGCGTCGCCTTCGTCGGCCGCTCGATGGTCCGCAACATGGGCATCGCGAGGGACCTCGGCTACCTCAAGGTTCCGCCGGGCCTCGTCGTCGACGTCAAGACGCTCGACGACCTCCCCGACAGCGAGATCGTCCTCGTCTGCACGGGCTCCCAGGGCGAGCCGATGGCGGCCCTGTCCCGGATGGCCAACCGCGACCACCAGATCCGGATCGTCTCCGGCGACACGGTGATCCTGGCGTCGTCCCTGATCCCCGGCAACGAGAACGCGGTGTACCGCGTGATCAACGGCCTGACCCGCTGGGGCGCCAACGTCGTCCACAAGGGCAACGCCAAGGTGCACGTCTCGGGCCACGCGTCCGCGGGCGAGCTCCTGTACTTCTACAACATCTGCAAGCCCAAGAACCTGATGCCGGTCCACGGCGAATGGCGCCACCTGCGTGCCAACGCCGAGCTCGGCGCCCTCACCGGCGTCCCGCACGACCGCATCGTGATCGCCGAGGACGGCGTCGTCGTCGACCTCGTCGAGGGCAAGGCCAAGATCGTGGGCAAGGTCCAGGCCGGTTACGTCTACGTGGACGGCCTGTCCGTCGGCGACGTCGGCGAGCCGGCGCTCAAGGACCGCAAGATCCTGGGCGACGAGGGCATCATCTCGGTCTTCGTGGTGGTCGACTCCAGCACGGGCAAGATCACCAGCGGTCCGACCATCCAGGCCCGTGGCTCCGGCATCGAGGACTCGGCGTTCAGCGCCGTCATGCCGAGGATCCAGGACGTACTGGAGAAGTCGGCCCAGGACGGCGTCGTCGAGCCCCACCAGCTGCAGCAGCTCATCCGCCGCACGCTGGGCAAGTGGGTCTCGGACACCTACCGCCGGCGCCCGATGATCCTCCCGGTCGTCGTCGAGGTCTGAGCCGTACGTCGGTAGCACCTAAGGAGCGGGGCGCCTCGATTTGCATCGGGGCGCCCCGCTCCAGTAGGTTTACGGCTCCGCCCAAGGGGAAGCCGTCGCACTCAGGTGCGCGGATCAACTCCCCGAGACGGGCGGGAAATCCGACTCAGAATCTCTGATAAAGTCGGAAACGCTGAAAAGGAAAACGCGAAAGCGACTTCCCGGAAAGCGAAGCAAAAC
>NZ_JASERH010000070.1:0-82400 GCF_030766975.1 Streptomyces sp. KL116D | reverse complement strand
GGGACAAAGTGCGTACTCCCGGTCGTATTGGCTGATCAAGAACATGCGGTGTCCGGGAGCCGCCCGGTCTGGGGTGTCCGGGCAGGCGCCCCCCTGTGATCGAAACGCGACCGGATGCGCTGACTTGAGTGATGGCAGCGACACATCGACAAACCGTGTCATCGACCGAATGATCGACCGGAGTTCGCTCATGTGATCGTCAGCAGACAGGAGACCCACTCGTGACCGTCGTCGGGACTTTCGGTCTTAGCGTGCGGGACCAGGCTCGAAGCCGATGTCCAGGCCGGTTTGGCGGCCGTCGAGGAGGACTGCTCGAAGCCACGAAGAGCGAGGTTCCCCTTCATCGGAGGCCGCCCAGCACTTGGTGCGGGCCGGTGGCAAGCGCTTCAGGCCGCTTTCGTGACGCTCGCCGCGCAGTTCGGCGATCCGTACGCGCCGGGCATCGTGCCCTCCGCCGTCGTCGTCGAGCTCACCCACCTCGCGACGCTGTACCACGACGACGTGATGGACGAGGCGGACGTGCGCCGCGGGGTGCCGAGCGCCAACCAGCGCTGGGGCAACTCCGTCGCGGTCCTCACCGGCGACTTCCTTCTTCGCCCGTGCCTCGCACATCCCTCCGCCGACCTCGGCCCGGACGCCGTGCGCATCCAGGCGGAGGCGTTCGAGCGCCCGTCACCGGCCAGATCCTGGAGACGGCGGGCCCGGCCGACGGCCGCGACCCCGTCGACCACTACCTCGACGTACTTCAGCGGCAAGACCGGCTCGCTCATCGCCGTGGCCTCGCCGGTTCGGCGCCATGATGTCCGGCGCCGACGAGACCGTCGTCGACGTCCTGACCCAGTACGGGAGCGGCTCGGCGTCGCCTTCCAGCTGGCCGACGACGTCCTCGACATCGCCTCCGACCTCGCACGAGTCCGGCAAGACCCCGGGCACCGACCTGCGCGAGGGCATCCCCCACGCTGCCGGTGCTGCGGCTGCGCGAGCGCGCGGCACGGCTCGGGCTGCCGGAGGACCAGGCGCTCGTGGAGCTCCTCGACTCCGACCTGCGGACGACGCGGCTCGCCGAGGCGATCTCCCCGGCTGCGCGCCCACCCGGCGCTGGAGCAGGCCCGCCGCGACACGGTCCGCTACGCCGAGGAGGCGTGCCGCCCTGTCCCCGCTCCAGGAGTGCGAGGCGAAGGCGGCACTGGTGGAGCTGGGTGCGACGCGGTGGTCCACCGCCGGCTGAGCGGTTGCTCGCGCCCCGTCAGGGGCGCGGGGAACCGCGCGGCCCGCTCCCACCGGCGGTCAGCCGAATCGCGCCGCGGGGCCCTGCCCCGACCCCGCTCAATCGCCGGAGGGGCTTGATCCGGCTTTCTTGCCCTCGGAGGGCGTCGCCGCGAACCACGTCCCGTCGACCCCCTGCCCGTACGCCTCCCGGGGCTTCGTCGTCCTCGGCGTACCGGTACAGCGGCCACCCGGCGAGGGTGAGCTGGGTGGAGCCGTCCGTGCGCTTCACGGTCGACACGAGGTTCCGGTCGACGCCCTTGACGGTGATGTCGCCGGACGCCTTCGCCGGCGGCCAGAGCTTGGCGCAGGCCTCGTAGCACGTCACCTTTCGTGGGCTTGGCCGCGTCCGCGTCGAACCGGTACAGGACGTAGCCGGTCCCGGTCGGTGACGACGGTGCCGGAGACCTTCTCGGCCCGGGCGTACGACGAGCGCAGGGCGCCGCCGCTCGCCCCGGCCCCGCCCTTCGCCGCTGTCACCGCCGTTGCTCGCCGCAGCCGGCGAGCGTGAGCGCGACCACCGCGAGACCGGCCGCGGTGAAACCACTGAGACACCTGATGGCGAGCATGGCGACCCCCTAGTCCGTGCCTGCTGCTGCCACCCCTCAGGTACGGATTCCGGGGTCGTTTTCCACGGACGGCCCAATGGTGTGACGCAGCTCACAGCATTGGATTGAGTCCAGGATCGGATCAGTTCCGTACTGCACTCCCGGAAGCCGGCGCAGGGGGCGCCGGCCCGTGCAGGGGGAGAAACCGGAACATGGGCAACACGGGCACACGCATGCGCACACGCAGCCGGGTCATCGCCTGCGGCGTCGTCGCGGCGGCCGCCACCGCCGCCGCGCTGACCGTCCCGCCGGCCCTGGCGGCCCAGCGCCACCATGGTGGTGACGACGGCGACGGCGGCCGGGGACCGTCCTCGCCGCGAGCCTGAACGGCGCCAACGAGGTCCCGGTCCAGGGCGGGCCGGCGGTCGGCGACCAGGACGGCGCGGCCCTGGAGTTCGTGAAGGTCGAGGGGGCCAAGGTGTCCGTCGCCGTGAAGTGGCGGGGCACCGGCCGGCCGACCATGCTCCACATCCACGAGGGCGCCAAGGGCACGAACGGCGGCGTGAAGATCGACTTCGGCCCGCGTCCTCGGCAGGACGCGAACCCCAAGGACGCGAACCCCCAAGGACGCGAACCCCAAGGACACCAACCTCAAGGGAATCAAGCACCACAGCAGCCTCACCGGCACCGTCACCGTCAAGGACAGTGCCCTGCTGGGCCGGCTGAAGGCGGATCCGGGTGCGTTCTACGCCAATCTGCACACGGCCGAGTTCCCCGGTGGAGCCGTCCGCGGCCAGCTCCACCGGGTGACGACACCTTCGGCTTCGGGGACGCGCTCGACAGCTTCCAGGCGTCCGTCGTGCGCGGCCGGCAGATCTACGAGTGCAAGAAGGACCCTGCCACCGGCGCGTTCGCCTTCGCGCAGCGGGACGTCAGGGCCGTGCTCGGCGGGCGGATCGCGCACTCCTTCACCGCGCCGAACTCGGGGACGCCGCAGTGGGTCGCGCCCGACCGCAGCGCCGTCACCGGAGCCGTCAGTCGGCAAGACGCCGAACGGCGACGGGAACATCCCCGAGCTGGACCTGAAGGCGACGCAGTCGGGCGAGCGGCACGGCCTGCTGGCCGGCACCGCGGAGATCCTCCGCCTCAACACCGTGGGCGGCGTGGCCCCTTCCGGCAGCTGCGCCGCGGGCGACCTCGCGGCCGTGCCCCTACCGGGCGGGACTACGTGTTCGTGCAGCGCTGACCGAGCGGACGACCGGCGGCGTCTCCCTACGGGTCGGGAGGCGCCGCCGCCGTGTGTCATCCCGTAGGAGTACGCGGAGTTGATCCCGGGGTCTGACGCTTCCGCATGGCCGGTTTGGTCAGATTGGGTACACCACTCCTTACCACTCCGGGTGAGAATGGCGGCTCGGGGGTGGACGCATTTCATGAGCAGGGACGAGTGCACAGGACGGTAAGCCGCCGCCGATCACGGAGGTAGGGCAACAGACATGGCACCGTACGAATCCGGAAGACAGCCAGAGCCAGGGCACCGGCCGCCGGAAGGCGGTCCGGTACGCGGTCCCGGTGGCCGTGGTGGGGGTGGCCGCGGCGACGATCGGGCTTCGTCCCGGCACTCGCCGACTCCGGCGACCCCGGACCTCCCGAAGGTCACGGCCCAGGAACTCATCGAGAAGATCGCCACGTCGGACACCGAGCGGCTGTCCGGCACCGTGAAGATCCACACGGATCTGGGTCTGCCCTCGCTGGGCGGCGCCGCCGTCGGCGGCTTCACCGGTGGAGGCGGCGGCGGGGAGAGAGGGCGACGGATCGTCCGCCGACCCCAGGACGAAGCTGACCGAGCTCGCCACCGGGGAGCACACGCTGCGCGTCGCGGCGGACGGCCCTGACCGGCAGAAGCTGTCGGTCCTGGACGACGCCGCCGAGTACAGCGTGATCCACAACGGCGCGGACGTGTGGGCTCACGACAGCGCGTCGAACGAGGCGTACCACGCGAAGGGACACCCAGGCGACCGGTGACCGGGCGAAGAAGAAGACGCCCGAGCAGCTGCCCGCCACGCCCAAGCAGCTCACGGACGAGATCCTCAAGGCGTCCGCCGACACCACGTCGATCACCGTCGACGGCACGGCGCAGGTGGCGGGCCGACGCGTACCGGCTGCAGATCAAGCCCAAGCAGTCCGGGTCCACGGTCGGCGCGATCACGGTGTCCGTGGACGCGAAGACCGGTACGCCGCTGAAGTTCACGCCGACTCCCGGCGAGCGGCGGCGCCGCCGTCGTCGACGCGGGCTTCACCCAGCGTCGACTTCGGCAAGCCGGCCGCATCCACCTTCGACTTCAAGCCGTCGAAGGGCACGAAGGTCACCGAGGCCGACGAGCTGACCACGCAGGACCGCGAGAAGGCCGTGCCGCAGGGCGCCGACCAGCTCGACGGGCTGAACGTGATCGGCGAGGGCTGGACCTCGATCGCCGAGCTGAAGCTGCCGAAGGAAGCGGGCGGCATGGCGTCCGGCGCCGCGTCCGGCGAGCTGCCGGCCGACGCGCAGAGTTCCTGAGCCCCTGGGCGACCAGGTGAAGGGCGACTTCGGCACGGGCACGGTGTACTCGACCCGGCTGGTGAACGTACTGATCACCCAGGACGGGAAGGCGTACGCCGGAGCGGTCACCAAGGACGCCCTGGTGAAGGCGGCCGACGCGGGCTGAGTCCGGGCGAGCACGGTCGAAGGGTGAGGGCGGTGCGCACCGCCCTCGTCCGTTGGTGAAACCCCGTAGCTAATCCGTACTGGGAGGGGCATGGCGACGGTCATCGAGACCAGAGAGCTCACTAAGCGGTACTCCGCGGCGGTCAGCTCGCGGTGGACCGGCTCAGTCTCACCGTCCCCGAGGGGGCGGCCTTCGGCTTCCTCGGGCCGAACGGGTCGGGCAAGACGACCACCATCCGCATGCTGATGGGACTGATCGAGCCGACGTCGGGCGCCGCCGAGGTGCTCGGCCGCCCGATGCCCCGGGCGACGCGCGCCGTGCTGCCGCAGGTCGGCGCGCTCTATCGAGGGGCCGGCCCTGTACGGGTTCCTGTCCGCCGCGACAATCTGCTGCGCTACGACTCGGCGGACCCCACCGCCGACCCGCGCACCCGCAAGGCGCGGGTCGAGCAGGCGCTGGAGCGGGTGGGTCTGCGGGCCGCCGCGGGCAAGAAGGCGAAGGCGTACTCGCTCGGCATGAAGCAGCGCCTCGGTCTCGCCGCGGCCCTGCTCCAGCCGCGCCGGCTGCTCGTCCTGGACGAGCCGACGAACGGCCTCGACCCGCAGGGGCATGCGCGAGATCAGGACCCTGGTGAGGGAGTTGGCGGGCGACGGGACCACCGTCTTCCTTCTCCTCGCACCTCCTCGACGAGATCGAGCAGGTCTGCTCGCACGCGGCGGTGATGGCGCAGGGCCGGCTGATCACCCAGGGCCCCCGTCGCGCCGAACCCTGCCGCGGGCGCACGGGGAAAGCTCGTCGTGACCACACGGACATCACGGGACGCGAGCCGCGTCCTGAAGGAGTGCGGCATCGCGGTCCTGACGACGGACGGCGACCGGATCACGGCCGAACCCCCGCCCCCGGAGATGGACTTGGCGGCGCTGAACGCGGCGCTGGTCACCGTGGGCGTACGGGTACGCGGCTTCGGCGTGGAGCGGGCCTCCCTGGAGGACGCGTTCGTCGCCCCTGACGGGAGAGGGATTCGATGTCGCAGGCCGAAGCGCTCGCCGCGCCCCGGGTGAAGGCGGTGTGGACTCCTCGGGCTGCTGCGCAGCGAACTGTCCACCACGTTCCGCCGCTGGCGCACCCCTCGCCCTGCTCGCGGTCCTGACCGGCGTACCGATCCTGGATCGGCGTGGCGGTGAAGATCGAGACGAGCGACGGCCTCGACGATCGGCGGGGGAGGGCCGGAGGGCGGCGGACCCGCCTTCATCGCGCAGATCACGAACAACGGCCTGTTCCTCGTCTTCACCTCGCTCGCCGCGACGCTCCTGTTCTTCCTGCCGATGGCCGTCGGCGTCATCGCGGGCGACGCGGTGGCGGGCGAGGCGAACGCGGGGACGCTCCGCTATCCGCTGGCTCGCCCCGGCGGCCGCACCCGGCTGCTGCTCACCAAGTACGCGACGACGATGACGTTCTGCGTCGTCGCGACCTCTGGTCGTCGCCGTCTCGGCGCTGGTCACCGGCGCGGTCCTTCTTCCCGCTCGGTGACGTGGTCACCATCTCCGGCACGCGGATCGGCTTCGCCGAAGGGCTGTGGCGGGCCTTCCTCATCGCGCTGGTGGTCGCGGCGTCCCTGATCGGCATCGCCGCGCTCGGCCTGTTCGTCTCGACGCTCACCAACAGCGGCATCGCGGCGATGGCCACCACGGTCGGCCTGCTCATCACGGTCCAGATCCTCGACCAGATCCCCCAACTGCACGCCGTCCAGCCGTACTTCCTCGCACCACTGGCTGTCCTTCGCCGACCTGATGCGCGAACCGGTCTACTGGGACGACCTCACGAAGAACCTCCAGCTGCAGGCGCTGTACGCGGCGGTGTTCGGCCTCGGCGGCCCGGGGCCCGCTTCACGGCCAAGCGACATCACGGCGTAACTACGCGGCGTCCTCGGTCTCGTACGCGAACCGGGCGAGCGGCGCGTCCTGCGCGAAGAACGTCTTGGCGCGGGTCAGCGCCGTCTCGTCCGTGAGCACGTCGCCCGGCTTGCGCCGTTGCCGAGGAGTACGCCGCCGAAGCGCATGCCCATGTAGGCGGCGGAGTTGTGCAGCGTGCCGATCAGCGGGTCGGCGACCACGAACTCCTCGTGCGCGAGCGCGGTGACGCGCCCCACATGGGTGCGCCTCGGCCAGCGTCTTCTGAAGTCGACGCCGGTGCGCAGCCAGCCCGACCAGTAGTCCAGGTAGCGCTTGGCGGGGGCGGAGACGGAGTACCAGTACAGCGGCGAGGCGATGACGATGTCGGTCGCTCCAGTGTGGCGTCCAGCAGCAGCGCCACGTCGTCCCTCTGCGGGCGGACGTGGTCGCTGTCGTGCCGCAGGTCCGCGAACTCGGGAGTGTCCGCGAGGTCGATCCACCGTTGTCCCCACGTCGGCCGGCAGCTGCTCGGCCGCCTTGCGGGCGAGGATCTCCGTGTTGCCGTGGCGGCTGCCGCCGAGTACGAAGAGGAAGTCGGTGGGTGGGCATGGGTCCCCCAGGGGTGCGGTACGGGTATGATACTTGCGCGTGCAGTATATGCATGCGCAAGTACTTGGGGGAAGGGTATCTGGGGTTGTGGGGCGGCGCGGCTCCGGTGGGGCTTCGCGCAGTTCCCCGCGCCCCTGAGCGTCTGCCGGGTGGCGGCCGGCTCTTCGAGCGCGGGTCTCGTCGTGGTTGCCCGCGCAGTTCCTCGCGCCTCTCGAGGTGCGCAATTCTGTGCGCCACCAGAGGCGCACCCCGTGGGGCAGCGTGCGGCGAAGCCGCAGGCCTTCAGGGGCGCGGGGGAACTGCGCGAGAAGCCCCCACCGGCCGGCAGTCGAGGTCGGGTCTTTCAGGGGGCGCGGGGAACTGCGCGAAAAGCCCCACCGGCCCGCAGCCGAAGTCAGACCTCGGGGGCGCGGGGAACTGCGCGAGCAACCCCCGCGCACCCGCGCAGCCGCGCTACTGCGTGGCCAGACCCCACAAGGCGTAAGCGATCGCATCCGCGTTGCGATCCAGCGCCGTCGTGTTCACGTTCGACGTGGTGTCGCACGACGAGTGGTAGCAGGGATCGAACCGCTTCCCCCGCCGTCCCGCCCCACTTCTGCGCCTGCGCCGCCGTCTTCGTGTAGTCCGCACCGCTGAACAGCCCGCCGACCGTATCCCCGCGCTCTGAACGGCGTGGTCGGACCGGCCGTCGCCCTCGGTCCTGATCTCCGTGGGGATGCCGAGCCCCGTGTAGCACTCCTGGAAGATCTTCTCCAGCGCGGGATCGTCGTCGTACACGAAGTAGCCGGGGTTCGGCGAGCCGATCATGTCGAAGTTCAGATAGGCGTCGATCTTTCGACCGGTCGCCGGTGGCGAGGGAGTTGACGTAGCTGCGGGAGCCGACCATGCCCAGCTCCTCGGCGCCCCACCAGGCGAACCGCAGGTGCTTCGCGGGCTTGAGCTGCGTTCGCGCGACGGCGAGCGCGTTCTCCAGGACCGCGGCGGAGCCGGAGCCGTTGTCGTTGATGCGCCCGCGGTGACGCTGTCGAGGTGGGGCGCCGGCCATGACGACCTGGGTCTCGTCGCCGCCGGGCCAGTCGGCGACATCAGGTTGTACCCGGTGCGGCCGCCGGAGGTGAACTGCCGCACGGAGGTGGTGAATCCGGCCGCGTCCAGCTTGGCCTTCACGTAGCTCGAGGGAGGCCTTGCAGCCGGGCCGGCCGTGGGCGCGGCGTGCCGCCGCTGGCCGTGGCGATGGACTGGAAACCTGGGCGAGGTGCGCGCCCACGTTGGCCACCGGTATGTCGCGGCGCGGCGGCAGCGCGACGGGGCGGCGGCGACCGCGGGCGCCGCGCTTCGCGGGTCCCGGCGGGCGACGAGACCGGCGACGGGTGAGCAGCGCGGCGCTTTCGCGAGGCGCACACGGCCGCGGTAGCATGCCCTCGATTCCTCGGTGGTGCACTGGGCGCACGATTCGAGCTGCCCGGATGGTCCGGCGTGGCTGACGAAGGGTCAAGAGCCGATTCCGGTCAGGGGTGCTCGATTCCGGAGCCCGCGCCCTGAAGTCGTACGACGGTGAACCATCCGGCGGCGGACGTGTCCGGAAGAACCCCGCCCGCCGGAGCCCCGCCCGGTCAGGCCTCCGCGACCCCTCACCGCCCCGCGCCGCGGTCAGGGTACGCGCGGACCAGGGCCCGCTCGTCGTCGCGGCGTGCCGCCACCGCGAGCCGGGACGGCGTGATGCCCTGACCGGCACCGCGGTCACCTCGTCGCGGACGATCAGCGGAGCGTTCCCGGTGGCGAGCAGCACCACGCCCTGGCCGTTGGCGACCGCCTCGTGCGTCTCCTCGGCGCTGGCCACCACCCCGATCCGTGGCGCGCCCTCCCGTGCGTCCAGGGCGAGCCAGTAGTCCCGCAGCGGCCCTCGCCTCCGGCGGCAGCGCGAGGAACGGCCTGTCGGCGAGGTCGGAGAAGTCGACCGCGCCTCCGGGTCCGCGGCGGCTCCGCGCCGTCAGCGGGCGCCCCGGCGGCAGCGCCACGAGCCGCGGCTCGCCTGCCACCACCACGGTCCGGTAGCGCTCGCTGTCCGGGCAGCGCGCAGCCAGACGAAGGCGACATCGGTCGATCCGTCGGCCAGCCCCGCGGTCGATCGGCCCAGTTGACCTGGTGCAGGACGGGCCGGGCGGCCGGGCGGCCGGACATCAGCCGGGTCCGCAGCGCGGGCAGCAGACCGCGGCCGGGGCTCGTGGACATGCCGACCACCAGGGTGTCCTGCTCGGCGGCCCGCGCCTCTCCACCGCCGTCTCCGCGGCCCGCCAGGCGGCCAGCACCCCACGGGCGTGCGGGCAGCAGCGCCTCGCCCACCGCCGTCAGCCGCACCGACCGCTGGTCCTGGACGAACAGCTCGGCGCCGAGCTGCTTCTCCAGCATCCGGATCTGCTTGCTCAGCGCGGGCTGGGAGACGTACAGCCGCTCGGCGGCCCGCGTGAAGTTCAACTCGTCGGCGACCGCGGTGAAGTAGCGCAGATCGCGCCCGTGAACATCCATAACTCATGGCTATCACAGGGACTTGGACGCGGACGGGCCCGCGGAAGAAGGATGGGGACCACAGACGAACCGCCAACGGGGAAGCCCCCGCACGGCAGTTGACGACAGTGACGAGGGAGCACCGGAACATGAGCGTGAACACGAACGGCGACGCCAAGGTTCTGGCTGGTCACCGGCGCGAGCAGCGGGCTCGCGGGCCATCGCCGAGCCGCCGTCGCCGCCGGCGACACGGTGATCGGCACGGCCCGCAGGCCGAGGGCCTCGCCGACCTGGTCGCCGCGCACCCCGACCGGATCGAGGCGATCGCCCTGACGTCACCGACGGCGAGCGGATCGACGCGGTGGCCGCCGACGTCCCGTCTCGCTACGGCCGGCGTCGACGTCCTCGTGAACAACGCGGGCCGCACCCAGGTCGGCGCCTTCGAGGAGACCACCGACGCGAGCTCCGCGACCAGTTCGAGGTGCACGTCTTCGGCCCGGCACGGCTGACCCGGCGCTGCTGCCGCAGATGCGACGCGGCAGCGGCTCGATCGTGAACATGAGCAGCTTCGGCGGCCAGCTGTCCTTCGCCGGCTTCTCCGCGTACAGCGCGACGAAGGCCGCCCTGGAGCAGCTCCGAGGGGCTCGCCGACGAGGTGGCGCCGTTCGGCATCAAGGTCCTGATCGTGGAGCCGGGCGCCTTCCGCACGAACCCGTTCGCCAAGGACGCGGCCTACTCCGACGAGCACCCGGCGTACGCGGAGAAGGTCGGTGCCACCCGGCAGATGGTGCGGGGCGCCGGCGGCGAGCAGCCCGGCGACCCGGCGAAGGCCGCCGCGGCGATCCGCTTCCCGCCCTGGCCGCCGACGACACCCCGCTGCGGCTGCCCTCGGCGGCGACGCGGTGGACTTCCTCGCCGGTCACCTCGACGCGGTCAGGCCGAGCTGACCGCCTGGGAGAAGGTCTCCCGCGGCACCGACTTCGACGCCTAGAGGTCCTGCGGGACCCGGTCACTGCACGTCGAACCTGTTCCCCTCGGGGTCGGCCATCGTCACCCACTCGCCACCCTGCTCCTTGACCGTGCTCAGCACCTGCGCGCCGAGGCCGACCAGCCGGTCGGCCTGGCCGCCCGGCGTTCGGGGCCCGCGTGGATGTCGAGGTGCAGCCGGTTCTGCCGGTCTTGGCGTCCGGCACGCGCTGGAAGAGGGATCCGGCGGCCGAGCCTGCTCCCGGTCTGCTCGTCCACCGGGTCGTCGGGGTGCCGCACGGCGATGAGGTCCCGGAAGGCCTTGCGCCCCCGGAACTCCACGGTCTCGTCCCTCGCGCACCGCCCCGAACCCGAGCAGCCGCTCGACGAGGGGCGGCGTTGTCCTCGATCTCGTAGCCGAGCGCGGCGGCCCAGAACTCGGCCTGCGCATGCGGGGTCGGGCGTCCGCATGACGAGCTTCCAGTCAAAGGTCATGGGCCCTTTATAGGTCGGTTCAGGCCTCCGCGTGCTCGGATTCGGCGGTCCGCGCGTCGTACGCCACTCCGGGCCGCCGCGATCTCGCTCTGATGCGACTCGGTCCACGTCACCAGGGACTGGATCGTGCGGTGCAACGTGCCGCCCAGCGCGGTCAGTTCGTAGTCGACGCGCGGCGGCACCACTGGGCACGGTCCGTTCACCAGCCCGTCGCGCCCAGCTGCCGGAGCGTGACGGTGAGCATCCGCTGGCTGATCCTGCCGATCTCGCGGCGCAGCTCCATGAAGCGCAGGCACCGCGTGTCGAGCAGCGCGATCACCAGCAGCGACCACTTGTCGGCGATCCGGTCCAGGATCTGCCGCACCTCGCAGTCCTTCGCGGGTGTCCCACTGGAAGGCCGGCGTCGCCGTAGTCCCTGTCGGAGCCGGTATTCGCGCAGTAACCAGGGTGACTTAGAAGCGCCTTCTTCCATGCCTGTCGATGCCGCCGCAGGATTCCAGTGGTTACAGAGGGAACCGACCCTCACCCGGTAAACCACCCCCTGTCGGCAGGCGACTTGAGGAGACACCCGTCATGACCGCACCCACGGAACCCGCGCCTGGGCCCTGCTGCTCGTCCTGTGCAGCACGATCTTCCTCGAAGGTCATCGACGTGGCCATGCTGGCCGTGGCGGTGCCCTCGATCAGATCCGGATCTGGAACTCAGTACGGGCGCGGCGTCCTGCGTGATGAGCGCCTACGCGCTCGGCTACGCGGGCTTCACGCCCTGGCGGCCGCGCCGCCGACCTGCTCGGCCGCCGCCGGATGTTCCTCACCTGGCTCACCGTCTTCCTGTTTTTCTGTCGCTGGCGGCTTCGCCACGGCCGAGTGGATGCTGGTCGTGGCCCGGTTCGTGACCGGGTGGCGGCGGCGTTCGCGACCCCGGCCGCGCTCTCCTGATCACCACCTCGTACGAGGAGGCCGCGCCGCAACCAGGCGCCGCTGGTCTCGCGGGGACGGCGGCGGGCGGCTTCGCTCGGCCTGGTCATCGGCGGCGTGCTCACCGAACTGGGCTGGCGCTGGGTCCTTCGCCTCGGTCCCGCTCTCCGCGGCCATCCTCGTGGCGGCGCTGCGGCTGATCCCGCGCAGAGCGCCCCGGCCCGCACCGGGGCCGGCTTCGACGTCCCGGGCGCGCTCACGGCGGCCGGCGCGATGCTGCTGCTCGCCTTCGGCGTCGTACGCTCCGGGAGCACGGCCTGATGGTTGGGTGGTTGACGCTGGGCGCGGTGGCGGCGGCCGCTCCCTGCTGGCGGTGTTCGTCGCCGTCGAACGGCGCGGGAAGACGCCCTGGTCCGCCTCGGCATCCTCCGCAACAGGGCCACGGTCCGCGCCGACCTCGGCGCCCTGCTCTTCGTCGGCGCCTCTCGGCTTCAGTTCGAGCTGACCCTGTACCTCCAGGAGCTGCGCGGCTGGTCCTCGCTCCAGACTTGCGATCGCGCTGATCGTGAGTGGCCGCGACGCGGTCCTGCCCTGACCCCTGACGCCCCGCCTCGTGAACCGCTTCGGCAAACGTCCGCGCCGCCTTCGGCGGCTTCCTCCTGGCGGTCCTCGCCTACGGCCTCCGTTCCTGCCGGTCGGCCTGACTGACGTACGCGGCGATGTTCCTGACCCTGATCTCTGCGGGCACCGCCTTTCGCCCTCGCGTACGGCGACCATCGCGGCGACGGACGGCGTGGCCGAACACGAGCAGGGACTGGCGAGCGGCCTGCTGAACACGGCGACCCAGTTCGCCTCGGCCCCTCGGCATCTCGGCGGTGACGGCGGTGTGCGGCACTGACCCTGACCGGCACGACACCGGAGGCGACTCCTGTCGGCGGTTCAGGTAAGCTCCTGGCGGTCCCGGTGGCCATGCAGGCGACAGGCGCGCTGCTGCTGGGAGGAGGCCTGCGCAGGGGGCGCGGGCGGTATCGACTGATCGAGGCTCTGCCGCGAGCGCGAGCAACCTACCACAACCCGCACCCGCCGACGCGACCCGATCCCGGCAGACGCAGTGGCTCAGACGGCCGACTCCCGCTGGAACCACGACTCGACCCCGGCCTCCGCAGAAGGTGCGACGGCAGCCGGCTTCCGCTCGGGCCAGCCGAACCTTCCTGGCCGAGCGGAGCGCAACGCGTCCCAGGTGAGGAGGACGAGCGCCACCCACACGAGCCCGAACTCGGGCCCACCGCTCCGGCGGCATCCTCGCGGCGGCCACCATCCCGAGGACGAACTGGAAGACGGGCGCGAGGTACTGCAACAGCCCCAGCGTGGACAGCGGCACCCGGATCGCGGCGGCCCCGAAGCAGACCAGCGGAATGGCCGCCGCCGACACCGGTGGAGGCAGAGCAGCGCGGCATGGCCGACGCCTCGCCGCCGAAGGTCGACCGGCCCTAAAAGCCGAGCCAGACCAGATAGCCGAGCGCAGGTGGCAGAACTGCACCGGCGGTCTCGCGCAGCCAGCGACCCAGGCCGCCGAGGAGGTCCACCCTTCTTCTTGACGAGCCCGTACGTCCCGAAGGAGAGGCGGCGAGGACCAGCGAGATCCACGGCGGCTGCCCGTACCCTGACGGCGAGCACGAGGACCGCGAGCAGGCCGACGCCGACGGCCGTCCACTGCGCGGGCTGCAGCCGCTCGCCGAGCAGCAGCACGCCGAGCGCGATGGAGACGAGCGGGTTGATGAAGTAGCCGAGCGAGGCTCCTCCACCACGCCCGGCGTTCACCGACCAGATGTAGACGCCCCAGTTGACGGTGATGACGGCGGCGGCGACGACGACGAGACCGAGCCGCTCGGCTGCCGCAGCAGCTCGGGCCCATCCCGCCTGCGGACGAAGAGCAGGGCGACGCCCACGACGGCCAGCGACCACACCATCCGGTGGGCCAGGATCACCGAGCCGGCGGGCTTGGGCAGCAGCGGCCAGAACAGCGGCACGAGCCCCCACATGCCGTAGGCCGCGAATCCGTTGAGGGGAGTCCGACGCGCCCGTCCTGCTTTTCCTTCGGCCAACGCCGTCCTCCTCCAGACACTGAGCAGCCCCGCGGCGGCCACCCATGAAGGTAGCGCCGCGGGCAGTGCGTGTCATGCCCGTATCGCCATACGGTCCTGACGTCCCTGACCTGCGACGTCGGCCGGGCTACTTCAGGGCGTCGGCGACGGCCTTTGGCGACCGGCTGGTGGGGCGCCTGATGAGCCGCGCAGATCCTCGTTCCGACGGGCGAGCAGGCCCTGCCTCGATGGCGGTGTCGACGCCCACGAGGATGTCGGCGAACGGGGCGGGCAGCCCGGCCGAGCAGCACCTCCCGGTTCTCCGCGGGCGTCACGGCGCGGTAGACGACGTCCTCGCCGGACCGCTCGCTGACCTCGGCGGCGCACCTCGGCGAGTTGACCAGCGCGTCGCCAGCCGCTCCAGCCTGTGCGCCTTTAGCTCTCTGTGGCTCGCCGGTCAGCATTTGGCGACAGTGTCGCCGCGGGCGAAGTCGGCGCGCGAGGCGGAGGCGATCCGGCCCTCGCCCGCGGATCGCCACGACGGCGCCGTGCTCCAGGACGGCGGCGAGGTTCCCGCGTGTAGTTCTCGTGGTACCACCCTGCCGCAAAGCAGGAACGTGTACGGCAGGCCCGAGTCCAGGACCGCCTGCTTTCGGTGACCTTGTGCTCGTCGGCCAGCGCGAAGTCGGCGGTACCGGGCCCGCCCAGCACGGTGTACGCGAGGGAGGCCACGCGCGGCGGCCTTCGCGCGTCGATCACGGCCCGGTGCTGGGGGACGCGCTGCCCGACCTTTCGCTGCCGGAGTGATCAGCAGCACTCCGGTCGCCGGACCGGAAGGCGTCCGTGAGGCGTGGCGGGCGCGCTGTAGTCGGCGATGCGCAGCCTCGATCGCCACGCTCGGCGAAGTCCGCGGCCTCTCTCCTTGTCGCGCACGACGGCGGCGATCTCCTGGCGCACGCCCGCGTCGAGCAGCCCTGACGACGAGACGGCCGGGAGCTGGCCGGTGGCTCCGGTGACGACGAGGCTCATGTCTGAAATCTCCTTCGGTGCGGTGCTTTCCTTCCTCACCGTAAGGCGTGGCACTGTGGATCCGTAAGTACCCACTTTGAAGTAAGGTACTTCCATGGCGGTAAGCAGGGTGAGGCAGTGGACGCGGGACAGTGCCGGCGGGCTCTGCCCGCAGCGGCTGGTCCTCGAACACGTCACGAGTCGCTGGGCGTGCTCGTGCTGTTGGCGTTGCAGGAGCGCTCCTTCCGGTTCAGTGAGCTGCGCCGGGAGATCGGCGGGGTCAGCGAGAAGATGCTCACGCAGACGCTGCAGACCCTGGAGCGCGACGGCATGGTGCACCGCGACGCCAAGCCGGTGATCCCGCCGCGGTCGACTACTCCCGCTCACCGAGCTGGGCCAGGCAAAGGCCGCGGCGCAGGTCCGCTCGCTCGCCGAGTGGACGAGCGGCGGCTGCCGGCGGTGGTCAGCGGCGCGAGAGGCGTACGACGAGTCCCGGGCCCCCGGGTCGTCCTCCTGACGTAACTAGCCTTCCGGCCCCCGCTCCTGGGGCACTCGGTGCCCGTTCGGCCCGGCATGCGCAGGGCCCTCGGGGCAGACGTCTCTCTAGGGCGCCAACCTCGCTGCCGACCTGGGGTTTGCTTTGACATGGTCATACGGATAGTGCCGCCCCGGTGGGCGCGCTCCCCGGTCCGACCGAGGTGCCGACCGCCTTCAGCGGGATCGGGACCTGGTCGACGTACTGGCACGTGAACTGACCGAACTGCGGCGGGAGAGATTCGTCGGGCCAACTCATCCAGTACCACCGGCTCGATCGCGTGACCCAGTTGGACCGGGCGATCGACGATCCGACCTGAGCCGGCGATGAGCACGCTCGACGGACTGTCCGAGCGCGAACGCCGGCAGATGCTGTTCAGCAACCGCGAGTACGCGGTGAGCGTCCTGGCCTACCGCGTCGGCACGTGTACGACTGGGACGAGCTGGTGGGGGCGTTACGGGTGCTCTGCCGCAACGCGGTCTTCGCCGCCTACTGGGCCCGGACGGTCGACCACACAGGCGCAGCCTGCCCGCCGAGTCCCTGGAGGGGCGGGTCGGCAGGGCGGTGGACGGCGTGCTCGCCGAGCCTCGCCGAGGATCCCGAGGAGTGGTGGGTCGTGGGTGGCCCGCCGGAGGGAGCGGAGCGCGAATGAGCTCGATGTGCGCCCTGTGTGCGCCCTTATCCGCCCCTGGGCGGTGCGCTGCAGGTCACGCCTTCGCTGCGGCCCTACAGACGGAGTGGTTTCGGCCCTATTGGGTTCGTTGCCCGTGTCGAAATGGGGACCGTCTCGTTGGACCGGGATTTGGCGGACCGGGCAGCAGCAAAGGGGCAGTTCAGTTGAGCGAAGATCTCTCGACCGCGCGCATCACCCGCCGACTCGGAACAGCTCCTCAGCTGAGAGTGCACCAACGGTGAGACCTGTCCCGACCTCTTCGAGCTGAGCGACGGCAGCTTCGCCGTCATGGGTACCGAGGCCACGGCGGTGCTGGAGCCGTCGCGCCCTCGGACGCCGGCCGGGCCGACTACGAGCGCATCGTGTGGATCATCAGCAGAGAGACGCTGATCCGTGCCAAGAGGGACATCCCCGATGCGTGACCGAGACACGAGAGGCCCCGGGCGCAGCCTCGTGTCCGGGGCTCTTCGTGCGGAAGCGGGTGGCGCCTGCAGCCCACGACCGTCCAGGTGTCGCTGCCCGGCGAGGAGGGCACCGAGGTCGCCCCTGCCGTGCTGTTCGACGGCGGCGTCGAGCTGGTCGGCCATCTGGGTGTCGTAGACGGGGGCGTTGAGCGTCGCGGAAGACGCCGATGGGGGTGTGGTGGAGGCTCGTTTCTCCATGTCCCGTGGGGTCGGCGAGGCGGGAGAGGGCGAAGGCCGTGGTCGGGGGACGCGGCGTGCGCGTCGTGGACGACGAGCCGCGCGCGGTTGTCCTCGGTCACCGCGACGACCTCCAGCTCTCCGGTCCGTGCGTCGCGGACGACGCCCTCGACCCTGCCCGGCGCCGAAGGTGATCGGCTGCCCGTGTTCCAGGCGGATGACGGCGTCCTGGGCCTGCTGCTTGTCGCTGAGGACCTCGAAGGCGCCGTCGTTGAAGATGTTGCAGTTCTGGTAGATCTCGACGAGCGCGGTGCCTGGGTCGGGCCGCTGCCTGGCGCAGCACCCTCGGTGAGGTGCTTGCGGTCGGAGTCGACGGTCCGCGCGACGAAGGACGCGTTGGCGCCGATGGCGAGCGAGACGGGGTTGAAGGGGGGCGTCGAGGGAGCCCATCGGGG
Organism: Streptomyces sp. KL116D; assembly: GCF_030766975.1. Lineage (NCBI taxonomy): Bacteria > Bacillati > Actinomycetota > Actinomycetes > Kitasatosporales > Streptomycetaceae > Streptomyces > Streptomyces sp. KL116D. The sequence goes on along the minus strand of NZ_JASERH010000070.1, from coordinate 65,101 downwards.
TCGATTTGGTGATCTTGCCGACTTCGGAGGTGGGGAGTACTGGCCTTTGGTGAGGCCGTAGATGCGGTTGTTGAAGAGGAGGATCTTGAGGTTGACGTTGCGGCGGAGGGCGTGGATGAGGTGGTTGCCGCCGATGGAGAGGGCGTCGCCGTCGCCGGTGACGACCCAGACGGACAGGTCGCGGCGGGAGGAGGCGAGTCCGGTGGCGATGGCGGGGGCGCGACCGTGGATGGAGTGCATCCCGTAGGTGTTCATGTAGTACGGGAAGCGGGAGGAGCAGCCGATGCCGGAGACGAAGACGATGTTCTCCTTGGCGAGGCCGAGTTCGGGCATGAAGCCCTGGACGGCCGCGAGGATGGCGTAGTCGCCGCAGCCCGGGCACCAGCGCACTTCCTGGTCGGACTTGAAGTCCTTCATGGACTGCTCGGCGTCGGCGCTGCGCAGAGGCGATGTGACTCAACGGGCATCGACGGCCTCCTTGAGGACCTGGGGCCAGCTGCTCGGCCTTGAACGGCATTCCGTTGACCTGGGCTGTGAGCTCGGGCGTCGACCAGGTACTTCGCGCGGATGAGGGTGGCGAGCTGGCCGAGGTTCATCTCGGGGATCACCACCTTGTCGTAGCGCTTGAGAACCTCGCCGAGGTTCTTCGGGAACGGTTGAGGTGGCGCAGGTGGGCCTGCGCGATGGTGTCGCCGGCGGCGCGCAGTCGGCGGACGGCGGCGGTGATGGGGCCGTAGGTCGAACCCCAGCCCAGGACCAGGGTGGTGGCCCGGCCGGTGGGGTCGTCGACGTCGATGTCGGCGACGTCGATGCCGTCGATCTTGGCCTGGCGGGTGCGGACCATGAAGTCGTGGTTGGCCGGGTCGTAGGAGATGTTGCCCGTGCCGTCCTGCTTCTCGATGCCGCCGATGCGGTGCTCCAGGCCCGGGGTGCCGGGGATGGCCCAGGGCCGGGCGAGGGTCTTCGGGTCCCGCTTGTAGGGCCAGAACACCTCGGTGCCGTCGTCCAGCCGTGTGGTTGAGCCTGGTGGTGAACTGCACGCGCAGATCCGGGAGTTCACCCACCACCGGAGATGCGCCAGGGCTCGCTGCCGTTGGCGAGGTAGCCGTCGGACAACAAGAACACCGGGGTGCGGTAGGTGACGGCGATGCGGGCGGCTTCCAGGGCGGCGTCGAAGCAGTCGGCGGGAGTGCAGGGGGCGACGATCGGTACCGGGGCTTCGCCGTTGCGGCCGTACATGGCCTGCAGGAGGTCGGCCTGTTCGGTCTTGGTGGGCAGGCCGGTGGAGGGGCCGCCGCGCTGGATGTCGACCACCAGCAGCGGCAGTTCCAGCGACACGGCCAGGCCGATGGTCTCGACTTCAGGGCCACGCCGGGGCCGGAGGTGGTGGTGACCGCGAGGCTGCCGCCGAACGCGGCGCCCAGGGCGGCGCCGATGCCGGCGATCTCGTCCTCGGCCTGGAAGGTGCGCACGCCGAAGTTCTTGTGCCGGGACAGTTCGTGGAGGATGTCCGAGGCCGGGGTGATGGGGTAGGAGCCGAGGTAGAGGGGCAGGTCGGCCTGGCGGGAGGCGGCGATCAGTCCGTAGGACAGGGCCAGGTTCCCGGAGATGTTGCGGTAGGTGCCGGTGGGGAACGCGGTGGCGGCGGGGGCGACCTCGTAGGAGACGGCGAAGTCCTCGGTGGTCTCGCCGAAGTTCCAGCCGGCGTGGAAGGCGGCCAGGTTGGCCTTCATGATCTCGGGTTTGCGGGCGAACTTCTGCTTCAGGAAGCGTTCGGTGCCCTGGGTGGGCCGGTGGTACATCCAGGACAGCAGGCCCAGGGCGAACATGTTCTGGAGCGTTCGGCCTCCTTGCGGGACAGGTCGAACTCCTTGAGCGCCTCCACGGTCAGCGTGGTCAGCGGGACGGGGTGGACCTGGTAGCCGTCCAGCGAGCCGTCCTCCAGCGGGCGCGCGTGCGTAGCCGACCTTGGCCATCGCGCGTTTGGTGAACTCGTCGGTGTTCCCGATGACTTCGGCGCCGCGCGGCACGTCGGCGATGTTCGCCTTCAGCGCGGCGGGGTTCATCGCGACCAGCACGTTGGGCGCGTCGCCGGGGGTGAGGATGTCGTGGTCGGCGAAGTGCAGCTGGAAGGAGGAGACGCCGGGCAGGGTGCCGGCGGGGGCGCGGATCTCGGCCGGGAAGTTCGGCAGGGTCGACAGATCGTTGCCGAACGAGGCCGTCTCCGAGGTGAACCGGTCCCCGGTGAGCTGCATACCGTCACCGGAATCGCCCGCGAACCGGATGATCACCCGGTCCAGACGCCTCACTCTGGCCGGACCGGGCTGCTGCCGCACCGGCGGGCTGTCTGCTGTCTGCACGGTCATGGCGGAACCGTAGGAAGCGCCCCTTGCGACCGGCAAAAGCCGGGCCGCCGACGAGGGACGCCGCACCGCACGGACATGAGAAGTTCATGGGGGACGAATGACGATCTGTCTGTCGGGGGCACGGCGACTCGGTGAGAATCGGGCCCCGACGAGAGGGGATGACATGTCGCGGGTCGTCGAGGGCCGCGCGCTCCATCTGGTCGTTGCACGAGGACGTGACCGTCGAACAGGGCGACACGGACGACGAGTTGGTACTGCGCAGCCGGTTCGGCACCGAGCGGATCAGCGCGCCCACACCCGTGGTGCGCGAGGCGCTCCGGAGGATGCAGCTCGGTCCCGTCCTGCTGGCCAACATCAGCACGGGCCGGCTGCCGGCCGACAGGACGGGCGGGGGGCCGGGCCGCGTACACCTGGTGCTGTGGCCGATGCTGCGCCGGCTGTCCCACCTGATCGTGCGCACCCTGAGCCTGGAGGACCTGAAGGGGCCGCTGCTGTCCGTCATCACGACCCGGCAGGGTGCCGGGTTCACGCCCGTCGGAGTGTCCGCGCAGCGGCTGAGTCCGGCTGATGAGCGACGTGTCGATGACCCTGGAGTCGGCGGGCCTCGCGCTGCGGTCCGCCGGGTCGGCGCACTGGGTGCAGCTGCACAGGCCGGAGGCCGTCTGGGTCGTCGGCCTGCTGGCCTGGCCGGTCACCCCGTCCCGGGCCGCGGCGATCCCTGCCGCTGCCGCCGGAGGTGACCGAGGCCGTCCTCAGCTATCTGATCGCCGCGGGGATGACGGAGGACTGCTGACCGCTGGCGTCGGCCTCTTCACAGCAGCCAGCCGGACTCTCTGCGCGATCAGGACGGCGTCAGGCGGTTGCGGGCGTTGAGCTTGGTGGTGATGTTCGTCAGGTAGTTGCGGACCGTGCCGGTGGACAGGTGGAGCTTGTCGGCGATCTCCGAGGGCTCGGCCCCCGAGGCGAGCCGCGGGACCTCGGTCTCCGCTCGTCAGCGGGCTCGTCCGCCCGCCCCAGGCCGCCACCGCCAGCTGCGGGTCGACCACGCGCATGCCCGCGCCCACCCGCCGTACCGCGGAGGCCAGTTCGGCCGGCAGGGGGCGTCCCTTGAGGAGGTAGCCGTCCACCTTGGCGGCCATCGCCCGCAGCAGGGTGCCGGGACGGCCCATGCTGGTCAGGATGAGGACACGGCACTCGGCAGTTCCTCCCACGGGTTCGCGGAGGCCGTCGGTCCGTCGGTGCCGGGCAGGTCGATGTCGATGACCGCCACGTCGGGGCGGTGCCGCAGTGCCTCGGGGACGATGTCGTCCCCGTTCTCCACCTCACACACGATCTCGATGTCGTGCTCAGATTCAGCAAGGCCACGAGTGCGCCACGCACCATGTGCATGTCCTCGGCCAGCGGTACACGAATCAACGTGCCGCCCCCGTTTCGTCCCCCGGCCCAGCTTTCCGTGGGCCCCGAACGGCGGGGACTCTACCAACAGAACGCCAGTACGAGTATGGAAAGTTCAGGGTTCCAACACCGGCGCGCCGGGCGTGCTCACGCGGCGGGTTGTCGCGGGGCGACGGCCCGTACCTCGAAGAGCCGTCCGCCAGGACGTGAGGAGCTGAGCGTGCCGCCGATCTCGCGCACACCCGCAGGGCGAGGTTCTCCAGGCCGCTGCCGCCGTGCCGGGACGGCGCCGTCGGCTCGTCCGGCACGCCGTCGTTGACCACGGTGAGGGTCATCTCGTCGCGCTCGGCGGTGAGTTCATGGCGCAGCAGGTCGCCTTGCTGTGCCGCAGGACGTTCGTCACGGCCTCCCCGAGCACCGCGGCGAGGACGCTCTCCACCTGGCGGTCGGCCGGTCCCGCCACCACGCGCAGCTGCACCTCCACGTCGGCGGCGTGCAGCACCGACTCCGCCGAGGTGACCTCCCTGGTCGAGCGACATGTCGCGGAAGCCGCTCGCGACCCGTCGCACGTCGGCGAGCGACTGGCGGGAGATGGACAGGGATGTCGGTCACCTCCTGCGTGGCCTCTGCTCGGGGTGGGCCGGGATCAGCCCGGTGCACGAGCTCACTCTCTTCAGGGTGATCGCAGACGGGCTGAATCCGAGCAGGTCGTGCAGGTCCCGGGCGAACCTGAGCCGCTCCCGCACCACCGCGAGCCGGGCCCAGCTCGCCGTGGGCGTCGGCCAGTTCCTGGATCACCTCGCTGAGCCGCGACAGCGCGTAGACCACCAGACCGGTCAGCAGCGTGGACTGACAGCAGATAGATCGAGTCGACGATCCCTGGCCGGCCAGGAGCGGCGGCAGAACATGCTCAGGCCGGTGGCGGCGAACAGCGTCCAGGCGGCCCGGGACGGCAGCAGGAGCAGCAGCGAACCGGCGAAGAACCCGCCCAGCGCGCCCCCATTGCGCGTGGTACACGAACAACGGCAGGGTAGGTGAGCGAGGGAGTTGGGCGCCCCAGGGTGAGCGCGCGCGCGGCCTGCGTGCGGCCCATAAGGAGGAGTGCCGCAGCTGGATGAGGAAGACCACGACCAGCCCGGCGACGGCACCGGCCCGGCCGGTGGGGCTCAGGGTTCGTGCTGAACACGTTTCAGCGCCGTGATGGACGTGCAGCACAGCGGGGCCACGCGCAGGGATGACCCGGGCCAGCCGCGGCCCGGGCAGGGCGAGGCCGGACCGGGTTCCTGTCGCGGAGTGCCTATCGACGCGTCCGCCAGACGCTCACGCAGTCCCATGACCCATGCCCCGTCCCCCGACGTATATCGGCCTTCATGGACTCCTGCTCCGACCGGAGCGAGTTTGTCTCAGATCTATGGGACTGGCGTGAAGACTGTGGGTGACTTGTGTTGACAGAATGTTGACCGAGTGGCCGGGTTGCTCTTGAGGGCGGGGTGCGAGAGTCACCTGCTTTCAGGGGCTTCTACACGACACAGCGGGACAGGGTTCGCAGGTCGGCGCAGTCCGTCGGCCCGGGCCAGCCTCGCCGAGCTCCACCGGCACGTCGAAGAAGCCGCCGGTGCCCAGCCTGCGCCCAGAAGTGCGCGCAGGCCGGGCACGATCACCTGGAGCACGGGCAGTTCCAGATCCGGCCGGGTCTGGTCGAGAGGACCAGCAGTTCGAGGGCCCCGGGCGCGCGCAGATCGTGCACCGCGGTGATGTCGTCCAGGAGGAGATCAGTACGTGAGCAGTAGGCCCAACTCACGGGAACCTTCGGCGGTTGAGCGGATCTACGTCAGGTACGGCTGGCTGGCGAAGCGTGGCGGTGCGCCACCAGTGGACGGCACGTCGGTCGTCGATCGCGGCCGGGGCCGCCCGGCCGGCGCGGCAGTACTGCCGGCAGCATCTGCCCCATCTCGGTGAGCGCCTGGCGCAGGGCGCACCAGACCGAAGTGGGAAGCGAAGACCACGTCCTGCGGCGTGTCGGTGCCGGCCGAGCGCCGCCACGACGGGGATGCCGAAGTCGGAGGGTGTGAGGCCCAGGCCCACACCTGCGCCCCACCGCGCACCCCTCGCGGATCCGGTCCACCTCGGGTGCGGCGAACGTGCGTCGAGGTCCACGGCGGGCTGGCGGGTGCGGTTGTACACCACAGGGCCACCGCGTCCCGCTCCACCAGCCCAGGAACCCTTGGAGCAAGGGTCCCGGGACTGCTGCCCGCCGCGTTCCTGCTGGGAGTCGCAGGTCAGCCCGTCCTCGGCTGGGCACCGCTGGAGAAGTAGAGCATCGACGTGGCAGCAGCCGGTGCCGCCCGGCCGTCATCATCGACCGGCACCGGGTCCAAAGTCGGTGGCCGCGTCTCGTCGAACGGCCGCGGCACGTACTGGAAGTGCGGAGCCCTGCGTGCACGCCGTCGCCAGTAAACGCGCAGCTGCTGCTCCGCCGTGAGCTGGCAGGCGTTGGTGCAGGGCGTCCATGCCGAGCGCGCGGCAGCACGTCCCGGATCGCGCGGCTCGTCGCCCCGCCGCGCTGCACCGCTGTGCCTGCGTTCCGCACTGCCTCGCCCAGGGCACTGACCTGCGCCTCGGTCGGGTCGAGCTTGCCTCCGCTCAGCACCCGGCAGGCCGCGCGCGCAGACCGGCCAGATCGTGCGGGCTGAAGGCGAGGTGTGGCCAGACTAGATTAGCTGTCGACAGAAGTCGAGGGTTGCCCGCGCGCGCCGGATTTCCTCTCTTCTCACGATCCCGGTGACGGGGCCCACAGAGATGGTGCCGGCAGCTCCAGCGTCCGCACGATTCCCTCGGCGCGGCCGCTGCCGGGACGCATGGTCTTCGGCCGGCTCTCGACGGGACGAACGGCGCGCACCGGCGCCACCAGGTCGGGGTCGCCGCAGGCTGCGGGCACTGGGGGCGCCGGTGCATCGGGATGGAGCGGACGCCCGCAGCAGCGTGATCCAGCGTGTGCACCAGGCCCCTGCGCCGGATACTCTGCATTCCGCGAAGCCGCTTTGGCGGCTTCCAGGACCGTGAGGTGCACGGCGTGACGGCGCGGCCCGCGGCCGGCGAGGGCGGCCGGCCGCGCAGGCGGCCTCTCGCGCCAAACCAGCAGCGCGCTGCACATTCTATCATCATGGCGTTCCGAGCGACGGTGTCCGCGCAGCCGGTCGGCGGATGCAGGACGGCACGGGCCCTGTCCCGGACGGGAAAGATCGGCCCCACCCACGGGTCGGTGCCGCACACCTTGGGCGGCAGCCAGGCGTCGTTCCGTCGGCGCGGTGCCGCGCGTCGACGTCGGCGAGTTCGAGAAGGTAGTCGTCGCACAGGACGAGGGTGAGTCCCGTCGAGGTGGTGGGGCGGCGCCGGCGGCGGCGACCGAGCGCCCGACTCGCGCACGCGGCGCAATCGGCTCCGCCTCTGATGCTGCGAGGCAGCTCCTCCAACCCGAGGGCGGCGCCCGCCAGTTCGGCCGATGCCCGGTGGCTGCGCCGAGGCCCGCCAGGTCCCGGTACGCCTCGGCTGCATCGGGCCGGCTCTGATCGTCGCCCGGTGCCGGCCGGGATGCCGGCGAACCCAGCAGCCCCGACCGGGTCGGTGCGTCCAGCGACTGCGCCTCTTCGGCGGGCGTCGCCAGGGACGCCTCGCAGCTCGGTCGACGGTGTGCGTGCCGTCGAGCAGGCACGAGGACCTTCCGCTCGTGCGGGCCGCGCAGCGCGGTGACGCCGCGCCGCGAGGCCAGATAGGCGACTTTCGCCGGGAACCACGACCGAGGCTGAGATGACGCTTGAAGCCCTGGCAGCGCAGTGACGGCGTCACGGGCGCCGTCCCGGTTTCTGTGCTCCCCGGCACCGGTCATGCCGCGAACTGTCCGGTGGCGCCGTTCGCCGGGACGGAGATGATGCAGATGCCGAACAGCGCGACGTCACACTGTCCCGCGCCGTCCAGGTCCTCGATCACCAGCGACCGGCTGGCCCCGCGAGCCTGGGTGAGTGTCAGGGTCGAGGTGGTGAGCCGGACGATACTGCGTTGACCATGGAAACCTCTCCCTGAATGTGCCGGGCAGTGAATGTCTGGGCGGTGTGAGGTGCGGACGGAGACTCTCCGTGCGGGGGGCCGCTGTCTCACGGCCAGAATTCTGCGATTACCGGCCGGACGCGGACAGTGCTGCCTTCACCTGTGGGGGGTGACGTTTTTCACATGCGGCCGATGACCGGCCCTAGTGGCCGTTTAGCGCCGCCCCGAGCATCAGGGCTCCGCGCCGCACCGTCGTGTGCGGCTGCCGAGAGGAGCGATGTTCCGCCCTGGGTGTCATCGCCCGCGTCCTGGGCGAGGCGTACAACTGCCTGGTCGCCTACGGGCAGATGTGGCTCTACCTGCCCGACGAGCATCCCCGGTCCACGCTCTCGTACCCGCTTTGAGAGGGTCAGGCCCGCCATTCCGCTGAGCCCGGTCGAGCGGGCCCTAGACCGACAGCTGCGGGACCTGGACAGCCTCGGCTGACGCGCCGCCCCGGCGCATCGCGGCGAACTCCAGCACCTGGTCCGTGAGGATGTCCAGGCGGGCGCGGTGCGCGAGGTCGGCGCAGGCGCCGGACGCGGCGAACTCCGTGCCGGCCGGCACCACGACCCCCATCGGAACGGCCCAGCCGCGCAACGACTGCGCGCAGGTGCGCAGCGCGGCGAGCGCGGGCACGCAGCCGGTACCACCTCTGCTCCACGCCACGCGCTCAGGCAGCGCGAGCTGTCCGTCCAGAGTAGCCGGGCGTCGTCACCGGCCAGCCCCTCGCGTGGTCGAGGGCGTTCTTGAGCAGCGGACATGCCGCCGTGGTACGTCGGACTGGCCAGAAGCAATCCCTTTCGTCCGCGGCGCGCAGCTGACAGCAGCCGCAGCTCGGCGGCGCAGGGGGTTCGTGGTGGTCCGGGCCGTGGGGCGGCAGCACTCAGGTCGGTGCCGCACACCAGGAGTGACCTCGGCCTCAAGCTCCGGCGTGGGCTCGCGCCGCGCACGCCCGCAGCGCGCGGCCGCGGGAGACCGAGCCCGAGCGCAACGAGCCCCCGAGCGCGGCGATACGGATCGGACATGGCAACTCCGTTGGGTCTGAGGTGACTTGAGCTTCTGACGTCTGAGGGCGTCACAGACGGGCGGCCGCGGCCTCGGCCGCCCGGGTCCCGCTGGAGTACGCGGGCGTCCGCGAGCAGACCGGAGGGCCCGACCCAGTCACCCGCCACGAAGACCCCTGATGGCCGGGGACCCGCACGTCGGGACGGCCCGTCAGGCCGCCGGTGCGCCTCGAGCAGGGGCTTCTCGCCATCGCGTGATGCGCGGCAGGGCGCGCTCGTGCACCAGGGCGTCCTGCCAGCCGGGCTGGCACTGGTCGAGCCTGTACAGCCAAGCCAGGACCTCGGTCGCGCCGAGTCCGGCGCCGTCGTCGTATGCGCCAGGTGCAGCACGGCGCCCCCTCAAAGGCCAGCCGCCGTGCGGGAAGACCGATACAGGTACAGCGGCTCGTCGACGCCGAAGACGAGGCGTGCGGCGCGGGTCGGGCAGCCGGGCTCAGCGCCACGTCCAGAGCAGGCGGTGTGCAGGGGCGCGCCAGGCGACCAGGAGCACCTCGTGCCCGGTCGGCCAGACCGAGGAGCCGGCCCCGCCGCGCGCACAGACGGACCGAAGCGAGCACCACCGACCGGGCGCGCACGGATGCCCTTCGGCGGTCACCACCGTGGGCGCGCGCCCACACGACCGCGCACCGGGACCCGGTGCTGCAGCTCGACACCCAGCTCCTCGGCCCGCGCGAGCGCGCGTCGGTCAGGTGCGCCAGCCGCCGTCGACGTGGTCACTCCACACCGCCGCACCTCGGCGAAGTGCGCGACATGCGTCCGCCGATCATGTCGGGGCGCCCGTAACTGCTCATGCGCAGCACCGCGAAGGCGGCCTTCTGCCGGGCCCGCTCGGTGGGCAGCGGTCGCCCAGCCACTCGTGCGTCGGTGCCGGCCAGGTCGGTGCGGCCGCGGGCCAGGCAGCAGCCCGGGCCACCGCGATCCGTTCACGGAGCGGAGAGCCGGTGCGCGCAGGCGGGCCCCGGCCGCCGCGTACCCCGGGGTGCAGCGCCCCGTCCCGCAGGGCCAGCGCCCGCGGAGTGCGGGCGCCCGGCCCGGGACGCGCAGCACGGCCCAGCGCCCGCAGCCGGTCGCGGTGCGGTACAGGGAGCGCGCGGGCCGAGCGGGTGGAAGCCCTGGTGCTCGGTGGTGCGAGCTCGCCCGCCCGGCTCGCCGCCGCCTTCGAGGAGGAGTACCCGGCGTCCGCCGGCGGCGAGGCCAGCCGCACGGCCGCCACCAGGCCGGTCGGGCCTGCCCCGACGACGACGGCGTCGACCCGCTCGTCGACGGCGCTCCGCGCGCTGACCGGTCCCGGGCAGGATGAACGGGAAGCCGTGCCGGTCGAGTTCGCGCGCGAGTCGGTGACCGCCGACACCAGCGCGTCCAGGTCCCTCCGTGCTGTGCGCGCCGCCGGTGAACAGCATCGGCAGGCTGAGCGTGTAGAAGCCGCGCTTGCGCAGCATCAGGGTCAGCAGGAAGAACGCGATGGGGTTCACCGACCCGGCGAACGCCCGGTAGTCGTCGTACGAGTCGTGCTCCAGAGCCGAACGAACCGATGAAGTCGCCGAACCCGACGAGCCGCAGTGGAATGTCCGTCTCGGCGCGGAACGCGGCGAGCCGCTCCTACCGCGGGCGACCTTCGTCGTCTCGGTAGTACGTGTCGCGCTGCTCGTGCAGCACGCCGCAGGCTCGCGTACAGGCGCACAGCGCCAGGTGGTTGCCGGCGTGGGTGGTCTGCACGCAGGTCTTGCGGCCCGATGTCAGCGGCAGCCGGGACGTCTGGCGTGGTCGAGAGCGCGGCCCGGCCGCCGACCGCGGACACGCAGGATGCCGAGTCCGCTGAGGACCTTGCCGTAGCAGTGCACAGGTCGGCCTCGATGCCGAAGTACGCGGCGGCGCCGCCGGGCCCGTAGCGGAATCCGGTGAGCACCTCGTCGAGGACGAACGGCACGCGCAGCGTCCGGCAGCGTTCGGACACCGTCTTCAGGAGCGGGACCGTGTGCTCGACGAACGAGAACGACGAGGACGCCGCCTCGGTCAGCACGCAGGCCAGCTCGTCTTGTGCCGCTCGATCAGCTCCACGGCCCGCACCCCGGGTCGTTGGGCAGCACCAGCAGGTCGCGCGGCTCGGCAGGCCGGCACCCTGGTGAGGGCGGACTGCCGCTCGATGCCGCCGTCCGCGCGTTGCCGGGGAAGGAGCTGGGTCGGGTGGCCGTGGTACCAGAAGGCCGTGGTGTGCATGCCGAGGTCGTGCACGCCGTGCAGCGCGCCCTCGAACTTGGCCACCATCCGGCGGCCGGTGTGCGCCCGGGCCAGCTCGGATGGCGGCCGCGGTCGCGTCGGTGCCCGAGTTGAGGAACGCGAACTTCTCGCAGTGCGGCACGAACTCACCCAGCAGGTCGACGAGTTGGGCCTCGACCGGGGTGCAGTAGCCGTCGCCGGTGGTGGTCGTGAGTGGTCGCGGACGAAGTCCACCACCGGCTGCGAACTGTGCCCGTGCGCAGCGCCTGCGCGCCGAAGCCGAAGGTGACGGTCGGTGGGTGTTCGCCGTCGGCGTCGAGATGCGCTGCCGTGCGCCTCGGTCACCATCAGCGGGAACTGGGGCGAGTGGAAGGGCCAGAAGACGCGTGGCGGCGGCGTCCTGGCGCGCGGCTGCTCGGTCGCCGCGGTCGACGCCTTCTGGCGTTCGGTGAGTTCGCCGAACAGGTCGATCAGCCACGGCTGGGTCAGCAGGTCGGCGACGAGCGACTCGACGGTCGTCGCGGCGGGGCGGAGGGTCGTCATGTCGGTCAGCTCCCGGCCGGCTTGGTGCGCGCAGTACGCCGTAGTGCATGACCGCGCGCTCGCCTGCTTCATCAGCGGCACCGAGTTGAGGAACCGGAAGATGTCCATGCCCGCTGGCGCGGACCAGCTTAGACCACCGAGGTGCCGCGGACACCGGTTTGACGATGTCCGTGGACAGCTTCCAGGTGTCCCACACCTGCTCCGACCAGTCGGCCGTGCGGACGTCGGCCGGGCCCAGCTCGCCCGCGAGCTCCGCGTAGCGCTCCAGCGGCAGGACGTGGGGAGACCACGAAGTCGCGGTAGATGCGGTGCAACAGCCGGTCTCGTCGGCGTCCAGGCTCTCGTCGCGGGCGCACCAGGGTGGCGGCGACCAGGAGCGTGCCGCCCGGCGAGAGACCCGGGTGCACTCGGCGAGGAACGCCTTCTGTCCGGCATCAGCTCGCAGCTCTCCAGCGCCCGCACGACGTCAGGAAGGTGTCGTCGTGGTCGGTGTGCATCGCGTCGAGCAGCCGGAACGTGGTCTGGTCGCGACGCTGGCTCCTCGGCGCGCCTTCGCCTCGGCGCGGCCGATCTGCTCGGCGCTGATGGTGATGCCGTCGACGGTGCAGCCGAGCCGGCTCGCGAGGTGCACCGCGGAGGCGCCGATGCCGCAGCCGGCGTCGAGGACCTGGGCCATCGGCGGCACCGGGCCGAAGGCGATGAGCTCGACCGCGCACCTGGGCGGCGTGCCGCCCGCGGTCGGAGCTCGCCGTCGGGCCAGGCCCACGTGGTGGATGTGCTCGCCCCACAGGTCCCTCGTACAGCTCGATCAGCCCGTCGTAGTGGTCCTTGATGGCGGCATGGAGGTCGGGGGTGGTCCAGCGGGGATCGAGCGCGCTCGTCGTCGTGATCGTCATGGCGGGAAGTCCCTCGGTTCGAGTGTGTCGGGTCGGGGCGGGGTCAGAAGCGGACGAGCGCCGATTCCATGGTCAGTCCGGGGCCAGAAGGCCATGAGCACGCCGTACTCGCCGGGGGCGGGCCGCTCCTGCGCAGGATCCGGTCCAGGATCAGCAGGATCGTGGCGGAGGAGCAGTTGCCGTGCTCGGCGAGGACCGCCCGGGACAGGGGCGGCTGAGTGGGCGTCAGGTCCAGCTTCTCGCCCACGAGTCGATCGATCTTCGCCGCCGTGTGGACGCCCCAGTGCCGTACGTCGCCGACGCCCAGGCCGTGCGGGGCGATCAGCCGCTCGAGCGAACGGGCGATGCTCTCGCCGATGTAGAACGGCACGCACGGGGAGAGCGTCATCCGAACGCCTGGTCCCTCGATGTGCCAGCTCATCGCGTGCGTGGTCTCGGGTGGGTCTCGGTGTGCGTCCCGAGAACACCGGCCCCGGCGTGGCGCCGTCGTCCGCCGCCAGCAGCGTCATCGCGCCCGCGTCGCCGAACAGGGCGTTCACGACGGCCTGTTCGGCGGTGAACTCCGGGCGGTGGTGCACCGAGCAGACCTCGGCGCTGCCGGCCAGCACCAGCTCGTCGGGGCGGGCCGCCAGCGCGTCGAACGCCGTCTTGAGGACGTTGAACGCGGCGTTGCAGCCCATGTGCCCGATGAAGGTGCGCCGCAGGTCGTTGCGAGCCCGAACTCCTTGGCGAGCAGGATGTCGGGGGTCGGCCCCGCGTACCCGGTGCAACTGGCCATCACGAACGAGCCGATCCGGTCGGTGAGCCGGGTCCGCGTCGCCCGCCGCGCCCAGGACGCCGCCCACCGTGCTGCGGCTCATCGCCAGGACGTTCTCCCTCCCAGGCGGCCATCCGCGGCTTTGATCGGCGGATAGCCGTCCGCGTATGCGGTGCGCGGGTCCCAGGCCATGTGCCGGGTGGCACCCCGGAGCCGCGGAAGATCTCCTCGGCCTTCGCCACGTCCCGGTACCTGTCCCGGTAGTACGTCTCGAACGCGTCCCTGCTGCGGGACGACGGTCTCGGGCGCCGCGGTGCGCAGCGAGAGCAGCTTCGCCACCCCGCGGGTCCGGGTGCGGGCGGCCGCCGGGGCCTCGGACACCGTCGTCATGACGCAGCCCCGGCGCCTGACTCGACCCGTTCCTGATGGCGGTGAGGAAGCCCTCGGTGACCTGGTCGTCTGCTGCCGCGCGAACGGCTCGACCAGCGGCAGCACCACGGCGGCGATGTCGACGTCGGCCTCGGACCGCGTGTCGATCTCCAGGAAGGTGGTGCCGGGCTCGGTGCCGGGACCGGTGCGGAACTCGCCCCAGGAACGGAAGCCGTGCGCGCCGACCGGCTCCCAGCTGATCCGGGCCGCGTCGGCGGTGTCGAAGCGGGTGCGGTGGTCGGGAGTGCGGCTGACGCACCGTTGGAGATGGTGGTCAGCACGTAGTGGTAGACGCCGCCGTCCTCGGCCGTGAGGCTTTCCACGCCCGGCATCAGCAGGCCGCAGCCCACGACGTCGAGCAGGAGCGCGCGTACGGCGTCCGGTTCGGCCTTCACCTCGGTGCCGGCGACGCTGGCGGAGCGTATGGAGACCATGGTTGTCCTGTCCTTCACGTGGTGCTTCGTTTGACGGCGTGCCGATGCGAAGGTGGCCGAGACGTCACCGGTAGGGTGAACGCGCCCAGGCGGCGGTGGCGCAGCAGGCCGGGCAGCAGCAGCGGCATGACCGGGCGGGGGCCGAGCCCGCGGGTGTCGGCGAGCCGCAGTCCGACCGAGGCGAGCAGCACGCGCAGCTCGGTGGGCCGGATGAGCATCTTCCAGTTGTGCGTGCCGTGGGCTTGATGATCCCGGGAGGAGCTTCGGCGACGAGGATGAGCAGCAGATAGCTGCGCACCGTCCGGTCTCACCGTGTCGAACAGCAGCACGCCGCCGGGGCAATCTCAGCAGCCGGTCGATCTCGGCGAGCGCCGCTGCCGGCAGGTCGTGGAAGTGCTCCAGGACGTCGGAGGCGACGACCGCGTCGGGCGCAGCTCCGCCGGCAGCTCCGGTCCCGTACGCCGAGCCGACCTGGTACGTCACCTCCGACGCCGGACGCCGCCGCGTGCCTGCGGGCGGCTCCCTCACGGTGCCGGGCGACAGGTCGATGCCGGTGACCCGGTAACCGCGCGAGGCGAGCTCCTCCGCGACGAGCCCGCCGCCGCAGCCCAGGTCGACCACCCGATGGTGTCGGCGGCCCGGCCCGGGTGACGCTCCCTGAGGACGCGGTCGATACCCGGTGCGCGCCGATTCATCTCGCAGCGCGCGCAGCGGACCCTCGGTGTTCCACCAGTCGTCGCCGACCCTTCGTAGTACGCGTTGTCGATCGGCACCAGGTCGGGGTCGAGGGCACCACCGGCGCGGGTCGCCGACGCGGACGGCTGGACGGTATGGACGTCGTAAACCACACCCACCTGGGGTCCTCGACCGGGCTGATGCCGAGGGTCGCCTTGCCGATGGAACTCGCTCGGGACATGTCGTTGCTGAACGGCAGCAGCGGGCCCGCCTTGACGTCCCGCCAGATCTGGTCCGATCCGTGAGCCGTCCGGGATCCCTGGAACCGCCGATCACCTCGAACGCGGTCGCCACGACGTGCTCGGCCTCGGCCCGCCTACAGTGCTGGTGATGTGGTACTTCGATGCAGGTGCTCGGCCACGAACGCCGGCAGGTCCTCGCCCGGGTCCACGTGCCGGGTCGCGTACTGCGAGCAGGGCGTCCATCGTCGCGATCGACGACCGCGCATCCGGGCCACCGCGAACTGGATGCCGGGCAGCCGGGCCAGATCGGACACCGCCGTCGTGGCGGCGCCCTGAGTCCGCTCCGCGCGGCCAGCTCGCTGTAGGCCCGCCTCGGCCAGCCCCAGGAACACCGCCGCGAAGCAGTAGTGCCCCACTGCCGACGCGCCATCACGAACAATAGCGGTCAGCCCGTCGGGGAACACCGGAATCGTCGGCGTCGACCCGCAGGCCGTCCAGCGCTTCAGCGCGAGTGCGACCCCGTCATCGGCAGCGCGAAGCCGCTCCATCGGAAGCGACCACCTCGATGCCCTCGGCGGGCTTCTCTTCCACGAAGAACGCCGCCAGGTTGGAACGGCGGCGCAGGTGCGCGTCGTCGAGCCCCGCGGTCGCCACTCCAGGTGCGTGGGCCGCGTCGAACCCCGTGGCGAAGTGCTTCAGCCCGTCCAGGACGAAACCGTCCGGCACCTGCCGGGCAGTCGTGACGGCTTCCGCACCTGGCTGCCGCTCCGACCCCTCGTCGGTGAACGGCCCCACCACGAACGCCCCGTCGCGCAATCGCGCCGAACATCCGCTCGCGCACGGCCACGCTCAGATCGCTGCGCATCGACCTCGGTCAGGACCGCGTGGATGGCCAGCGCGAACGCCGTCGACCCGCAGCCCCCGGCGATGATCCGCAGCAGCCGCGTGCTCTCTCCAGCGTCGCCTCGAAACCCCCCAGGTCCGCGGGCACGCTGATCGCGGTGGCCCGGGCGTCCACCAGGTCCCGGATGTTCTCGCCGACGAACTGCCGGCCCTGTACGTACTCGCGAGCGCTCCTCGAAACGCCGGGCCAGGGTCCGGGCGCGTCCTGCAACTCGGCCCAGCGCACGGCCCGTTCGGTGCCCCGCACCGGTGGCGGTGGTCATGGCGATCAGCCCTCCCAGCGGGGTTCGGCGAAGACCGGCACTCCGAGCGCGTGCTTGCCCGCCCACTCGGCGGTCACGTCGGAGTTCGGCGGACGAGCAGCCCGGGCCGACCACGTCCCGGTAGGCCCGCTGCAGCGGATGCGCAGTGGACATCAGCGCGGAACCGCCCTGGACCTGCATCGCCAGCGACACCACCTCGTGGGCGAGACGGCACACGCTGTTCTTCATCACGCTCATCTCGATGTAGTGACCCAGCGGATCCTCCGCGATCGCCTGTCGTGATCGGCGCGCACCGACTGGTGCAGGTGCGCCTCCGCGGCCGCGAGCCGGGTACGCATCTCCGCCACCCGGAACTGCACGCCCGGCAGATGGGCGACCGTCCGGTCCAGCACGTGCAGGGTGCGGCCGCGCTGCTCGCGCACCACGGTCTCCAGCGCGCCGCGCGCGATCCCGAGGAACACGGACGCGAAGCTGCACCACGCCCAGTGCACGCCCTGCATGAACATCAGCGGCAGCGCGCCGGGCTGCCCCCACCATGTGGGCGTCCGCGACGAAGAGGTCGTCCAGGAGCAGCGAATGGCTGCCCGTCGCCCGCATGCCCGCCGCGTCCCACTCCGGCCGTGACGCTCACGCCGCGCTCCGGCTTGGGCACCAGGAAGCCGACCGGCTCCGGCAGGCCCCCGGTCATCGGTCCTGGCCGCCGACAGGAACAGCAGGTCGGCCGCCGGGAAACCGGTGAAGAAGCCCTGCGCCCGTTGAGCAGGTAACCGCCCTCGACCGGTTCTGGCCTTCGTGGTGGGATGCCACCAGTTGCCGCCGACCCCGGGCTCGCTGAACCCGCCCGCGATCACCGCGCCGTCGTCGACGATCGCCCGGTAGGCCCGCTCGGCGGCGGGACCACCGATGCCCGCGATCATCGCGATGCCGTGGACGTGCATGTTCACCGCGAACGCGGTGCTCGCACAGCCCGTCGCGAGCGTCTCCTGCGCCCCTGGCACAGCTCCTCACAACTCCGCGCCCCCGCCGCCGTGTTCACGCGGCACCGTCATCGCGGTGTAAAGCCGGAGGGAGACCAGCTCGGCGACGTTCTCTCGTGCGGAAGCTGCCCGCCGCGTCGTGCCTCCGCTGCCCGGCTGCCGAACCGCTCCGCCAGCTCTCGGCCAGCGCGACGAAGTCGGTGCGCGCGGGCGCGTCCTGGGTGATGGTCATCGGGCGCCCCGGCCACCAGCGGCCGCCTCGGGCACGGCCAGCGCCAGATAGCGCACCAGGCTGCCGACGGTGTCGCCCTCCGCCCGGTCGCCATCGCCAGCCAGTCCGAGATCTCCACTCCCGCGTACGTCTCCCCGGATGCGCTCGAAGAGCTCGGCCAGCTCCACCGAGTCCAGACCGAGGTCGCCGGTGAGCCGGCTCCGCTCCGTGATGCGCCGCTGGGCTGTCTCGGGGCGCACGGCGGCGAGTTGTTGCGTCAAGTCGTCATGAAGGCTTGCGCCCGGTCGTCCTGCACATCCGCTCCTGGATATCTGGGGGAGAAAAGTGGGTCGAAACCGCGGGAGAAGCTGGTGGTGCGTCGGCTGGGGTGCCTTTCGGCCATGGTGGTGGCGTCGGCTGTAGCGGCGGCTGTGCGGCCCGCCCTTCCTCCGGCGGGGCTGCCCGCGGGCCCCGGCCGACGGCCCGGCCCCCGCCCGCGATCCGGGCGAGGCCGCTCGACGTTCCAGGAGGCGGGCGACGATGCCCCGGCTCTGACCTCCAGGTCACGGACGAACGCGGAGGCCGGGACCCTCGTTCGCACGTGCGGTCCAGCACCCGTCCCGTGTACGCGTGTCCTGAGGCGTCGCCACCTCCGCCGGTCAGGCGGACAGGGCGCCGGCCAGCACCGGAGCCCCGTCGTACCGACGGATCACGGACGCGAGCTCCCGCAGGAAGGCGTCCTGGTGGGCGCGGATGAAGAAGTGCCCGCCCGGCACCACCGCACCTGCGGCCGCGTCCCGCGTGGCGTCGCCGAGCCACCACCTCGGGCACCGACACGAGCCGGTCCCTTGGCCCCGATGAACAGGTGCAGCGGCACCCGCACGGCCTCCGCGTCCGGTGCGAAGGACGTCGTGCACAGCTGGAGGTCGTCGCGGGCGACGGGCAGCAGCGCCGCCAGGAACTCGGGGTGCCCCAGGATCACCCGGGGATGCCGCCCAACGCGGCGAGACGCCACGATAGCCCTCGTCGCTCGCCCCCGGGTCGGCGATCTTCGGCGCCGGAAGGTGCGGCGCCCGGTACGAACTCAGGCCAGCGCCATGGGCAGCGGTGCATCACGGAGCTGCCGCCGGCGGTCAGCGCGTACGCCACGAGGGCGCCCATGCTGTGCCCGTAGAACACGTGCGGGTGCTCCAGCTCCGCGTCCAGTTGCTCGTCGAGTTCGGCGACGAGCGCGTGCAGGTCGGTGGCAGTGGTCTCGGTCATCCGGCCTTCCCGGCCGGGCAGCTGGACGGGCAGCACCGCGCCCGCCCCGTGCGCGTCGAGGTCGTGCTGCCAGCGCCGGTAGGCCGACGCCCCCGCCGCCCGCGTACGGGAAAGCAGCAGCCGCACCTCGGTCTCGGCGCCGTCCGTCGGGGAGGTGTGGGACGCGTAGCGTGTCATTCCGTTCCGCCTCGGGCTCGTCCGGTTCGTCTGGACGCCCCGCCGGGAACCGCGGCACCGTGGCCGGCGGGAAGGACGGACCGAGGGCGGCGGACGACCGTCCCGGTGTGCGGACGCGCACGGCGCACCTGCCCGACCGGCCGGACATCCCGACGCACGGTGGAGCGGGTCCCGGCAGGCACGCCACGGCATGTGATTGACCGCTAAAGACAGCCAAATCGATCTCACCGCCGGCGGCCGCGCTGTGACGGCACCTCCGGCCGGGCGCCCGTCTTCCGGCGATGCCGCGCACCGCCCGCGCCGGACCTGCGCCGAGCAGGCCGACGGCCCGCCTGCCGCCGCGAACGGGCTCGCCGCCAGGTGCTCAGTGGCTGAGCAGCCAGCCGATGCGGTCGTGGGCGAGCACCTGGTAGATGACCACGATCGCCAGCAGCCAGCGGGCGGCCCGGCGCAGATCCGCGCAGTAGAGCCGCCACCGCGCCGAAGAACACCGCGAGTTCGAGGAGCAGCCGCAGCGGGCCAGGCGTGGACGTCGCTCTCGCCCGAGCAGCGACGGGTCGTCCGGTCGGCGGTGCCCCCCATCCAGCCGACGGCCACCGGCACGAGGGACCACTGCGAGCCAGCGCCACGGCGACGGAACAGTGCGCCAGGCCCAGATGCCGAAGCAGACCAGCGAGGTCATCTCGAGCAGGAAGCGGATGGCGAGCACGACGTCGTTGTTGGCGAGCGCCGAGTCGTGGCACTCACCGGGGGACCTCCGTCTCAGCCGTCTCGGCGGTCCCCGGCAGTGGTCCTGAGGGCTTCCAGCCAGTCTTGCAGGACGGTGCGCAGCTTTGGCACTGGGAAAGTCAGGGCGATGAGCGGGCCGCCGATGGACTCCTCCGACAGCACGTCGGTGGCGTGCCCGCCGTCGACGGTGGTGAGCCGGAAGCGGTGCACCGCCCGGGTGCGGCGAGCACGCCGGTCCAGCACAACTCCTGCAGCGGTTCGACCACGGCCAGCGTCGACCTGATGGGCATCCCGCCCAGCTTCCAGCGGAACTGCTCGTCCGGCACGGTGCCCTTCGGTCCCTGCCGCACGGAGGTGACCCCCGGCACCCAGGAGGGCCAGCCCGGCAGGTCGCAGCAGCCGCCACACGGTGGCCGGGGAGCTGATCCGCACCCGGCTGACGGCGGTCACGGGCGCCCGGTCGTCGATGAGGCCGCCTTTGGCGTAGTGCCGCCGGGAGCTCGTCCAGCGAGGGCCCGCGGTAGAGGACGCGGCCGAGTAAAGAACGTGAGGCGACTGGCGAGGTGGCTCCCAGAGTGCGTGAGTGGAACGGTGTCGTAGGTCAGGAACGGTCGGCCGGCGGGTCGCTAGAACCAGATCCCCGCCGCATCCTTCCCTCGCCCTCCGACTCCCCAGCCCCTGTGGACCGGAGCGTGAGGCCTCCGGCCAAAAGGGCAGCCAAATCCATCGCAGCCCGAGTCCAGCGCGGTCGTCGCGGAGGACGGCATGGTGCAGTCGCTGCAGGCGGCGCGAGGGCTCGATGCCGAGTTCGTCCACCATCGCCGCGCGCAGTCGGCAAAAGGCGTCCAGGCCCTCGCCGAGCGGCAGCAGCGGTACAGGCACGCGATCCAGAGGGGCGTGCAGACCCCTCCCTGGAGGCAGCAGGGGCCGTCATGGCGCTGAGTCCGCCGAGGACCTCGGAGCACCAGTGACACATGCCGGCCGAGGTTGGCCGCGAGCAGGGCGAGCACCTCCGCGTGACGTGGCCGCTAGGGCACGAGGGACCGACCGTGCACCGTCACCACGAGCTGCCCGAGGACACCGATCTCCATCTCCCTTCTCCTCCGCACTGTGCAGGCCTTCTTCAGGCCTCCGCGGCGACAGTCGCACGAGGGCGCCACCACCGACAGGGAAAAGGGAGCACGTGACAGATGCTGAATCCGTGGGGTGCGGCACATGAGATTTTCACGGTCGTGTCCCCTGTCCGGGGTCAGGCCGACCGGACCGGCGCCCTCTTTCCCCGTGCGCGGGGTGCGCACGACCGGCTTTCCCGTCTCTGCGTCCGCCGCGGGCGGGCCGGACCGGGCAGCAGCAGTCCGGCGAGCACCGCGCCCGCCGCGACGATGACCCCGCGGTGACGAAGCCCGCTGTCGCGGCGGCCTCGACGCCGGTGCCGGCGCCGCGGCGCCGACCGTGCCATGCGCGAGGGACGGTGCCGACGACGGCGACTCCGACGGCGTTGCCGAGTTCCATCATGGTGTCGCTGAGGGCTGCCGCGTTGCCCGACCGTTCGGGTGCGACCATGGACAACTGCGTCCGTCGCGGGACCGAGAGCCAGGCCGACGCCCACGCCGAGCAGCGCGAGCCCGGGCAGGACATCTGGGTAGCCGTCGGCCGCCGCGAGTGTCAGGGCGCCGGCCGCGGCGGCCGCCAGACCGGTGGCGACGCGCGCCGCGCGGGCCGGTGCGACGGGCCAGCCACGGGGCGAGGGACGAGCCCGCGCCGACCGCGACCGCGATCGGGGGCGAGCGCGAGACCGGCTTTCAACGGGCCGTACGCCAGGCCGAACTGGAAGGAACTGGGTGAGGGTGAACAGCGTGCCGGCGAGCCCGCTGAAGAGCAGCATGATGCCGGCGCTCGCGCCGAGGAAGGCGGGACGGCGCAGCAGCGCGAAGTCGACCATCGGGCTGGGGTGCCGCCGTTCCCACGCCACGAAGCAGGTGGCGCACACCAGCGCGCCGCCGAACGCACCCAGGACGGCGGCCGATGTCCACCCGTCGCCCGAGGCGTGGATGGCGCCGAACACCAGGCCACCATGACCGCGGAGCCGAGCACCGCGCCCACCGGAGTCCAGCGGCCGGGGCACGGGCGCCGCCGACCGGCAGCAACAGGAGACCCTGCGGCCAGTGACGGCGACCGGCGACTCGGCAGCAGGTTCACCAGGAAGACCGAGCCCCACCAGAAGTGGCTCCACAAGGGCGCTGCCGAACACCGGCCCCACGGCCACCCCAGCGCGGACGCGCTGCCCCAGACGGCCAGGGCGCGCGGCCTCGTGTGCTCGGGGAACACGTCCACCAGGATGGACAGGGTGCCGGGCATGACCAGGGACGCGGCCACGCCCATCACCGCCCGCGCGACGACCAGTTGGGCCGCTCCGTCCGCGGCCAGGGCGAGGAGCGATGCCGACGCCGAACAGCACGACGCCGAGCAGGGTGGCCCGCTTGCGGCCGTACCGGTCGGACAGGGTGCCCGCAGTGAGCAGGCAGGCCGCGAAGACCAGCGAGTAGCCGTCGACGATCCACTGGGCGGTGCCGATGCCGATGTCCAGGTCGTGCATCGCGCTGGGCAGCGCGACGTTGAGCAGCCCGTTGTTGAGGATGATCACGAACAGGGCGAGGAGAGGACCGCGAGCACCGCCCAGCGGCGCGGGTCCGGTGGGCCCGCGAGCCCGGACGTGTGGACATCCTCGTCGTACGTCGACCGCATCGCTGGTCCTCTCCTCGGGCTCACGGGGGCCGGCGCCGGTGCGCGCCCCGACGAGCGTGGCCCCGGCCGCTGAAGTCCCGGTTGTGGAACCCTGTCCCACGCCACCTCGAACAGAACTCCCGAATGCTCACGGCTGAAGAACAGCCGAATTCCGCGATGCGCCGGGACCGGCGCTTTGCCGGACTTTTAGCGCAGCCCCACACGATGGAGCCCCGTCACCGTGTGTTCGTACGGAGCGAACACGTTCGGGAAAACCACTCGAATCGTTCTGACGTCGCTATCAGCC
The DNA here is from genome assembly GCF_030766975.1 of Streptomyces sp. KL116D. Lineage (NCBI taxonomy): Bacteria > Bacillati > Actinomycetota > Actinomycetes > Kitasatosporales > Streptomycetaceae > Streptomyces > Streptomyces sp. KL116D. The sequence continues at coordinate 42,443 of NZ_JASERH010000070.1, read as the reverse complement.
GGATACGCGAAAGGTAGTCATGATCAATCTCTTTCAGCCCCAAGTCGGAGCGGAGGAACTCGCCGCGATTGCCGAGACCTTCGAAGACAAGTGGTTGGGACACGGCCCGCGTACCCAGGCCTTCGAGGCTGCTTTCGCGGAGCACATCGATGTGCCTGCCGAACACGTCGTCTTCATCAACTCGGGCACGTCAGGGCTTTTCCTCGCCCTGGAGTCGCTGGACCTGAAGGACGGCGACGAGGTGGTGCTGCCGTCCCTCAGCTTCGTCGCCGCCGCGAACGCCGTACTCAGCTGTGGCGCCCGACCGGTCTTCTGCGACGTCGACCCCCGGACCCTCAACCCCACGGTCGAGGGACATCGAGCAGGCGCTCACGCCCCGGACCAGGGCAGTGATCGTCCTGCACTACGAGGGGCTCACCCGGTGACATCGTCCGCATCGCGGACCGTTGCCGGGAGCTGGGCGTCACACTCGTCGAGGACGCCGCCTGCGCGGTGGCCTCCCGGGTGGACGGCCGGGCCGTGGGCTCCTTCGGTGACATCGCCATGTGGAGCTTCGACGCCATGAAGGTCCTGGTCACCGGCGACGGCGGAATGATCTACGTCGAGGACCGGGAACGAGCGGTCAGGACCAGGCGGCTGGCCTACCACGGGCTTGCCCAGCCCAGCGGTTTCGGCCACGCGAAAGTCTCCTCCCGCTGGTGGGAGCTGGACATCCCCGAGCCCGGCCGCCGTGTCATCGGCAACGACCTCACCGCCGCGATCGGCGCCGTACAGCTGCGCCGGCTCCCCCGAGTTCGTACGCCGTCGCAGGAGATCTGCGCGCTCTACGACCGTGAACTGGCCGAGGTGCCCGGGGTGCTGCTGCCCCCCGCCCTGCCGGACGGCCACGAGTCCACCCACTACTTCTACTGGGTGCAGACCGACCCCGAGATCCGGGACCAGCTGGCCGGCGACCTCTACCAGGACGGCATCTACACGACCTTCCGCTACGCACCGCTGCACAAGGTCCCCGCCTTCGGCTCCCAGAGCCTTCAGCTGCCTCGCTCGGACTGGGCCGCGGAACGGACCCCTGTGCCCGCCCCTGCATCCCGGGCTGAGCGACGAGGACGTGCGCACGGTCGCGGCAGCCGTGCGCAAGTCTCTCGAGAACCGGCGCCGCACGCTTTCATGAAGCGGACTTTCCGACGGGTGGCCAGGTAAGCGAGAAGTGGCCGCAGGGAATTGCGGGGTGGCCGCACAGCGCAGTGAACCTTTAGAACCGGCCTGCACTCTGCTGGCGAACGGCAGCTGTCGGCGTCGCACCGACAATCTCGAGGAAGGTCAGCGATGCGCATTCTTTTCAACGTCTTTCCGGCATCGTCGCACGTATATCCAATCGCCCCACTGGCATGGGCACTGCAGAGCGCCGGTCACGAAGTCGTGATGGCCACCACCGAGGCCGGTCTCGACCCGAAGTTGTTCACGAACATCGCCTCGGCCGGCCTCACTTCAGTGTCACTGGGCGGAAAGCGAGGAACTCGCCGACTCGCTGGCGCCCTGCTCGCTGCCGCGAACCGCCCCCGACCGACGTACCGCGTCGATCGACCCGGACGACGAGAACACCTGGCGCACCTGCCGGGGCATGCTGACCGACCTGCTCGACGCGCACTCATCCGCCGGAGTCGGTCGGCGGCGGTCGCCGGCCGGTCCTGGACACGCTGGTGGAGTTCGCCCGGGACCGGCGCCCGGACCTGGTGCTGTGGGACCCACTGGCTCCGACCGGCGCGGTGGCCGCACGTGCCTGCGGTGCCGCCCACGCCCGCCTCCTGTTCGGCATGGACAACGTCGGTCTGGTCCGGTCCAAGACGCTGCAGGAACTGGCCGATCCGGCCTCCGGCCTGACGGAGGACCCGTGGCTGCCGTGGCTGGAGCCGGTGCTGGAGCGGTACGGTCTCGACTTCACCGAGGAGACGCTGCTCGGCCAGTGGACCGTCGACCTGACGGCGGCGCGGGATGCAGTACCCGCTGGATCTGAGGTACGTACCGGTCCTGCTGGATCCCGTACAACGGCGGCAGCGCGTTTCCGCAGTGGCTGCACACCCGGCCCGAGCGGCCCCGGGTGGTGTTCACACTCGGCCAGACCCGCCGGCTCATCGACGGTCCGCAGGGTGGTTTCCCCCTGCGGGGAGTTCTTCGACTCCGTGTCCGACCTGGATCTGGAAATGGTCGCGACCCTGAACAGCGACCAGCTGGCCACCGTGGGTGAGCTCCCGGACAACATCCGCGCCATCGGCTACGTACCGCTCAATCAGATACTGCCCACGAGCTCGGCCGTCATCCACCACGGCGGCGGAGGCACCTCAGGGGCCTGTGTGGCGTTCCAGGTACCGCAGCTGATCGTGCCGATCCCCTTGTGGGACGAGAAGGTCATCGCGCAGTACATCAGCCGCCGGGGCGCGGGACTGGTCGTCGACCCCGCGGCGATCGACGTCGACAGCATGCGCAAGGACCTCGTCCGGCTGCTGACGGAACCGTCGTTCCAGGCCGGGGGCCCACGACCTGTACGAGGACATGCTGGCCGCCCCGGCACCGAAGGACGTGATTCCGGTACTGGAGAGGCTGACTGCGGAGCATCGCGGCTGAACGTCCGCACCCACGAAGCGAGAGGACCACTATGAAAGCCCTGGTGTTGGCCGGCGGATCGGGCACCCGTCTACGGCCCTTCAGCTACTCGATGCCCAAGCAGCTCATCCCCATAGCGAACAGGCCGGTCCTGGAATACGTCGTGCGGAACATCCTGGACCTGGGCGTGAACGAGATCGGCATCATCGTCAACAGCCGCGACAACGAGATCCAGCAGGTCCTCGGGGACGGGTCGCGGTTCGGAGCCCGGCTGACCTACATCCGCCAGGAGGACCCCTCGGTCTCGCGCACACCGTCGCCATCGCCCGGGACTTCCTCGGCGACGACGACTTCTGTGATGTACCCTGGGCGACAACATGCTGCCCGACGGAATCTCCGACATCGCCGACGACTTCGCCGCCTGCCGCCCCCGCAGCCCACGTCGTGGTGCGCAAGGTCGCGGACCCGCGAGCCTTCGGCGTGGCCGAGCTGGGACCCGACCGCGAGGTACTGCGCCTGGTGGAGAAGCCGCAGCGGCCACGCAGCGACCTGGCCCTGATCGGGGGTGTACTTCTTCACCGCCGCGATCCACGAGGCGATCGCGTCCATCACGCCCACGCCCGCGGCGAGCTGGAGATCACCGACGCGATCCAGTGGCTGGTGACACAGGGCGCGGACGTACGGGCCAGCGAGTACGAGGGCTACTGGAAGGACACCCGGGAAGGTCGCGGACGTCCTGAGTGCAACGCCCGCGTCCTGGACGGCCTCCGGCCCGCCGTGGACGGCACCGCCGACGACACCAGCGTGCTGGTGGGGCCGGTCGTCGTGGAGGAAGGGGCACGCATCGTCCGCTCCCGCATCGAGGGGCCGGCGATCATCGGCGCGGGCACCGTGGTGGAGGACAGCCACATCAGCCCGCACACGTCCGTGGGACGCGGCTGCGCGGTTGTCAACAGCCGCCTGCGCACTCCATCGTCCTGGACGGGGGCATCGGTCACCGGCGTGCAGGGCCTGCACAGTTCCCTCGTCGGCCGCTCCGCCACCGTCGGCATCACCACGCAGAGCACGGACGGCTACCGCCTGGTCGTCGGAGACCACACCCTGAGCGGAAGTCGCCGCATGAAGATCCTCGTCACCGGCGGAGCGGCTTCATAGGCTCCCCACTACGTCCGCAACCTCCTCGAGAACCATTACCCGGGCTGGGAGAACGCACGGGTCACCGTCCTGGACAAGCTGACCTACGCGGGCAACCGCAGCAACCTCCTCCTGCCTCGCACCCGCGCCTGGAGTTCATCCAGGGCGACATCTGCGACGCGGAACCGCTGCGCGAACTGCTGCCCGGACACGACGCCGTGGTGCACTTCGCCGCGGAATCCCACGTGACCGCTCACTGGCCGACGCGGGAGCGTCTCCCACCGCACCAATGTCCCTCGGCACCCAGACACTGCTCCACGCCGTGCTGGACAGCGGTGTCCAGCGGGTCGTGCACGTCTCCCACCGACGAGGTGTACGGCTCGGTGGAGGAGGGGCTCTCGACCGAGGACTGCCCGCTGCTGCCCAACAGCCCCTACGCAGCCTCCAAAGCCTGCTCCGACCTGGTGGCCCGCACGTACTGGACCACACACCGGGTGAACCTCTCCGTCACCCGCTGCTCCAACAACTACGGCCCGTACCAGCACCCCCGAGAAGCTCATCCCGCTGTTCGTCACCAACCTGCTCGAGGGGAAGCAGGTGCCGCTGCGCGGCGACGGACGCAACGTCCGCGAATGGCTGCACGTGGACGACCACTGCCGCGGCATCCAGCTCGTACTGACAACGGCCGGCCCGGCGAGATCTACAACATCGGCGGCGGCAACGACCGGACCAACCGCGCCATCACCGAACGCCTGCTGGATCTGACGGGCCTGGGGCCGGAGATGATCCGCCACGTCGCCGACCGCGAGGCCCACGACCTGCGGTACGCCATCGACGACTCCAAGATCCGCGAGGAACTGGCCATGCGCCGCTCACCGGCTTCGACGAGGGACTGGCCGCCACAGCGCAGTGGTACCGCGACAACCCGGGCTGGTGGAAGTCCGCCAAGTACCGAACCGAAGGTGCGGCGGGCTGAGGACCGCGGAGTGCCGGCCAACGGAAAGGAATGACGATGACTGACAACAAGGACATCGTGCTGGACGCGGTCCGCGACTACCACCGGGCGACCGCGTCGGACACAGAGTTCAAGCCCGAGTGACGGAGATCTGAGCCGTCCGGCGCGGTCCTGGACGAAGAGGACCGGGTCGCCATCGTCGAGCGCCGCACTCACCATGCGCATCGCGGCCGGACCCAGCTCCAAGAAGTTCGAAACCGACTTCGCCAAGCTCTCAAGCGGCGCAAGGCCCATCTCACGAACTCGGGTTCGTCGGCGAACCTCCTCGCGCTCTCCGCCCTCACCTCGGAGACGCTCGGTGACAGACGCCTGCAACCGGGGACGAGGTGATCACGGTCGCGGCGGGATTCCCCCACCACCGTGAACCCGATCCTGCAGAACGGGCTCATCCCTGTCTTCGTGGACGTGGACCTCACGACGTACAACACGACGGCCGACCGGGTGGCACAGGCGATCGGTCCCAAGACCCGGGCGATCATCATCGCCCATGCGCTCGGCAACCCCTTCGAGGTGGCCGAGGTGGCCCAACTCGCCAAGTGACCACGACCTCTTCTTCGTCGAGGACAACTGCGACGCGGTCGGCACCCTCTACGACGGCCGGATCACCGGCACCTTCGGAGACCTGAGCACCGTCAGCTTCTACCCCGCGCACCACCTCACCATGGGCGAGGGCGGCTGCGTCCTCACCGACAACCTCCGCCTGGCCTGCGTGGTGGAGTCACTGCGCGACTGGGGACGGGACTGCTGGTGCGAACCGGGCAAGAACAACACCTGCTTCAAACGGTTCGAATACCAGATGGGCAACCTGCCCGCAGGGTACGACCACAAGTACATCTTCTCCCACGTCGGTTACAACCCTGAAGGGGCACCGACATCCAGGCGGCGCTGGGCCCGACCCAGCTCGCCAAGCTCGACGGCTTCGTCGAGGCACGACGCCGCAACTGGCGCCGCCTGCGCGAAGGCCTGGACGGCCTTCCGGGCCTGCTGCCCTCGAGCCGACCCCACGGTCCCGACCGAGCTGGTTCGGCTTCGTCATCACCGTCGACCCGGAGGCCCTGCTACACGCGCGCCGAACTGGTCGCACACCTGGAAGAACGGAAGATCGGAACCCGGCGGCTCTTCTCCGGCAACCTCACCCGGCAGCCGGCCTACATCGGCCGCCCCCACCGCATCGTCGGCGACCTCACCAACAGCGACATCATCACCGAGCACACCTTCTGGATCGGCGTCTACCCAGGACTCACGGACGAAATGCTGGACTACGTGGTCGCCACCATCAAGGAGTTCGTGGCCGAGCGCGGCTGAGCACCTGCCCCACCCACATCACCAGAGAGCCAGGGGAGTTACGTCGATGCCGTCCCATGTCCTCCAGAGGCGTGCGGTCCAGAGTCTGCCGGCACGTATCGCCGCATCGGCCGCGACCAACCAAGGAGTGCAGCTGCCCACCGAGCACTTCGACGGCTGGCTGGCCGAACGACGCAGTGCCAACACCTTCCGCGTGGACCGCATACCCTTCGCGGAAATGGAGGGCTGGTCCTTCCAGGAGCACACCGGGAACCTGGTGCACCGAAGCGGCCGCTTCTTCACCGTCGAAGGACTGCACTTCACGGAAGACGGCCCGCCGCATGGCGATGGCCCGCACAGCGACTGGTACCAGCCCCATCATGCGGCAGCATCGAGGTGGGTGTCCTCGGCATCCTCGTCAAGGAGTTCGACGGGGGTGCTGCACTTCCTGATGCAGGCGAAGATGGAACCGGCAACCTGAACCTGCTCCAGCTCGCCCACGGTCCAGGCGACCCGCAGCAACTACACCAAGGCCCACCAAGGCGGAGACGTCAAGTACATCGAGCACTTCGTCGGTCCGACCGCGGCCGCGTCATCGTGGACGTGCGCCAGTCCGAGCACGGCTCGTGGTTCTCGCGGAAGTCCAACCGCAACATGGTCGTGGAGGCGGTGGGCGACGTGCCGCTGCTGGACGACTTCTGCTGGCTGACCTCGGCCAGATCAACGAGCTGCTGCACCGGGACAACGTCATCAACATGGACTCACGCACGGTGCCGTCGTGCCTGCCCACCGACGACACATCGGGCGACGCCCTGCTCACCGACACCGAACTGCTCGTGGATCACCGGTGAGCGCACCCGGCACTGCGTGCGCACCGCACCAGCCCCCTGGACCAGCTCCCCGGCTGGAAGCGCCGAGACAGCGTCATCGAACACGAGACGGGCCGCTACTTCGACGTCGTGGCCGTGTCCGTCCAGGCCGGGAACCGCGAGGTGACCGGCTGGACCCAGCCCCTGTTCGAGCCGGCCGACCAAGGCGTCCTCGCCTTCCTCACCCGCGAGATCGAAGGCACCCCGCACGTCCTGGTGCAGGCCCGGGTCGAACCCGGCCTCGTCGACACCGTCGAGCTGGCACCGACCGTGCAGTACACCCCGCACAACTACGCCCACCTGCCGGAGCAGGAGCGCCCCCGTTCGCGGAATCGGTGCCCACGCCGCCGGCGACCGGATCCGCTACGACGTCGTGCACGCCGAGGAGGGAGGGCCGATTCTCAACGCCGAGAACCGCTGCCTCGTCGTCGAGGCGGACGCCCTGCTGGATCCTCCGCCCGGCTACGCCTGGGTCACCGCGCAACTCACCTCCCTGGTCCAGCACAGCCACTACCTCAACGTCCAGGCCCGCACCATGCTCGCCTGCCTCAACGCGACGAAGACCGTAACCCGATGATCGCCCCACTCCGTCGGGGTCATCGGATGCGCGAGCATCGCGGTACGCCGGATGCTCCCGCCTTCGCCGCCAGTCCCGACATCGAGGTCGTGGCGGTCGCCCAGCCGCGACCGGGACAAGGCACGGCGGGTCGCGGACACCTTCGACTGCCGTGCGCGTCCACGGGCACGCGGAGCTCCTGGCACGGGACGACATCCATGCCGTCTACGTGCCGTTGCCCGCAGCCGTGCGACCCCCGATGGGTCGAGGCGGCACTGCGCACGAACAAACACGTCCTCGCCGAGAAGCCCGTCTCCACCGAATACGCCTGCACCAGAGACCTGTTCGAGCTCGCCGCCTCTCGTGGCCTGGGTGTCATGGAGAACGTCATGTTCGTCCATCACCGCTCGGCACGAAGCCGTGCGGCACCTGCTCGCCGACGGGGCACTGGGCGAACTGCGCTCGTTCCACGCGGCGTTCACCATCCCGCCGCTCGCGGACAGTGACATCAGGTACCGGCCGGAGCTCGGCGGGTGGGGCCCTGATGGACGTCGGGATCTACCCCTGCGGGCCGCGCACTGCACCTCCTGGGCCCCGAGGCTCGACATCATCGGCGCCTGCCTGACCCGGGGACGGGCCGGCAGGTCGACACCTCCGGCGCCGCACTGCTGCGCACGCCCGGCGGCGTCACGGCCCCAGATCGCCTTCGGCATGGAGCACACCTACCGCTCGGCCTACGAACTGCGGGGCAGCGAGGGCAGCCTGACCGTCGACCGGGCGTTCACCCCGCCCGCCGAGGACGTCCCCGTGATCGGTCTCCACCGTGGCGCGAAGGCCGAGGAGATCCGCCTGGAGCCGCGATCGACCAGGTGGCGGCCACCGTGGCCGCCTTCGCCGCCGCGGCGCGTGCCGGCACCCCACCGGACACCAGCGACACTCTGCGGCAGTCGGAACTCCCTCAGCAGGATGGTCCGGACCGCCGCACGCAGCGAACACACGGGCTTGGGACTGCTCAGGACCTCAAGATCTCAGCCTGAATCCACCGCCCGCGTCACCAGCGCCTGGTCCAGCAGCAGAAGGGTCACTGCCTTCGGATGCGGCCGGCTGCTCCTGCACGCCGACCGGCCGGCGGCGCTGATCGGCCATCCCGGGCGCGAGTTCCTGGTCGGCCGCCGGCCCCACCGCCGCCGACGGCGCCGTGAGACGCACGGCCTCGGCCTCGGATCACCGTGAACACCCGCCCCGGCACCGGCGTGCTGCGGGCCCGGCATCCGCAGACTCGCCGGGGCCGCGGCACCGGGCGTGACGACGGCGGTCGGACCCTGGAGGGGCGGCGGACGTCCGGGTCCCGGCGTGCGGACACGGACGGGTCCACCGCCCGACCGGCCGGACGCCGCCGACGCACGGTGGAGCGGGCCCCGGCAGGCACGCCACGAGCATGCGGTTGACCGCTAGAAGACAGCCAAATCGGATGCGCTGGACGACAGCGCTGGGTCCCTGCTGAGGATCGGGCCTGCGCAACTGCTGCAACTGCTGCGACGGCCTTCGATCCCCAACTCGCTGGTGAGCGAGGCACGCAACCGTCGGAACGTCTCCAGCGCCTGTCCGAACTGGCCGCGCGGTGCAGCGACAGGGGATCAGCAGGGGCGTGCAGGTTCTGCTGCAGCCGGATGATGAGCGGTCAGCACGCTCAGCTCACCGATCAGTTCGGCGTGCCGCCCCAGCAGCAGGTACGCGCTGGTCCGCCGCTCCAGGGCACCGCGCCGCACCTCGTCGAGGCGCCGCACCTCGGACTCCAGGACAGCCCGTCCGCACGTCGGCCAGCACCGGCCCGCGCCACAGCGCCAGCGCCCGGTCCAGCAGCGCCGCAGCCTCCTCGGGCTCACGCCGGGCCAGCGCCCGCTGCCCGCGGCGCTCAGCTGCCTCGAAGACCTGACTGTCCAGATCGGCCCGACGGCAGCTCGAACAGGTAACCCGTGTGCGGCGCGGCGCAGCACCGCGTCTTCGCGTCGGGCCCGCCGTACGGCGCCAGCGCGGCGGACCAACGCACGCCGCAACTGCTTCACGTACGTCTGCACCACCCCCGCGGGCCCACCCGGCGGCGAGTCGTCCCACAACTCCCGCTCGATGGCGCCCAGCGAGCACGTGCTGCCCGAGATTGGTTCCGACAGCAGCGCGAGCACCTGGCGGCTTTGGCGGCACTGGGCGCCAGCGACACACCGATGCGTCCGCACCACGAGCGGCCCGAGGACGTCGACCTCCCATAGCTGCTGCTCCATTCCCCCAGTCGCAGGCGTCTGAGAAAAGTGACGGTCGCGCCACGCGCCAGGGGCCGGACAGGGAACGGGCACGGACCCGCCGTGAGTTCACGGGGGCCACCCGCATGACATTTTCATGCCCACCCCGTCAGCCCCGCCGAACGCGTGGCGCCTGCGGTGGCCTGCGCCTCTCTGCGGTCAGGCGGTACGTGGCCCGGCCCGGGGCCGCAGCACGCGACATGAGGCAAGCGACTTGAGGCAAAGCGACATGAGCGCAAGCCGGCATGCAGTCTCGTCAGTGAGGGCGGGCGAGGCGCCGCCGCTCGGGTGAATCGCGGGGGGCAGGGGCGTGCCAGGGCGCGGCCCCGCCCGACCGCACCCCCAGCATGCCGATGTGAGTCATCAGACGGAGAGGTGCGACGGTGGCGGTAACCGCAAGGTGGCTGCTGATCGGCGTCCCTCCTGGGCGCGAGCTCCTGGTCGGCGACCGGACCCACCGCCGCCGACGGCGCCGAGACGCACGGCCTCGGCCTCCAGGTCGCGTGAACACCTGCCCAACACCCGGAGCGCTGCGGCCCGGCATCCGCACCGGCGCCGTCGTCTACCTCCGTACCGCCTCGTCAACCACGGCGGCGCCGACCTCCACGACCTGCGCGCCCGGGACTCGGCGATGCCCGGCGCGCGATCCGCCGCCGGCGGCCTGCGGCCGGGTCCCGCTGCTCACCGGCCCTTGCGCACCGTGCGGTGCTGGGCCACCGGCGCCGGCGCCGCACGCGCGGGCACCTGGATCGGCGAGGCGCACGCGGCCGGTCGCCAGCCGTACCTGCGCACCACCGTCCAGAGCGTCCGCCCTCCGGATACCAGCGGGCGTCGGGGCCGCCACGCGCCTCCGGAGACGGCCCGCGCGACGGGGCCGGAGCGGCGCCGCGATCCGCTGGCACCGGTCACTTCAACACCGGCAACCGGCCCCGCCTAGCACGATGTCCGCGTCACCGATCCCGTACTCGGCAAGGTCCCGAGTCACCTGCACCGCCGGAAGCCCGGTCCTCTCCGGCCTGCGCGGGAGACGGCGAGCGACCTGCACCGCCGAACCGCGACGCGCCCTGGGCACGTATCCGAGCCGGAGCCGGGCCGAGGGCGGCGGCTCGCCTGCGCACTCGACACCCGCGGCGGCTCCGTCGCCCCACCCCCGCCTGATCGCGTACGCCTCCGCCCGCATCACTTCGCTCACCGCGGCTGCCGCCGCGGCTCGAAGCGCCCCCGGAACCACCGCGCCCAGGCCGCCCGCACCGCCCGCACGCGGCGTGGCACCCCGTTCGTACCGCCGGAACCCGCCGCCGCCGCACTCCGGCCCCGGCGGCACCGGGCCGCTTTGCCCCCTGGAGCCGGCCCGCTGCTGCCACTGCCGCCTGCGCCACCCGGTATCGCGGCGGGCACGGCTCGGGCATCGCTCGCCTCACGAGCCCGGCACTCCCACAGCGCGGACGAGCGTCGCAGCCGGGAGTCGGCGCAGGAACCTGCTGGGCGACCATCACGCCTCTGGACCTGCCGTTCCCGTTTCGGGTGGAGCTGACGGTCCCCGGACGTTCAGTAATCGTTTGTTCCTCCTGAGGGAAGCTTCTCTGCGTTGAATCGGCCTGGCGTCGAAATCGGCAGGCCACTCCTGTGCGTTACGGGCCCACCCACGCGATCAGGAACTCAGCGGGTACACGTTGCCGCGTGCACCGCACAAGGTCGGCGCTCTGCACGCAGGGCGCCGATCTTGCATGTCACCTGCGCCGAGCCGCTTTGCCGTCACCGAACTCCGCGAGCGACTTCTGGCCTTCCTCGCGCGCCGCGAAGTAGGCAGGTCCACACAGGGCGCCGTTCCCGAGAGCGTGATGAACGACCCGTCAGTGGGGACTACACCGCTTCCGCTGGTCGATGATCGCCAATCCACCGGATGAACAGCCTGTTCGCGGTGGACTCGACGCCGTTCACCCGGCACTTTCTGACGCGACGGGCGCCCCCACCGCCGCTCGAGGCGGGCCTCGCGACTCCCGTACGACACGTGAGGGGCAGCGGCGCGCGCGCCGCTCCGACAGGAGGTCCAGGGATGGACGCGACACCACACAACGCCGCGAGCGCCACACTGCCCGGCCTGCCTCGCCGCCCAGGCCCTCCAGGTGAGCGCAACAGCGACTCGCGCCGCCCTGCCCCGCCGCGGGCCACCACGCAGCCGCGCTACGAGTCGCTGCTCGCCGAGGGCGACCGGGTCAGCGCGCGGATCACCCTCACGACGGGCTGCGCCCCCGCACCCTCGTCGCCGAAGTTCCGGTTCTGACGCAGCAGGGCGGGGTCCGCTTGAGTACCACGACTTCCTGGTCCCGGCGGGACTCAACTTCGCGGCGGCCGCGGTCACCGGGTTCACCCGCGGCCTGACCTCCTCACGCGACCGCGGTCCCCTCCAACTCGACCAACGGGCCGTGGGCAGCGCCAGTCGCGTCACGCCCAGCATCGTGGGAGGCCGGTGCCACTCCGGGCTGCGCCCAGGCGCGCCGCCAGTACGCCGTAGTGCTGGGAAGAGGAGGTCGACGTCGGTCGTGTAGACGTTCAGCCGGACCAGGTTCGCGAGGCGTCATGCCGGCCCCAGCGAGCACCGCCTCCAGGTTGTCGACGCTCCAGCGCCAACTGCGCCGCCATGTCACCGTCGTGCAGGGCTTGCCGTCGTCGCTCGTCGCGGTCTGTCCGGAGGCGTACAGGGTGCGCGTCTGCCCGGAGACGACCTCCTGGCCGAACCTCCAACTCCACCGACCATGGCACCGGAAGCTGATCCGCTGCGCTGCATCGTCGCATCAGCCCATTCGTTTTCGCTGGCTGCAGCCGTCGTGGAACGAGCGCCTGCGCACACCCACGACGTTCCTCAAACTAGCTTGCCGCGCTCGTTCGCTACGGTTCGCGGATGCGCGCCGACCGGTGGTCTCGCTGGTCACTCCTGCTGGAGGGCAGCGCGGGCCGCCGGATGACCGCGTCACGCCGCCGAACTGGAGGTGTCCGCGCACGGTGCTGCGCCGACATCGAGGCAGCTGGCAATCCCATCGGCCGGCGTGCGCCGGTCTACGCCGAACGCGGCCGGTACGGCGGCTCGAGCTGCTGCCCGGCTTCCGTACCGGAACCCACCGGCCTCAACTACACGACGAGAGGCGCTCGCCCTGCCGCTGCCGCCGGACCGGGGCACGCCGCGACCAGGTCTTCGGACTCGGCCCCGGCGCTCGCCTCGGCCGCGCAGGGTGGTCGACGCGCTGCCCGCCGGCCACGGGACCCACGGCGAGCATGCGCGGCCCGGCGCTTCCTCGTCGACCTGGAGACCGACTCTGCCGTCCCCGCAGGCTGGACCACCGAGAGACACTTGCCCGGCACCACCATGACCGAAGGTCCAGGCGCGCGGTCCTCACCGGCCACCGCCTGCGTTCCACTGACGGAGGCCACGGGCGGGCACCCCAGTGGCGCACGAGTCGACCCGATCGGCCTGGTCACCGTGCGCGAGAAGGGCCGCCGCACACCCGGGAGGGCGCGGACCGCACCTACCGCCGCGTTCCGCTATTGGCGGGCGGCCGAGGACCTCCCGAACCGGCCCGGCGCGCCCGGCTCGGTGGACCTGGACCGGATCTGGCGGGAACGCTCGGCCCCAGTTCTTCGCGGGGCAGCGACCACCTCACCGTCCTGCTGCGACTCGCCCCGTCCCGCCGGGAGAAGACTCTGGACACCGCCCTGGCCGTCCCGCGCCGAAACCCGACACCGCCACCGACGGCTGGCTCCGGTTCGAAGCGACCTTCCAGGACACCTCCGCCACGCCGCCGAGTGGGCCCTGTGTGGCAACTGGGCCTCGATGAAGGCGAGGCCCGGTCTCACTCGTGCTTCGTTGGCGTCGCAGTCGTGCGGCCGCGCTCTGCCTACCGGTACGCGGGAGTCGGGCTCGAGGCCCGCCTGAGGGTGAAGTGGGGCCGGTCTCCGGGGAGTTGTGAGGTGCGCTTTCTCGCGGACGCTCAGCCGACCGTCCAGTCCCGCAGCCGCCGCGCGATGCCCGCCACGCCCTCCTTGCCCGCGGCGGCGTCGTGGACCAGTTCGACCGCTGCCTTGAGGGGGTAGTCGAGGGGCGTCGGCCGTTCAGGGCCAGGTACGCCTCCGTGGCGCGCCACGCGAACGCCGGGCGTTCGAGTGTTCCAGGCACGGGAGCCGGGCCAGGGGTCTGGAGCAGGGCGCCCGCCTTGAGGTTCAGGCTGCCGTAGATGTCAGTTCCAGCGCCCGCGCGTTGACCCGGGCGACGGGCCGCGCACAGGGGGCCGTGTAGTCGCCGACCTGGGGATCATCGTCGAGGAGTCTGGCGGCGTGAGGAGGAAGGTCATCGTCGAGCGGATGCTCGGGGACGGGCTGGCCCACGCGGGCGTGCCCCTGCCCCTGCCCCTGCTTCGGCTTCGACCTTTGTTCCCGTGCCCTTTGTTCCTCCAGGTCGCGGCGGGCGCGCCGCCCGCGGTCCGCTGTTCCGGGGTGCCGGAGGCTGCTCGGACGCGGCGCGGAACGCCTCTCCGCTGCGGGCCTTCGACTCCTCGAACGCCTGGAGGAACTTTGCGCTCGACCGCGGTCGCCTTTGTCGATCGCGGTGGCGGAGAGGATGTACCCTGCAGGCTCTCCTGCCGGCCGCGGCTTCGATCGCCGCCTGCTGGGTTGGCCTGGAACCGCAGGTTCAGGGCCTTGGGACTGTTCGCCATGGTACCGATGGCTCGCTGGCCCTATCGGCCAGCGCTGCGCGCCCGCGTCACCGTCCGTCGGCCGCCAGCCACAGTCGAGGTGCCAGAGCCGTAGTCCGTCGTCGCCCGCGGACAGCAAGTTCCGTAGGTCCGCGGTGAGCCTGAGGTGCCGGATGCGTTCCTGGTGTCCTTCGAGGACGTGCAGACAGCGTCCGTCGCCACGTCCCACATCCGTACGGCGCCGTCGTGGCCCGCCGAGAACGCGAACCGGGCGTCGGGAGTGAACCGCACGGCGGAGACTCCAGCCTCGTGGCCCGTGAACGTGCGCACGCACCGTTTGCCCTTCGGCCTCCCAGCCGGATCGGCTCGTCCTTCGCGCCGAATCTATATCATCAAATTGCGATAGTACGAGGAAAATTCTTCGCCAGTACTGAGATAACTGTCCTCTGTCCTTCGCCAAAGTAGTAACGAACGTTGAGGGTCCCGCAGAAAAGAGCGATCTGCAATGTCGATCGCCGCGGCGCCACTGCCGGCGACGTAGACATTGATCTATCGCAACGATGTCATCTGTCAATCTGCTGCCACCACCCTGAACAGGGCAAGCCGCCCGTATCATGTCAGTAACAACCAAAAATGTCCGTCGGTCCTGTGGTTAAGAGGCTTACATATCGCAAACAGCGGCGATCGCCCAGTATTGAAGTTAGTATGATGGTAAGGTTGTTGTTATGCAGCCACCCCGTCAGTCGCCCGGTATTTGTTGAGGTTGACCCAGCCACCCCGTCGCCTCAGGGTCCGCACGCGATCGTCCCCGTCGCCTCGGCCGACTTGCAGAGTTAAAGTTCCAGTAAGTGGCTGTAGCTGATCCGGCATGGCGCCGTACGCGAGGTGCCCGGCGTCCAGCGGTCGTGACCAGGCCGCGCGCAGCGACACGTGGCGGGCCGACTGGCCAGTTCGTGCCAGACGGCCAGGACCTGGGGGCGCGCGTTCATAACCGGGAGCCTTCTGGAGTGTGGTCAGCAGGTCGAGGGCGGGGCGGTGCCGGCCGTTCGCCAGCAGTCTGGCGGGCCCAGTAGTGAGTCCTTCCGCCAGGCCACGCTGCCGAGGCGGCTGGACTCGGCGTACTCGCGCGGCTTGATCACGTGGGGCTCTGCCGCGTAGGTGGTGTCGGGGTACGCCAGCGGTTCGCTGTGGGAGTTGCGGCCGCCGACGGAGCAGCCGAACCGGTCGTCGCCGGCGCCAGAACCGATCGTGGTATGCCGTGGCGGCCTGTGGGGAGAAGGGGTCCGCAGACAGCGGCCGGTGTCCCCAGACCTGGACGGTGTGCTCCCCTGGTCGCCGTCCGCCGTCGCTGACCTGCGCTGTGTGACCGGCCGCAGCAAAGCTCGGTCGGGTGCGTGATCAGTTGGTCGCGACGGCGTCCCAGATCCGGATCGTGGCGTCCTCGCAGGCGACCACGGCGAGGCGGCCAGTCCGGGGCGAAACACAGGAGGGGCTCGTGAGCCCGTGGTCAGGCGCGCGGTACCTGCCGTCGGCCGTACCACAGCCGCGCCCCCATCCTCCTCGGCGGTGAGCACGTGACGCCCGTCGGCCTCACCGAGGCCTCGCGAGCCGCTGTCCAGCGCGCACCGTCGACTGGCGGGCCCCAGCGACTGGGCGCAGGCGGTCCCGGTGCGGGGTTCCCCAGGCTCTGACGTGTCCGTCTGGGCCGATCCACACGCCGATGCGCCGCCGTGGCGCTCAGCCGCACTGGGCATCCTCGCGGGGCGGCGGTTGCCGATGACGCGTACGCAGTCGCGGGCGGGCCAGCCGTCCCAGAACCGCACGGTGCCGCCGCGGTCGGTGGGACAGGGCGTACGAGCCGTCGGGGGTGAGAGGTCGACGCCGCAGCAGCACCCTCGCCGCCGCCCATGAGCGCCGGCCGTGTCGCGCCGGTGGCGTGGTGTCCCACAGGCGGCTAAGCCCGCCGTCCCAGCGGCCGCTCAGCGCGAGCCGTCCGTCGGGGGAGAAGCGGATCGGCAGCACTCCCGAGACCTGCAGTGCCGGGCCAGGAGCCTTAAGTGGGTGGCGTGAGTTGTGGCGTGGCCGCCCAGCGCGCGGGTCTCGATGCGGTGGGCGTCGGCCACGCCTCGTCGGTCGTGCAGCCTCTGCCGCCGTGCGCGGGCGTCGGTGCCGTCGGGCCGTTCTCGCGCGAGGCACGCCGAGGAGTGCGCGGGCGCGCCGAGGTCACCGCGTTCGCAGGCGGACGCGGGCGAGGTGCAGGCGCGTCCGCCATGACGCGTCGGGGCCTGTACACCCGTGGCGGCGTGGGTGTGGGCGTCGGCTTCGGCCTCGGTGACCTGCGGGAGCGCCCATGCTGCGGCTGGACGAGTTCCGCATCGGTGATCGCCCCGTCCGCCAGCCTGCTAGCAGGCCCGCTGTGGGCCATCGGCCCCGACGTGATGACGCGGATCGACCCGAGAGGGCCTTTCGGCGAAGGCGCGCGTTCGCGCGTCGGCGGTCCGGTCCAGGCCGAGGAGCGAGAGGCCCCGGTTGCTGAGCTTCGCCGGCGCGCAGGTCGGCCGCCCGCGGTGCGGGCTGCGGAATACGTGGCGGTCGATCGTCTGGCTGCTCGTGGATCTTCCGCGAGCTATCGTCCGCGATGTCCGCCATCGAGGGCGGCCGGGCCGCGACTGGCGCAGGCAGCGTCGCAGCAGGCTGGCGAGTTTCAGCGCCGGGCGCCGCGACTGATTCGCGGCGTCGCGCTGAGGTACTCCTCCAGGGCCAGACCGGCCACCGGGCCCGCCGACCACCACGCGCGGCCGGTGATCATCTCCCAGCACCGCGACCGCAGAAGCTGTAGAGACGTCGCTGCGCCGTCCGACGCTGTCGCCGCCCGTGAGCTGTTCCGGCGAGGCGTAGACGACCGTCATGCCGCGCGCGGCACCAGCATCGCTGAGCTCCGGCACCGGCACGCCGACGCCCGGGGCCCGATGCGGCGCCTTCCGGCCCCGATGTGGCGCCCGGCGGGGACCATCACGGCGGCCTTCGACCGCTGAGGCCGGAAGTCGGTGATCTTCGCAGGTGCCCGCGCCGTCGAGCAGACGATGGGCCGGTTTCACGTCCTGGTGCACGAGGCCCTGCGATGGGCGTGCTCCAGGCCCGCGCCAATGGACGGCCGTGTCCCGGACGCGGGCGACGGCCTGCCGGGCGCCCCCGGCGTAGAGCCGCCCGTCGCCGATCCACTCCGCGAGGCTGCCGCCCTCGACGTACTCGGCGAACACGTGGGGACGCCGCCCACCACCCGTACGTAGTGGCAGGCGCAGACGTGCGGATGCAGTCCGAGGGAGACCCACGCCTCGGCCTCCCTGACGAACAGCGCCTGGTCGCCGGGGCCGTCGAAGAGTTCGGGGCGCGGACTCTTCACCGCCATGTCGATGCCCCAGCCCAGGTGCCGCACACGGTGCACGACGCCCATCCCGCCCCCCGGCCCAGCTCACCGATCACTCGGTAGCGGCCGTCGACGGTGTCACCGGCCGACCAGACGGCGGACGACGCAGGTGCGTTCACGGTGGCTCCCCGTTGCTGACGACCGGCCGCGCCCCGGAGACCGGCGATCCTGTTGCCTCAGACGACCTCGCTGCCTCAGACGACCTGTTGCCTCAGACGACTCTCGTCTCCTCGACGGTTCCGTTGCCCCAGGGGAACGAGCCACAGTATGTGACGTCGTCGAGGCGGGTGTCGATGTTCAACCGGGGGCGGTCGGTCCTCACCCGGGAGCCGTGGCCGCCTGCCGCCCAACGCCCTTGACCCTGGCCGGAGTTCCCTCCGGGTCGAACGCGTGCCGGAAGGTGAAGGCGTGCGTGCGGAGCCGTGGTCGTGCGAGGTGCTCCAGCCGGAAACCCCGTCCTGCCAGGTGGGTTTCACGCCCTCGGAGACCCACCAGAACACGTGGCCGGGTGGCCGGTCCGCCTCGAACCAGTCGTGCGCCGGTTCAGCGCCTGGCGGTGCAGGCCGGTGTAGATGGCGTCGAAGGCGGGGCGCAGGCCGGTCCAGAGGGAGAGGGTCGCGGCCAGGGCGGCGGTCTGCGCGGTGCGGCCCTTGTCGTACCAGGCCGGTGCGGCGAACTCGCCCCAGTCGCCCCAGTCCAGGTCGAAGAGCGTGCCCCGGCTGCCGTCCGCCGCTTCGGCGCGGGCGAGGCATCCGGGGTGCCGGCTGATCGCCGCGGTAGACGGCTTCGCTGCTGTCGTGGAACTCGCGGGTGAGCGGTCCGGGATCGGCGAGGGGCGACTTCAGGACGCCGAATGTGTACAGAGCGAGTTGGGGCATGCGTCTCTCCCAGGTTGGGGGGCCTGGCCGTTCGCGAACTCCGAAGGCCAGGTGAACGTAGCCGCCCCCGTGATCCATGTCGAAGTTGCTTTTTCGTCCCCGAAGTGGCCCCTGCGCGGGCTCATGTGACGCCTCTGCGCGGCCGGGACACGGTGAGTTTTAGAAGGCTTTAAGAAGAGCACACTGTCTCTTTGTCGAAGGGCACGTATACGCGCGACCAGGAAAGAAGGAATTACTCAAGAAGCGCAAAACGATCGCTTGAGTGCCGGTGGAACAGGCTTGACCGACTCGAATTGCGCGGCGAAAGTTGGAACCGCCCAATCGAATAGCGCCGTTAGTTGGAGAATAAAAGGAAGGTCCCATGAGCCTGCCCGGAGCAATGGTGGAGTACGCATCGGAGTTACGTCTCGAGATACTCACCTGCTCGCAGCCGCGCCGGAACGAGGGCGGTCGCCCATTGGCGTGATAAAGCCTTCTCCGGTGGTGACCTGATCCGGTCCGTGACCGAAGCATTCCGCAGCTGCGCGATCGCGGAGGTGCAGGGGGACGTGGTGGCCGTGCTGGCCGCGCCGAACAGCCCCAGAAATGCTCACCGCGCGGTACGCGACGCATCTCCTCGGCGCGCGCCGTCTGCTATCTGCGGACCACGAATCCCGGTACCCGGGCGACGGTCCTTCCGCTGGACCACCAGATCCAGATCCTGCGCGAGACCGGAACCGTGACCGTCTTCGCCGACGCCGAGGGCGCGGAGCGCGCGGCGGAGCTCGCCGACGCCAGCGGGATCCCGGTGACGCGGGTGCGGGACGTAGACCGGCCCGATGGCGCCGACGCCCCCGACGTCCCGCAGGTCGAGGCGTGGGAGCCGGACGCGCTCGCCTTCATCGGCCACACGAGCGGCAGCACGGGCCGCCCCAAGGGCATCCAAGCCTCGGGCCGCGCGTGGGAAGCCACTCTGCAGGCGTGGATGGGGCTGGGCCGGCAAGCCGACTGCGCCTCGATCCTGGTGTCGACCCCGCTGAGCCACGCGCGTCGCCCCGATGGTCGACGGGTGCCTCGCCCTGGGCGGGGCGCTCTACCTCCACGAGACGTTCGACGCCGAGAAGTTCGCGCAGGCCAGTCGCCGCGGAGAAGGACATCTCGTGGACGTTCATGGCGACGAACCACGTCTTCCAGCTCCTCGACCACCTGCTGGAGCAGGGGGTCCCCGAGAGCGACGGGCACGTGGCGGCGGCCGGCATGACCTCGCTGAAGCGGATCGTCTGCGGCGGCAGCCCCAGCGGCCCCCGCCCGGATCGCCCAGGCGTTCCGGCTCTTCGGTCCCGTCCTGTGGCAGGGCACGCCGCGAGCGAGGCCGGCCGCATCACGAGCCCCTGACGCCTCCGGAGCACGGCGACCCGGAGCTCGCGGGCACCGTCGGGCGGCCCTTCCCCGAGGTGGAGGTCGTCGTCTGCAACTCGGAGTCGGGCGAGCAACTGCCGGCGGGGGAGATCGGTGAGGTCCGCGTCCGCTCGCCCCAGATGATGGACGCCTACAACGGCCCTGCCGGAACTGACCGCACAGTGTGATCAGGGACGGCTGGTACTTCACCGGCGACATCGGCTTCGTCGACGAGCGCGGTTATCTGACCCTCCTGGGGCCGGGTGGCCCACGTCATCACAGGTCGGTGGCGTCAAGGTCCATCCCATCGTCCCTCGAAGCGGAAATCTTTCTCCCACCGGGCGTCCGGCACGCCGCCGTCTACGGTGTGCGCGACGAGGACGGCAGCGACCACATCCACGCCGCGATCGAATGCGATCCGGCCGAGAACGTCGACGTGGCGGACATTCGCACGCGCATCACCGAGGCGCTGTCCCCGATTCACGTGCCGGAAAAGATAGCCGTCTTCTCGACGCGCTGCCGATGAACAGCAACGGGAAAGCCCGACAAAGCGCTCCTGCGCGCGCAGAGCGTCTGACGCAAGCACTCGCAGAAATCGCAGAACCGCGGACCTCGCAGGCCTTTTTGGCCGCATGTCAATCCAACCGCTCCATCGAGAAGGCGAACGAATGAACGCGCATCTGGCATCATATTTGAATGGGATAACCGCTGACGATCTCGCCGAGAGCAAGCGTGAATTCCTGGAGATCGGACGTCGTTCCGGCAGCGTTTCGCTGGCCACCGCGCGACGCGACGGGGTGGATTCGGAAGTAAGCGTCTGGTGCAGCAACGACTACCTGGGCATGGGTCAGGAACCGCCAGGTCATCGCGGCCGTGCAGGAGGCGATCGACACCACGGCGTGGGCTCCGGAGGCTCCCGGAACATCGGTGGGACCAACCACTTCCACGTCCGTCTCGAGAACGAACTGGCGGACCTGCACGGCAAGGAAGCCGCGCTCCTGTTCACCTCGGATACACGGCCAACGAAGGCTCGCTCTCCATCCCGGCGGGGATGCCGGCGGATCACCATCGTGTTCTCCGACGCGAAGAACCACGCCTCGATCATCGACGGCCTGCGGCACAGCGGCGCGAAGAAGCACATCTTTCCGCCACAACGACGTCGCCCACCTCGAAGAGCTGCTCGCTGCCGCTCCCGCCGACGCCCCGGAAGCTCGTCGTCGCGGAGACCGTCTCACTCCATGCTGGGCAACGTCGCGCCGCCTCGCCGAGATCGCCGACGTCGCGGACAAGTACGGCGCCACGACCTTCATCGACGAGGTCCACGCGGTCGGCATGTACGGCCCGCAGGGCGCCGGCATCGCCGCGCAGGAAGGCATCGCCGACCGCTTCACGGTCGTGATGGGCACCCTGGCCAAGGGCTTCGGCACGATCGGCGGCTACATCGCCGGACCGGCCGCCCTCGTGGACGCGCGTACGGACCTACTCGCGCTCGTTCGTTCACCACCTCGCCGCCGCCGGCGGTCGCGGCCGGTGCGCTGGCGTCGGTCCAGTACCTGCGCTCCTCCGACGTGGAGCGCAAGTCCCCTGTCGGAGAACGCCCGGCTCCTGCACAGCCTGCTTGATCGAGGCCGACATCCCGTTCATCTCGACGGACCCCACATCGTTCGGCGTTCGTCGGCGACGACCGTCTGTGCAAGCGGCGTCGCAGCTGCTGCTTCGAGCAGCACGATCTACGTCCAGTCCATCAACGCCCCCAGCGTGCCTGCGGGCGAGGAGATCCTGCGGATCGCGCCGTCCGCCGTGCACGACCAGAGCGAGGTCGAGAACTTCGCCCACGCCCTGCACGGCATCTGGAAGGAACTCCGACATCCCGACCGCGAGCGCCCGCGCGACTGGTCCACCTCCCCACCCGGCGGCGGATGGGCCGGCACCCACCGCGAAAGACGGACTGCTGACCCGATGACCAGGTCCGTTGCCGCCGTGCTGTCCGGACACGGCGGCGCAGTACCCTGACGACACCGCCCCCGTCCACGAGTCCGGGCACGTCACCTACGGGTGGCTGTGGGGAACGGGCACAGCGCTACGCCTCCGTGCTGCGGGCCAACGGGTACGGCCGGGGGACCGCGTCGCCATGCTCCTGGCCGACACCCCGCAGTTCCTCGCCGTGCACGCTTCGGCGTCCTGGCGCCGGCGCCGTCGTCATCCCGCTGAACGTGATGGCGACCGTCCTGGAGATCGAGCACGTCCTGGCCGACGCCGAGGCCCAGTTCCTGGTGTGCGACGCCTCGTTGTTCACCCGGGCGCGAGGCGGCCGGGCCGCTGGGCAACGGTGCGCTCACCGTCGGCCCGCGCCTGCGGACACTGCCGACGTGGAGAGCGCGGCTCCAGCCATGCAGCCGCCGGTCGACGAGTCCGCGAGCGCGTGGAACCCGACGACGTCGCGGTCGTGTTCTACACGTCGGGGGACGACGGGGCAGCCCAGAGCGTGATGCTCACCCACCGGAACATCCTGTGACAACGTCGAGCGGATGGTCACCACGCCGTAGCGTTCCGGCGCGACGACGTCCCGCTCGGCTGTCTGCCGCTGTCGCACGGGTTCGGTCAGATCTGCGCATGCTGACGGGCTTCCGCGCCGGCATCTCCATCGTCATGATGCCGAGGTTCTCCGCCGTAGCCCCTCGATCTGATGACGGAGCACGGCTGCACGGTGTTCATGGGCGGCGTGCCGACCATGTACTTCGCTGCTCGACGCGGTGGCCGACGGCGGGCCGGTCCTACCCGGTCCGACCGCGTGTTCAGCAGGGGTTCGGCGCTTCCGGTCAAGACCCTCGACGACGTCAGCGACACGTTCGGATGCCCGGTCTACGAGGGCTACGGGATGACCGAGACGTCGTGCAGCGTGGGCCTACCACTACCCCGCCTGACGTTCCGCCCGGAACGGTCGGGTGCCGATCACCGGCGTCACGGTCGCGGCACAGGCCTGGCGGGCCGAACGCCGACGGCATCGAGCTGCTGCCCGTCGGTGAGGTGGGCGATCGTGGTGCGCGGCCCGAGCGTCATGGCGCGGACACCTCGGCCGCCCGGACTCTCACCGCCGAGGTGCTGACCGACGGCTGGTTCCGCACCGGCGACCTCCGGCCGCCTGGACGACGACGGCTACCTCTGGGTCGTCGGCCGCAGCAGGGGACCTCATCCTGCGCGGCGGCTACAACGTCTATCCGCGCGAGGTGGGAGGAACTCCTCGTCGGACATCCGGCCGTGGCACAGGTGGCGGTCATCGGCGTGCCGCACCCGTGCTCGGCGAGGAGGTGTGGGCGATCGTCGTGCCCGCCCGGCCGCAGGACCTTGCCGCCGGAGCGGACGAGGAGATCGTCGAGTGGGCCAGACAGCGTCTGGCCGCGTACAAGTACCCCCCGCCGCGTGGAGTTCACCGACGCACTCCCGTGGGGTCCAGCGGGAAGGTCCTCGCTGGGAGCTCGTCGCGACGTACGAGCCGACCGCTGCCGTAGCAGTTGTCGTAGCAGCAGAACGAAACGAGCCGGCTGGACCGGCCGCCACAGCACCACTTGACGTAGCACCCGCACGGCTGCGGGTGCTACGCCTCCGCTCAGGCTTCGTACGTGACAATAGGCAGGACGGCTCGACCATGGCTGAATTCCAAGCGGACACGTCGACTTCGACCGAGGCGATCGCCATTGTCGGTATGTCCTGCCGGCTGCCGCACGCGGAGAACCCCGCACAGCTGTGGCAGCTGCTGCGACGGCCGCAGTGCGATCGGCGCACGGGCGGGTGCCCCGAACTGCCCGCGCGGCCGGGCGGCTACCTGGAGGACGTCAGCGGCTTCGACGCCGCCTTCTTCGGCGTCAGCCCGCGCGAGGCGTCGGCGATGGACCCGCAGCAGCGGCTCATGCTTGAACTCGCCTGGGAGGCACTGGAGGACGCCAGGATCCTCCCGTCCGGCCTCGCTGACACCCGGACCGGTGTCTCCTGTCGGCGTCATCGCCGACGACTACGCCGCCCTCACGCACCGGCGCGGGGCCGACGGCATCACCCACCACACGCTGACCGGGCCTCAACCGCGGCGTCATCGCCAACCGGATTCCCCACACCCTCGGCCTGCACGGACCGAGCGCGGCCGTGGACACCGGCCAGTCCTCCTCCTCTGGTCGCCGTGCACCTGCGGTCGAGAGCCTGCGCCGCGGCGAGTCCGCCACGGCCGTCGCCGGCGGAGTCAACCTCAACCTGGTGCCGGACAGCACCCTGGCGCGGAACGGTTCGGCGCCCTGTCCCCCCGACGGCCTCAGCTACACCTTCGACGCCCGCGCGAACGGCTACGTCCGAGGCGAGGGCGGCGCGTTCGTGGTGCTCAAGCCGCTGCACGCCGCCCTGGCGGACGGCGACCTGGTCTACTGCGTGCTGCACGGCAGCGCCATGAACAACGACGGGACGACCGAGGGCCTCACCGTGCCGAGCCCGGCCGGTCAGCAGGACGTCCTGCGGCAGGCGTACGAACGCGCACAGGTGCCTGCCGAGCAGGTCCAGTACCTCGAACTCCACGGCACAGGAACGAGAAGGTGGGCGACCTGATCGAGGCGTCGGCCCTGGGCGCGGTCTCGGTGACGGCCGCGCGGACGGGGCCGAGCTGCGGGGTCGGATCGGTGAAGACCAACGTCGGACACTTCGAAGGGGCTGCTGGTATCGTCGGCCTGCTGAAGGCGGCGCTCTGCATCCGCCACCGCGAACTCGTGCCGAGCTCTGGAACTTCGAAACCCCCAACCCTGACATCGAGTTCGACGCGCTGAAGCTCGCCGTCCAGCAGAGCCGCGAGCGTGGCCGCGGCCGGACGAGCCGCTCTACGCGGGGCGTCAGCCCTTCGGCATGGGCGGCACGAACTGCCACGTCGTGCTGTCGGACCAAGGCCCGCCGAGGTGGCGGCGCCCCAGGAACTGCCCGGCGCCGAGCAGCCCGCATCTGCGCGGTGCCGTGGGTCGTGTCCGGCAAGTCGGCCGCAGCCGTGGCCGGTCAGGCGGGGGCGGCTGGTGTCGTTCCTGGAGGAGCGGCCGGAGCTGGGACGTCGCGGCGGTGGGTCGCTCTCTCGCGGTGTCGCGGGCTCGCTTCGACCACCGTGCGGTGGTCGTGGGCGAGACCCGTGACGAACTCCTGGCAGCAGTAGGGGCGTTGCCGCCGGTACGCCCGCGGCCGGTGTGGCGTCGGGCCGTGCAGGCCGGACGGCGCGGTGCGTTCCTGTTCTCCGGTCAGGCAGCCAGCGCCTGGGCATGGGGCGTGAGTTGTACGTGGCGGAGCCGGTGTTCGCGGCGGCGTTCGACGAGGCTGTCGCGGCGCTGGACGCGCATCTGACCGCCTCGCTCGCCGGCGTGATCGTGGGTGAGCCGGAGCTGCTGAGCGGACGGCGTTCACGCAGCCTGCGCTGTTCGCGATCGAGGTGGCCCTGTTCCGTCTGCCGTCCCACTACGGGGTGACCCCGACTATTTGCGGGTCACTCGGTGGGTGAGGTGGCGGCGGCTCATGTGGCGGGTGTGTTGTCGCTTCCGGATGCGGCGCGTCTGGTGTGCGCGGCCCGGCTGATGGACGGCATGTCGCCGCGGGCGGGGCGATGGCTGCTCTGAACGCGGGCGAGGGGCGCGTCGCCGGGATGGCCTGACGGTCGGTCCGGTGTGGAGGTGGCGGGACTCAACAGCCCGGCCGGCACGGTCGTTCGTGACGAGGCGGCCGTACTCGACGTCCTGGAGCTGGCACGCGCGGAGGGCGTGAAGGCGACGCGGCTGAAGGTGAGTCACGCTTTCCACTCCGCGCACCTGGACGGCATGCTGGACGAACTGACTGCGGTGGCGCGGGAGTTGACGCACGCGGTGCCCCGTATCCCGGTCGTCTCGAACGTCACCGGTGAGGTGATCGAGGAGTTCGCGCCGGAGTACTGGGCCGTTCAGGCCCGCTCGGCCGTCCGGTTCGCCGACGGGTCGCCACCCTGGCCGGACGGGGCGTGACGGCGTTCGTCGAGCTGGGCCCCGACGCGACACTGGCCGGTCTGGCGGGGAGTGCCTGGCGGGAGCCGAGGACGCCGTGGTGGTGTCGGTCCTGCGCAAGGGGCGTCCGGAGCGGCGCTCCCGCTGACGGCGCTGCCGCAGCGCACGTGCACGGCGTCGGCGCGGGAGTGGGAGCGGCTCCTGCCGGGTTCGGGCCTGGTGGACCTGCCCACGTACGCCTTCCAGCGCTGGCCCTTCTGGCTGACGGTCCGGCGGACGCGCCCACCGAGGCCCGGCCCGTCGAGACCCGCCCTGCCGGGGCGAGGCGGAGCTGGCCGAAGCGGCCCCGAGCCGCGCGGCGACGAGCTAGCACTGGTGCGCGCGCGCACGTGGCGGCGGTGCTCGGCCACGGATCGGCGCGCGACGTACCCGTCGACACGACCTTCAAGGAACTCGGCTTCGACTCCCTCTCGGCCGTCGAACTGCGGAACGCGCTGAACACGGCCACCGGACTCGCGCTGCCCGCCGGCCTCCTCTACGACCACCCGACCCCGGCCAGACTCGCGCGAACACCTCGCTGACCAGCTCCTCGGCACGGACCAGGACGGCGAAGGCGACGACCAGGACCAGTACTTGGATCCCAGGGCGACGACGCGTACGGACCGTGGGCCCCGACGAGCCGATCGCGATCGTCGGCATGGCGTGCCGGCTGCCGGGCGGGGTCACCTCGCCCGAGGACCTGTGGCGGCTGGTCGGGGACGAGGTCGACGCGGTCGACGGATTCCCCACCAACCGGGGCTGGGACCTCGACGCGCTCTCGACCCCGACGCGGACGGCCCCGGCACGACCTACGCCGCCCGAGGGCGGCTTCCCGCACGACGCGCGGACCGGTTCGACGCAGAGTTCTTCGGCATCAGCCCCCGCGAGGCGGCCGCGATGGAGCCCCAGCAGCGGCTGCTCCTGGAGACCGCCTGGGAGGCCTTCGAGCAGCGCGGGCATCGACCCGACCGCGCTGCGCGGCACCCGCACCGGCGTGTACGTGGGCGCCACGGCACAGGAGTACGGGGCCGCGGCTGCACGACGCCGTCCCGGCGGCCACGACGGCTACCTGCTGACCGGCAACACCGCCAGCGTCGCCTCCGGGCCGCCTCGCCTACACCTTCGGACTCGAAGGCCCGGCGGTCACCGTCGACACCGCCTGCTCGTCCTCGCTCGTCGCACTGCACCTGGCCGCGCAGTCACTGCGCCAGGGCGAGTCCTCCGATGGCCCTCGCCGGCGGCGTGTCCGTCATGGCCACCCCTCGGCATGTTCGTGGAGTTCTCCCGGCAGCGCGGCCTCTCGCCCCGGACGGCCGCTGCAAGGCGTTCTCCTCGACGGCGGACGGCACGGGCTGGGCCGAGGGCGTGGGCCTGCTCGTCCTGGAGCGGCTGTCGGACGCCGAGCGCAACGGGACACCAGGTGCTCGCGGTGATCCGTGGCTGCGCCGTGAACCAGGACGGCGCCAGCAACGGCCTGACCGCGCCGAACGGGCCCCTCCCAGGAGCGCGGGTCATCCGCGCCGCGCTGGCCGACGCCGCGCCTGTCCGCGTCCGACGTGGACGCGGTGGAGGCGCACGGCACCGGTACCCGGCTCGGCGACCCGATCGAGGCCAACGCACTGCTGGCCACCTACGGCCAGGGAACCGCGACCCCACAACCGCTGCGGCTCGGCTCGTTGAAGTCGAACATCGGTCACACGCAGGCCGCCGCGGGCGTCGCGGGCGTGATCAAGATGGTCATGGCGATGCGCAACGGCGTCCTGCCCGCGACGCTGCACGTGGCCGAGCCGACCGCGCACGTCGACTGGTCGGCCGGCGCGGTGGAACTGCTGACGCGGGCCGAGCAGTGGCCCGAGCTCGACCGTCCGCGCCGGGCGGGCGTCTCGTCCTTCGGCATCAGCGGGCACCAACGCCCACCTCATCGTCGAGCAGGCCACGCCGACCGTGGCTGCCGCTCAGGAGCCGTCGGCGCCGGGCCCGGTGCCGTGGGTGGTGTCCGCGAAGTCGGGGAGCCGCCCTGTCGGAGCAGGCGGGGCGGCTGGTGTCGTTCCTGGAGGAGCGGCCGGAGCTGGACGTCGCGGCCGTGGGCCGCTCTCTCGCGGTGTCGCGGGGTCCCGCTTCGACCACCGTGCGGTGGTCGTGGGCGAGACCCGCGAGGAACTCCTGGACGCACTGCGCGCGCTGACCGCGGCGAGGCTGCCACGACGGGCTCACTGGCGTTCCTGTTCTCCGGCCAGGGCAGTCAACGCCTGGGCATGGGGCGTGAGTTGTACGTGAGGCGAGCCGGTGTTCGCCGTGGCGTTCGACGAGGTTGTCGCGGCGCTGGACGTCCATCTGGACCGCTCGCTCGCTGGCGTGATCGTGGGTGAGCCGGAGCTGCTGGAGCGGACGGCGTTCACGCAGCCTGCGCTGTTCGCGATCGAGGTGGCGCTTTCGTCTGTTGTCCCACTACGGGGTGACCCCGGACTTTCTGGTGGGTCATTCGGTGGGTGAGGTGGCGGCGGCTCATGTGGCGGGTGTGCTGTCGCTTCCGGATGCGGCGCGTCTGGTGTGTGCGCGGGCCCGGCTGATGGACGGTGTCGCCGCGGGCAGGGGCGATGGCTGCTCTGAACGCGGGCGAGGAGCGCGTCGCCGGATGGCTCGACGGCCGTACCGGTGTGGAGGTCGCCGGTCTCAACAGCCCGACTGGCACGGTCGTTTCGGGTGACAGAGGCGGCCGTGCTCGATGTCGTGGAGCTGGCGCGCGGAGGGCGTGAAGGCGACGCGGCTGAAGGTGAGTCACGCTTTCCACTCCGCACATCTGGACGGCATGCTGGACGAGACTGACTGCGGTGGCGCGGGAGTTGACGCACGCGGTGCCCCGTATCCCGGTCGTCTCGAACGTCACCGGTGAGGTGATCGAGGAGTTCGCGCCGGAGTACTGGGCCGTCCAGGCCCGCTCGGCCGTCCGGTTCGCCGACGGGGTCGCCACCCTGGCCGGACGGGGCGTGACGGCGTTCGTCGAGCTGGGCCCCGACGCGACACTGGCCGGTCTGGCGGGGAGTGCCTGGCCGACACCGAAGGCGTCGTCGTGGTGTCGGCCCTGCGCAAGGGGCGTCCGGAGCGGCGCCCCTGCTCGCCGCCCTCGGCGCCGTGCACACCCACGGCGTGGAGAGGTGGACTGGGCGGGCTTCCTGCCGGGTTCCGGCGTGGTGGAGCTGCCCACGTACGCGTTCCAGCGCGAGCGCTTCTGGCTGGACGCACCGCGTTCCGGCGACGCGGCCGGCCTGGCCTGACGGCCGTGGACCATCCGCTGCTGGCCGCCGTGATCACGGAGCCCCGACGGTGACGCCGTGCGATTCTCGGCCTCCCGTGTCGCTGTCCTCGCACCCGTGGCTGGCCGACCACGCGATCGGCGGGACGGTCCCTGGTCCCGGGCACCCTGTTCCTGGAACTCGCGGGCACCGCGGCCGAGCGGCTGGGGCACGCCACCGTGGAGGAACTCACCTCCAGGCACCCCTGGTCCTCCCGCGGCAGACGGCCGCCCAACTGCGGCTGACCGTCGACCGGGCCGACGCGCGCGGCGACCGCCGGTTCACCGTGTACGCCCGCACCGGCGAACAGTGGACCGCCCACGCGGCCGGCCTGCTCACCTCCGCCGTCCCCGCACCCGGCGTCGCCCTCGACTAGTGGCCCCCGGCCGACGCCACCCCGATCCCGCTGGACGGCGTCTACGACCGCCTCGACGACCTGGGCTACGGCTACGGGCCCGCCTTCCAGGGCCTGACGGCGGCCTGGCGCGCGGGTGACGACCTGTTCGCCGAGGTCGCCCTGCTCCGACCGGCTGCACACCGAGGCGGCGCGCTGCGGGTGCACCCCACCCTCCTCGACGCCGTGCTGCACCCCCTCGTCCCGGAGGCGGCGGACTCTGCGTCGGACGACGGCACGATCCGGCTGCCGTTCTCGTTCTCGGGCTTCGCGCTGCACGCGGTCGGCGCCACGGTGCTGCGCGTCCGCTGGACCCACGTACCGGCCAGGACACCGCCCGTCTCGCGCTCGCCGACGGCACCGGCGCCCCGGTGGCGGCGATCGAGATCGGTCGCCCTGCGGCCCATCGCCCGCGACCGGCTCGCCGTCGCCGGACCGGCCGATCGAGTCCCTGTACGGGGTGGCCTGGGAGGCCGTCCCCGCGGTCGAGCCGGTCGCCGACCAGCGCTGGGTCAGGATCGGCGAGGCCCCCTACGCCGACCTCGCCGCGCTCGGCGCCGCCGTCGACGGCGGAACCGCCGTACCGGGTTCGTGGTACTCGGCGAGCGGCAGCTCGCCGCCGGCGCACCGACGACGTACTGGACCGGACCCACGCCACGGCGGCGCGCGGCCTCGACGCGGTGCGCGCCTGGCTGGCCGCCCCGCAGTTCGCGGAGAGCCGTCTCGTCCTCGTCGTACCGGACGGCGCGCTGCACACGGCCCCGCTCGTCGGCCTCGTCCGCACCGCGCAGACCGAGCAGCCCGGCCGGCTCGTCCTCGTCCACGTGGACGAGAGCGGTGCCAGCTGCTGCCCGCCGTGCTGGCCTCCGGCGAGCCCGAAGTGGCGGTACGGGACGGCGCGTTGCTCGTGCCCCGTCTGACGCGTGCCCCGGGCGCCGTCGAGGGCACCGTGGCCGCTCTGGACCCGGAGGGCACGGTCCTGGTGACCGCGCGCCCTGGGCACCCTGGGACTGGCTGGTGGCACGCAGGCTGGTGACCCGGCACGGTGCACGGCACCTGCTGCTGGTGTCGCGGCGTGGGGAGTGACACTCCGGGGGGCCGCCGAATTCGTCGCCGAACTCGCCGAGTTGGGCGTACGGGCTCAGGTGGCGGCGTGCGACGTCGCGGACTCCGACGCGCTGGCAGGGCTGCTGGACGAGGTCGCGGCCGAGCGTCCGCTGACCGCCGTGGTGCACACGGCGGGCGTCCTCGACGACGTGACGGTCGCCTCGCTGTCGGCCGACCGTCTGGAGCGGGTGCTGCGGCCGAAGGCCGACGCGACCTGGAACCTGCACCGCCTCACCGAGTCCCTCGACCTCGCCTCGTTCGTCCTGTTCTCGTCCATCGCCGGTCTCGCATGGGCAGCGCGGGCCAGGCCAACTACGCCGCCGCGAACACCTTCCTCGACGCCCTCGCCCAGCACCGCCGCGCCCGGCACCTGCCCGCCACCTCCTCGCCTGGAGCCTGTGGGACAGCGCCGACGGCATGGCCGGAACCCTCGCCGACGCCGACGTCGCCCGGTGGAAGCGGGCGGCATCGTGCCGCTCGCGGACCTGGGTCTCGACCTGTTCGACGCGGCACTCGCCTCGGCCGAACCGCTGCTGGTCCCCCGCCGAACTCGACCTGACCGCCCTGCGCGCCCGCGCCACGGAGAACGCGCTCCCCGAACTGTTCACCGGCCTGGTCCGCGTCCGCCGCAGGCGGGCGGCCGGCACCGCCCGTGGCGCCGACTCGTCGTGGGCCGAGCAGTGATCGCGCTCACCGCGGAGGAGCGGGCCCAGGCCGTGCTCAGGACCGTGCGCGAGACCGTCGGACTGGTCCTCGGCCACGGCGCCGACGCCGACATCGACCCGGCCAGGGCGTTCAAGGACACCGGCTTCGACTCCTCACCAGCGTCGAACTGCGCAACCGCCTCAACGCGGTGACCGGACTGCGCCTGCCCACCACCCTCGTCTTCGACCACCCGTCGCCGCAGGCCGTGGCGGACTTCCTGCTGGAGCGGCTCGACGCCGCGGCACGGCTGCCGTCCCGGCAACGACCGCCCACTCCGCAGGACTCGACGAACCGATCGCCGTGGTCGGCATGGGCTGCCGCTACCCGGGCGGAGTCTCCTCGCCCGAGGACCTGTGGCGGCTCGTCGCGGAGGGCCGCGACGCCATCGACACGTTCCCGTCCGACCGCGGCTGGGACGTCGGAAACCCTCTACGAGCGGCCGACAAGACCGGCACCTCATTTGTACGCGCAGGGCGGATTCCTCCACGAGGCGGCCGAGTTCGACGCCGAGTTCTTCGGGCCAGCCCGCGCAGAGGCGATCGCCACCGACCCGCAGCAGCGGGGTGCCTGGAAGGTCGCGTGGGAAGCGCTGGAGCGGGCGGGGATCGACCCCCGCCGCTGCGCGGCTCCGACCGGCGTCTACGCGGGCGTCATACTACAGCGACTACGGGTCGCGCGGAGGTGCGCCGGAGGGCTTTCGAGGGACATCTGCTGACAGGCACCATCTCCAGCGTCCTGTCGGGCCGGGTGGCCTCACGTTCGGTCTCGAAGGACGCCGTGACGCTGGACACCGCGCTGCTCCCTCGTCGCTGGTGGCGGTCACCTGGCCGCGCAGCGCGCTGCGCCAGGGCGATGCTCGATGGCGCTGGCCGGCGGAGTCACGGTGATGTCCACGCCGACGACCTTCGTCGAGTTCTCGCGGCAGCGCGGCCTGTCGCCGGACGGGACCTGCAAAGTCGTTCGCCGCGTCGGCGGACGGCACCGGCTGGGGCGAGGGCGCCCGGCATGCTGGTCTGGAGCGGCTCTCGGACGCCCGGCGGCTCCGGGCACCACGCTCCTCGGCGTGATCCGCGGCTCCGCGGTCAGCCAGGACGGCGCGAGCAACGGCCCTCACCGCCAACGGGCCCTCCCAGGAACGCGTCATCCGCCAGGCCCTCGCCAGCGCCCGCCTCGCCCCCGCACGGGTCGACGCGGTCGAGGCGCACGGCACCGGCACCCGCCTCGGCGACCCATCGAGGCCAACGCGCTGCTGGCCACCTGCGGCCAGGACCGCGACGAACCGCTGCGCCTCCGGATCGATCAAGTCGAGACATCGGTCACACACAGGCCGCCGCGGGCGTCGCGGGCATCATCAAGATGCTCGCGGCGATGCGCGGCGGAGAGCTTCCGGCGACGCGCTGCGTGGACGAGGCCGACGCCGCACGTCGTGACCGGATCGGCGGGCGCGGTGGAGCTGGTCGCCGAGCACCGGGCGTGGCCGGAGGTGACGCGTCCGCGGCGCGCGGCCGTGCCACTCGTTCGGCATCAGCGGCGCAGGCGCCCACGTGGTCCTGGAAGCGGGGCCCGGAGCCCACGCAGTGGCGACGGGCCGGCTGCGCGCGCTGCCGGGGCTGCCGCTCGTGCTGTCGGCGAAGAAGCGGCGGGCGCCTCGCGGCGCGGGCCGGCCAGGATGCGGGAGGCTGCTGGCGCGGACACCACCGAAACCCCGCGCCGGGTCGCCGCCGCGCTCGCGACCGGGCGCACCTCTTCCGGGCGGCCGTCTTTCGGGCACCGACCGGGACGGACTGCTGGCCGGAACCACCCGGCCGCCCTCGCCTCGGCGGCAGGAGGTCGCTGGGCGAACCTCGTGCAGGGCGCGGTCACCGGGCGCAGGACGGTGTTCGTGTTTCGGGCAGGGCTCGCGAGTGGCGGGGCACTGGCCCTGGGGCTCGTCGGCTCACTCCCGGTGTTCGCCGCCCGGCTGGCCGCGTCGCGAGCAGGCTGGCACCACGTTCACCGACTGGTCGCTGCTGGACGTCCTGCGCCGGTGCGGACGCGCGCCCGGCCCTCGACCGGGTGGACGTGGTGCAGCGGCGCTGTCGAACGGTGATGGTGTCCCTAGCCGCGCGCTGTGGCGTTCGGTGGGCATCGGGCCCGACGCGGTGATCACGGCCACTCGCAGGGCGAGATCGCGGCGGCCGTCGTGTCGGGCGCTGTCCCTGGACGACGCGGCGAAGATGTGGCGCTGCGTAGGCGATCGTACGGTTGGCGGGTACGGGCGGGATGGATGCTCGGTGACCGGCCGTAGGGTCGCCTGCACTCGTCGCACCCGCTGGGGCAGCGCCATCGACATCGCCCACAACGGTCCTGGTCGTGGTGATGATCATGGAGAAGGTGACCACTGGACAACTCATTCAACCACCGACCGACAAAGCGCCGCGCGCCGGTCGACTACGCCTCCCACTCCGCGCACGTCGAGACCGCGCGAACGAACTCCTCGACGCCTGTCCTCGCTCGCCCGCGCGCCCCGTCGAGTGCCACTTCCTCCACCATCGCGGGCAGCGCTGGACGGCACGGGCTCAACGGCGCCGCGCTGGTTTCCGCAACCTGCGCAGCACCGTCCCAGCTGGAGGAGGCCACCCGGACCCTGCTCGACCGGGGCCACCGCGTCTTCATCGGGCTGACACCGGTGCCCGATGACCATCGCCCTCAGAAGGCAGATCGGGCGGCGGCGCACGACGGCGTCACCGTGCTCCACCGCGGCGGGGGCGGCCTCGGCGACTTCCTGGCCTCCGCCGCGCAGGCCCACGTGGCGCGCGCTCGACGCTGGGCGCCGTGACCGCCGGCGGCGGCACGCCGTCGAGCCTGCCGGCCCACCTGCCGGCGCCGCCGCCCACTTTGGCTGGAGGGCCCGGCCACGGCCGGGGACGCCCGGGGCGGACTACGGCACGGCACGCGGCGACTTTCGCGCTCATCGGCGCCGCGCTCCCGCAGCCGACGACGACAAGCTCGTCCTGAGCAGCAGGATCGCCCTCGACGCAGCCCTGGCTGGCGGACCACGCCGTGGCGGTACCGTGCTGCCCGGCACCGCGCTGTGCGGACCTCGCCGACCGGGGCGGGTGATCTACGGGCCTCGACCAGCTCGACAGACGACCCTCCAGGCACCGCTGGTGCTGGCCGCCCCACGGCGCCGTACAGCTCCCAGGTCGTGGTCGACGCGGACGAGGAGGGCCGGCGCGCCCTGTCCGTCCACTCCCGCCCGGAGCCCGGGTCCGACGACGCCACGACCACCGTGGACCCTGCGCCACCGGCGTCCTGGGCCCACGCGGACGGACTCCGCTGACCCGCCCTCGACACCGCCTGGCCGCGCGGCCGGCGCCAAACCAGTCGACCTGACGGCGGCGTACGACACGCTCGCCGAGGCGGGGTTTCCAGTACGGGCCCGCCTTCCGGGGCCTGCGGGCGCTGTGGCGTGCGGGGCGGGAGACGTACGCCGAGGTCGCTGCCGGCGGACGTCCCCGCGGGCGACTTCGGCATCACCCGGCTCTCCTCGACGCCGCCTGCGCCTCGCCCTCGCGGCCGACGGCCGCCTGGTGGCACCGTTCGCCTGGACCGGCGTACGGCTGCGCGACGGCACCGACGTGCTGCGCGTCAGATCGCCCGCGCGGCTCGGGCGCCGCCCCTGTCCGCCGCTCAGCGACGAGCGGTGCCCCATCGCGTCGGTGGGACGCTCGGTCTCGGCCCGTGGACTGCGCGGCTGGCCGGTGCGGTGCTCCGTCAGCCGCTGCTCCAGGTGGAGTGGACGACCGCCGAGGCCGAACCGGCCACCGCGTGCGTCCTCGACGACGCGGGACACGGTTCTGCCGCCCGCTGGGCGGCTTCGACCCTACCGGCCCGGCCGACGTCCGCGCCGTCGTGGCCCCCTTCCCCGGCGACGACGGCCCCGCGCCGTGGCGCACCGCGCCTGCGCCTGCCCAGGGAGTGGCTCGCCGACGGGCAGTTCGCCGGCGCCTGGTCTTCGTGACCCGCGACGCGACCACCGCGCGCACGGAGGCCGGACTCGGCGCGGCCCCCGTCACAGGGTCTCGTGCGCACCGCGATGGCCGAGAACCCCGGCCGGTTCGGCCTGCTCGACCTGACGGACTGGGACCTCTCCGAGGGCGAACTCGGCCGTGCGCTGGCGGCCGTACCGGACGGGCAGGCGATCCTGCGCGACGGGACCCTGCTCGTACCGCGGCTTGCCACGGCCACGCCGCCCGCGACGGACGCCACCGTGCCCGCCCTGAACCCCGACGGCACCGTGCTCGTCACGGGCGCCACCGGCACCCTCGGCCGGCTGTTCGCCCGCCACCTCGTCGCCGAACACGGCGTACGGCACCTGCTGTTGGCGAGCGCCGGCGTAGCCGGGACGCCGCAGGGCATGCTGGAGCTGGAGGCCGAACTCACCGCCCACGGAACCGACGTGTCCCGTCGTCGCCTGCGACACGGCCGACCGGACGCGGTCGCCGCGCTGCTGGACGCGATCCCCACCGAGCACCCGCTGACCGCGGTCCTGCACCGCAGGGGGTCCTCGACGACGGCACGCTGCACGGCCTCACCGCCGAGCAGCTCGACACCGTGCTGCGCCCCAAGGTCGATGCCGCCCGGCACCTGCACGAGCTGACGGCCGGCCTGGACCTGGCCGCGTTCGTCCTGTTTCTCCTCGCTCGCCGGCACGGTCGGCACCGCGGGACAGGCCAACTACGCGGCGGCCAACACCTGCTTGGACGCCCTCGCGCAGCACCGCAGGGACCCTCGGCCTGCCCGGGACGTCGCTGGCCTGGGACTGTGGGCCGAGGGCAGCGGGATGACCGGTCACCTGACCGACGCCGACCTCGCCCGCCTGTCCCGCGGTGGCATCGCCCCCGATCGGCAGCGAGCAGGGCCTCGCCCTGTTCGACG
Source organism: Streptomyces sp. KL116D (assembly GCF_030766975.1). Taxonomy (NCBI): domain Bacteria; kingdom Bacillati; phylum Actinomycetota; class Actinomycetes; order Kitasatosporales; family Streptomycetaceae; genus Streptomyces; species Streptomyces sp. KL116D. Next base: position 5,875 of record NZ_JASERH010000070.1, on the reverse strand, counting down.
CGGCCCCTCGCGAACGGCGGGCCGGTGCTCGTCGGCGCTCCTCGACCACACCGGGCTGCGGGCGCGGGCGCGGACGGCACGCTGCCCGCGCTCTTCCACGGCCTGGGTGCGCCCCGCGCGGCGCGCCGCCGCCTCCGGCGCCGACGAGCGGACGGGCGGGAACTCGCTCGGGAACGCCTGGCGCCCCTGCCCCCAAGGACCAGGGCGCGCGCTCCTCGAACTGGTCCCGCGGCGCCGTGGCCTCCGTACTGGGCCATGCCGACGCCGACGGGATCGCGCCCGAACGGGCCTTCAACGAGCTGGGCTTCGACTCGCTCAAGGCGGTGGAACTGCGCAACCGGCTGAACGCGGCCGCGGGCCTGAAGCTGCCCGCGACGCTGCTCTTCGACCACCCGAGCACGGCCGAGGCTGGCCGCCTTCCTGCGCACCAGAACTGCTCGGCCCGGCCGACGGGACGACCGACGGGACGACGGCCGACGCAGGACCTGTCGCCGCCGGACCCGCCGTCGACGCCTCCGACGAGCCGATCGCGATCGTCGCCATGGCCTGCCGCTACCCGGGCGAGGTCAGCTCCGAGGAGCTGTGGACGCTGCTGTCGGACGAGCGGGACGCCATCGGCCCGTTCCCCGACGACCGCGGCTGGGACCTGGACGGCCTGCGCGACACGGACCCCGACCACGCGGGCACCTCGTACACCCGGCACGGCGGATTCCTCTACGAGGCGCCGCAGTTCGACCCCGAACTCTTCGGGGTGAGCGCCCGGGAGGCCACCGCCATCGACCCGCAGCAGCGCCTCCTCGCTGGAGATCTGCTGGGAGGCCTTCGAGCGCGCCGGCATCGACCCGACCTCGCTCAAGGGCAGCCGGACCGGCGTTCGCCGGCGTCATGGCCAACGACTACGCGGCACGCCCGAGGACGTCCCTCGAAGGGATGGAGGGCGCTATCTGTCGGTCGGCAGCACGGTCTCCGTCGCCTCCGGCCGCGTCGCCTACACCTTCGGCCCGCGGGGGGCCGGCGATCACCGTCGACGCCGCCTGCTCCTCCTCCTCGTCTCGATCCACCTCGCCGCGCAGGCGCTGCAACGGCGAGTGCGGCCTCGCCCTGGCCGGCGGTGCGACCGTACTGGCCGCGCCGACCCTGTTCGTCGAGTTCAGCCGGCAGCGCGGCCTGGCCTCGACGGCCGCTGCAAGTCCTTCTCCGCGCGGGCGGACGGGGCCGCCTGGGCCGAAGGCGCCGGCGTCCTCCTGCTGGAGCGGCTCTCCGACGCCCGGCGCAACGGCCGCAGGATCCTCGGCGTGATCCGCGGCACTGCCGTCAACCAGGGACGGCGCCAGCAGCGGCCTCACCGCCCCCAACGGCCCCGCCCAGGAACGGGTGATCCGCCAGGCCCTGACCAACGCGGGCTGGCCACCGCCGACGTCGACGCGCTGGAGGCACGGCACCGGCATCCACGCTCGGCGACCCGATCGAGGCCAGGGCCGTCCTCTGCCACCTACGGGCAGGACCGCCCTCGCCGCTCCTGATGGGCTCCCTGAAGTCCAACATCGGCCACTCGCAGGCCGCGGCCGGTGTGGCCGGCGTCATCAAGATGGTCATGGCGATGCGGCACGGCGTGCTCCCCAAGAGCCTCCACATCGACGAGCCGAGCCCGCACGTCGACTGGTCCGCCGGCGAGGTGGAACTGCTCACCGACGCGGTGCCGTGGCCCGAGTCCGAGCGGCCGCGCCGGGCGGGCGTGTCCTCCTTCGGCATCAGCGGCACCAACGCCCACGTCATCGTGGAGCAGCCGCGCGGCCGATGCGCCGGACGCGCAGGCCGAACCGGCCGAGCCGATGCCGGTCGTGCCGCTGCTGCTGTCCGCGCACAACGAAGCGGCCCTGCTGGCGCAGGCCGACCAGGTCGCCGCTGCCCTCACCGGCACCGACCGGCAGGACCTGGCGCCGACGGGCCGGACCCTGGCCGTCGGACGGGCCGCACTGCCGCACCGCGCGCCGTGGTGGTCGCCGCCACCGCCCCCGAAGCGGTCGACGCCCTCGCCGCACCGGCCGTACGCGGCACCCCCGTGGACGGCCGCACCGCCTTCCTCTTCACCGGGCAGGGCAGCCAGCGACTCGGCATGGGCCCGCGAGCTGTACGCCGCCCTACCCCGTCTACGCCCGGGCCCTGGACGCCGTGTGCGCGGAGCTCGACCTCTGGCTGGAGACACCGCCTGCTCGAGCGTCCTGTTCGGCGAGGACCGGCGCCGCTGGACCGGACCGGCTGCACGCAGGCCGCCCTGTTCGCCACCCAGGTCGCGCTCTTCCGCCTCCCTCGAAAGCTGGGGCGTACGGCCGGACTTCCCTCGGGCCCTCCATCAGCGAACTGGCCGCCGCACACGTCGCCGGCGTCCTCTCGCTGCCGGACGCGGCGCGGCTCGTCGCGGCCCGCGGCCGGCTGATGCAAGCGCTGCCCGAAGGCGGCGCCATGCTCGCGTCAGGCCGATGAGCGGGAGGTGCTGCCGCTGCTCGCCGGACGCGAGGACCAGCTCGGCGTCGCGCCGTCAGCGGCCCCAGCCTCCGTGGTCCTGTCGGGCGACGCGGCAGCCGTCAGGCGGTCGGCGCCGAACTCGCCGCGCTGGGCCGCAAGACCAAGCGGCTGCGCGTCAGCCACGCCTTCCACTCCCCGCACGCATGGACGCGATGCTGGACGAGTTCAGACGGTCGCGAAGGGCCTCACGTACGCCGCGCCCACCATCCCGGTCGTCTCCACCTGACCGGGCGGCGGGCTGGCGCGGAGGACTGACCACGCCAGTACTGGGTGGAGCAGTCCGCCGGCCCGTGCGCTTCCTCGACGCGGCGCGCGTCCTGGAGGCCGAAGGCGTACGGACCTACCTGGAACTCGGCCCGGACGGCGTGCTCAGCGCGCTGGGACCGGGACTTCCTCGACCCCACGTCGCTCCTGGTCCCGATGGTGCGCGGCGGGCGCCCGAACCGCACACCGCCGTCACCGCCGTGGCCCACGCCCACGTACGAGGCGTACCGGTGGACTGGCCCGCCCTGTTCGGCGGGGCACCGCACCGGCCGCGGACCTGCCGACGTACCCCTTCCAACGCAGGCGCCACTGGCTCACCGACGGGCCCGGCGGCGGCGACGTCACCTCGGCCGGACTCGACTCCGCGCGGCACCCGCTGCTCAGGGCCGCGGGTGCCGCTCGCCGACTCCGACGGCGTCCTGTTCACCGGCCGGATCTCGGCCCGCAGCCACCCTGGTTCGCCGACCACGCCGTCGCCGGGACTCTCCTCGTCCCGGGCACGGCCCTGGTCGAGCTCTCGCGCTTCCACGTGGGCACCGCACTCGGCTGCGAGCGGCTGAGGAACTCGCCCTCCAGACACCTGGTCCTCTGACGAGGGCGCGCTCCAGTCTCCAGATCACCGTCGGCGACCCCGACGACGACGGCCGCAGGCCCGTCGCCGTCCACTCGCGCACGGCGACCAGGAGGGCGACGTCTGGAACCGGCACGCCACCGAAACCGTGATCGGCCGCCGTCCCCCGACCCCGGCCCCGTCCCCCGACCTCCGCGTCCGCCGCCGGCCGGCGCCGAACCCCAGCCGGTCGACGACCTGTACGACCGCCTCGCCGACCAGGGCTACGGCTACGGCCCCCGCCTTCCAGGGCCTGACGGCGGCCTGGCGGTCGGGCGACGACCTCTACGCCGAGGTGCGGCCGCCCGCCGACGATCCCGCCGGATCCGGCGGATTCGCCCTGCACCCGGCCCTGTTCGACGCCGCGCTGCAGCTGCTCCTGGAGAGTCGGCCGGACTGCGGCTGCCCTTCTCCTTCGGCGGCGTCCAGTTGACCGGGTCCCCGGCCGGTGCCTTGCAGGTCAGGCTGTCGACCCGCCCGGACGCTGACTCGCCGTCACCATCGCTGACGAGACGGGCGCGCCGGTCGCCCACGTCGCCTCCCTCGCCCTGCGGGAACTGCCGGCGGGCGGCGCGCTGCAACGCCCCTCCGCCCCGCACCTGTACGCGGTGGAGCGGGCCGGTGTGGCACTCGCCGACGGCGGCGACCCGTACGTCGTGGTCTCGGCGGGACCGACACCGGACTCGCCGCCGAGCAGCACGCCGACCTCGCGGCCCTGGCCGCCGCGACGGCGGACGGCGCGACCGCACCCGACGTCGTCGTCCTGCCGGTGCGCCCGGCCCCGGTGCGGGAGACCGGCCGGGTCACTCAGGAGGTGCTGGCGGTCCTGCGGCAGTGGCTCGCCACCGACCTGCCGGACGGGCACGGCTCGCCGTGGTCAGCACCGAGACTGGCGCACAGCGCGCTGTCCGGGCTGCTCAGGACCGCCGAGTCGGAGCACCCAGGACGCTTCCAGCACATCGTCTGGACGGCCTGCCGGCCGATCGGGCGCTGCTGGCCGCCGCCCTGGCCGACCCCAGGCCGCAGCTCGAACTCCACGACGGACAGGGCCCGCGTGACCCGCACTCGCCAAGGTCCCGCACCCGGCCCAGGCCCCGGACGCCGACGCCGCGTTCGACCCGGAGCACACGGTGCTGATCACCGGCGGCTACGGGCGCACTCGGCGCCAGGTCGCCCGGCACCTGGTGACCGCCCGCGGCGCCCGGCACCTGCTGCTCACCAGCCGGCGCGGCGGGGCGGACGACCTGGTCGCCGAGCTGACAGCGCTCGGCGCTGACGTACGGGTCGCGGCCTGCGACGCGGCCGACCGCGACGCACTGGCCGCACTGCTCAGCTCGATCCCCGCCGAACACCCGCTCACCGCGGTCGTGCACGCGGCCAGGTCGTCGAGGACGCCACGCTGGAGGCCATGGGCCCGGAGCCTCGACCGGGTCCTGCGGCCGAAGGTGGCGGCCGCCTGGAACTGCGACGCTGACCGCCGGACTCGGACCGACGGACTTCGTCCTCTTCTCCTCCGTCGCCGGACTGGTCGGCAACGCGGGACAGGCCAACTACGCGGCGGGCAACGCACCTTCCTGGACGCGCTCGCCGAACACCGGCGCGCGGACCTGCCCGCCGTGTCCCTCGCCTGGGGCATGTGGCGGGACGGCATGGCGAACGACCTCGACCACGCCGACCGGGCCAGGCACTCGCCCGCAACGGAATCCTGCCGATGCCGACCGACCGGGCGCTCGCGGCTCGACTCGGCCTGACCGGAGCCGTGGCGCAGAGAGGCCGACGGCGCGGCGGGGACCCGCCCGGTGCTGCGCCGGTGGCCTCGACCTCGCGGCACTCGCGCGGCCTCGGCGACGCACTGCCCGAGCTGTACCGGGGCCTGGTGCGCACCGGGCGCCGAGCCGGCCGGAGCGCCACCGCCCGGCGGAAGTCCCGCTGGCGCAACGGCTCACGGGCCTGGACGCGGACGAGCAGCAGGAGTTGCTGCTCGACTTCGCTCAGGGAACAGGTCGGCACCGTCCTGGCCCACACGGCCCCGCGGACGATCGACGTCCAGCGCGGACTGATGGACCTGGGCCTCGAGCTCCTCACCGCCGTCGAACTGCGCAACAGGCTGAACAACGCCACCGCACTGCGGCTGCCCAGCACGCTCGTCTTCGACCACCCGACCACCCGCCGTCGCCGCATTCCTGTGGAGCGAGCTGGTCGGCGAGGCGCCGGACCCGGTCCAAGCCGCCCTCGACGCACTGGAGGCGGCGCTCACGGCCGCCGGCCCGCTCGGACGGTGACGGACCGTCAGGAACGTACGCCGCGCGGCTGCGCGGCCTGCTCCGGACGGTGGACGGCGCCCCCGGCGGCACCGACCTCGACCTGGCGACCGACGACGGCCTCTTCGCCGCCTCGACAACGAACTCGGCAGGTAGACATGAGCAGCGAGCAGAAACCCGCGACTACCCTCAAGCGGGCGACGGTCGACCTGCG
>NZ_JASERH010000069.1:0-50669 GCF_030766975.1 Streptomyces sp. KL116D | reverse complement strand
CCTCTCCGCCGCCCGCCTGAGCGTCGCCTACGACGGGCGCCCCGTCCTGCACGACGTGAGCATCGCCGTACCGGCCGGGCACGTCACCGCGGTCGTCGGGCCCAACGGCGCCGGGAAGAGCACCCTGTTCCACTGCCTCGCCGGGACGGTGCGGCCCGACGCGGGGCGGGTGTGGTTCGGGGAGCGGGACATCACCGCGCTGCCGGCCCACGCCAGGACCCGCCTCGGCGTGGCCCGCACGTTCCAGCAGCTCGCCGTCTTCCCGTCGCTGACCGTGGCCGAGAACATCCGGGTCGGCGCCGAGCAGGGCCGCGTACGCGATCCGGGGTCGACCCGGCGCATGCTCGCGCTGTTCGGCCTGCGGGGCGAGCTGGGCACGTCCGACCTGCCGACGGGCACGCTGCGCCGGGTCGAGCTGGCCCGGGCGCTCGCCGCGCGACCGCACGTGCTGCTGCTCGACGAACCCGCCGCGGGTCTGGACGACGCCGAAGTCGCCGAGCTGGCCCGGCTGTTGCGGGCGCTCGCGGCGGACGGCACGGCCCTGCTGGTGGTCGAGCACGACCTGGACCTGGTCGCGGGCCTCGCCGACACGGTGCACGTGCTGACGGCGGGCCGGGTGGTGTCGTCGGGCCCACCGGACGCGGTCCTGTGACCGCGCCCCGATCGCTCCGCAGGGCCCACCGCCCGAGCCCCGAAGTCCCGGACGACGACCGAGGAGGTCATCCGTGCAGCGCGGCGTCCAGCTCCGCACCGCCCACGTCCACTACGGCCCCCTCGAAGCCCTGCGCGGCGTCACGCTCGCCGCCCCCGCCGGGACGGTCACCGTGCTGCTCGGCCGGAACGGGTCGGGCCGCACCACCGCCCTGCGCGCCCTGGCCGGCACCGCCCCGCTGACCGCGGGGTCCGTCCACTGGGACGGTGTCGACGTGACCCGCCGCACCGCGCACCGGCGGGCCGCCGCGGGCCTGTGCTTCGTCCCCGACCGGCAGGCCGTCTTCGCCGGCCTCACCGTCGCCGAGAACCTCCGGCTCGCCGCCCCGGACGGGGACGTGACCGCCGCACGGAACGCCTATCCGGAGCTCGGGCCGCTCCTCGGCCGCAGTGCCGGCACCCTCTCCGGCGGCGAGCAGCGCATGCTCGCCGTCTCCCGGGCCCTGCTCTCCCGGGCCCGGGTCGTCCTCGTCGACGAGCCGACCCAGGGCATGTCCCCCCAGGTGGCGTCCCGCACCTACGCGCTGCTGCGGGCGCTCGACGCCTGTGTGGTCCTCGCCGAGCAGCGGCTGCCGCCCGGCCTGCGCACGGACGGCACGGACCGTGGGGGCGGGGCAGGCGGGGCGGCAGCGGTGCTCGTGTACGAACTCGGGCGCGGGACCGTCGTGTTCAGCGGTGAGGCAGGCGAGCTCAGCGGGGCGGGAGGATCAGCATCGTGCCGGCGTTGAGCCGGTCGGGACGCGGGCCGACCATGTCCCGGTTGGCCTTGTAGAGGGCCTGCCAGCCGCCTCTGATCCGGAACCGGCGGGCGATCGAGGTGAGCGTCTCGCCGCGCTGCACCACGTGGACGCGGCCGTCGAGCCGGTACCGCTTCGAGCAGGCGGGCCAGGCCCGCCACCCCTGGCGGCGCAGCACCTCCTCGGCGACCTTGATCTGTTCGGCGCGGGTGGCGAGGTCGGCGCGCGGCGCGTACGCGAGGCCGCCGTGCTCCTCCCAGGTGGCCTGCCAGAACTGCAGCCCGCCGTAGTAGGAGTTGCCGGTGTTCGCGTTCCAGCGCCCGTTGCTCTCGCACTCGGCGAGGCAGGACCACGGCCACTGGTCGCGCGCGCAGTCGTACGGCTTGCGGGCGGTGGCCGCCGGGCCCGGCCCGGCGGCCGCGGGGAGCGGTGCGAGGGCCAGGGCGAGCAGCGCGCCCACCAGGACCGGCACCCAGCGCCGGACGGCCGGCGGCGGCTTCGGGAGCGCAGACGTCTGATGCATCGCGTCACGCTAGGCAGCCGCCGCGGGCGCCGCTCCGGTGCCGCGCCGCGCCGCCCGCGGCCCCACCCGGTCGGCGCACCGGGCAGGACCGCGATCGCTGCCGGCCGCTAGCGGAGCATCAGGCGCTGGCCCGGGAAGATCAGGTCCGGATCGCCGCCGATGACCGCCTTGTTGACGGCGTACAGCCGCTGCCAGCCGACGCCGTGGGCGGCAGCGATCCGGCCGAGGGTGTCGCCGCCGCGCACGACGTAGCCGCCGCGCCGGGCCGATCCGCGGTCGGTGTGCGCCGACGTGCGCTTCGGGGCGACGGCCCTGGGCGCCGCCTTCCGGGGAGCCGCGGCGGCGGCCGGCGCGCTGCCGTACGCGCCCGCCCGGACCGAGCAGGTCGGCCAGGCGCCCCAGCCCTGTCCGCGCTGCACCTTGGTGGCGACGGCGATCTGCTGGGACTTCGTGGCCCGGTCGGCCGTCGCGGCGTAGGCCCCTCCGCCGTACGCGCGCCAGGTCCCCGCGGAGAACTGGAGTCCTCCGTAGTAGCCGTTGCCGGTGTTGATGTGCCAGTTGCCACCGCTCTCGCAGCGGGCGATGCGGTCCCAGACGCCGCCGTCCGCCGCGGGGGCGGCGGCCGGAAAGGCGAGGAGACCGAGGGGGGCGAGCAGAGCCGCCCCGGCTAACACCGCTGTCGTTCGAGCCGTACGTATCGGCACGGACATGAGAATCCCTCTCGTGGACTGCTCGTTGCAGACGGCGGTGGAATCTAGGCAGCGCACGGGGTGGGCATCAACCAACTCCTTGTCACTCCAGGCCAGTTCGCCGTTACTGGAAGTAGCGACGAATTCACGCCACCCACTTCATGGGCTGATTTCATGATTTGTCGACCTGTCACTTCGATGATCTGTGACCCACTTCACTCACTCAACTTCCTTGGAACACCTACAAGTTGTCGTGGAGTGACAGATTCCGGGCGCGCTCTCACGGTCCGCGTCGGATGGGTGGATTCCGTTCGGTTCCGGGCGTGACTCCGGCCACAGATCACCCGTTGTCCCTTCATACGCATCCGCGAGAACCACCCCCAGACCGATCCTGAGGAGCCCCCGTGCCGCGCTTGCTCGACGTCAGTGACGACGTACGCGCCGAGATCGGCGACGACGAAGCCGACCGGCTGCTCGCCGGAGACAACGCCCCAGGCGGCTACGACTGCACGTCCTGCCGCACTCCGGGCGACTCGGAGCAGGAACGCACCAGCACGGTCCTGTTCGTCGGCGACGAGACCGCCGTCCTCGCCTTCGCCCACGCCGCCTGCCTGCCCTCGCAGGTCGTGCAGGTCGCCGAGGACCAACTGCAGGGCGCCGTACGGTCCATGACCGGCGCCCCCGACGAGGGCGCCGGCGCGGCGCCCGAGGCCGCCCCCGCCCAGGCCGTGCTCGGCGTGACCAGCGGCCTGGTGCTGATCGCGGGCGAGCTGCACCCCGCGCTCGTCGTGGAGCCGACCGGCCCCATCTCCCGGCCCGGCGCCGAGTCCGGCGGCGACGACTTCCTGCCGCTCCTGATCGAGCAGGGCTTCATGCCGCTCACCGAGCTGACGGAGGCGCCGCGCGCCCTGCCCGGCTGGTCCGTGCTGCTCGCCATGGGCCAGCTGCACGCGGTCCTGCAGCCCGGCACCGGCGGCCCCTCCGCCCAGGTCGCCTGGTGGCAGGCGCACCAGCCGCTCCTCGTGACGGAGGGCTGGCGGGCCGCGGCCAACAAGACGCACACGGTGCTCGTCTTCGCGGCCCCGGTCGGCTCGGTCGGCCGTCAGCCCCGTGAGGACCTGCTCCGCGACGCCCTCGACAAGGCCGCGGCGAACGGCCGCCTGGTGGCCGCAGCGATGCCGCTCGCCGGCACCTGAGCCGGTACCCGAGCCCGCACCCGAGCCGACCCCCGGCAGACCCCCGGACCCCCACGAACGCGCCGGTCACACTCCTGACGCCCCGCACAAGCCGAGGCCAAGGGCGCATCCGTCGGGGGTCCGGGTCGTTGGCACAGACGTGCACCCATACGACCCCACCTCATCCTCGTCCGGGCGGCGTCAGCCGTACCAGAGCCACATCCCGTCGATGCGTCCCGCGGAGGACCAGCCGAGCAGTCACTCGGCCACTCCGATCTACGACGCGCTGTACGCGGAGTACCGCCGGTCCTTCCGGGCCCTGCCCGGCGACCGCAGCGGCGAGGAGGACCTCGGGTTCACGGCGTTCGGCACGGGCCCCTACGCGACGCGCCACCACACCCCGCACTACCCGGCGGTCCAGCACCACCACGCCTGGCACCCACAGACGAACGGGCGGCAGCACGGCCAGGGAGGTCACCTCCCGGCCGCGCTGCCGCCCGCTCCGCGTCGCGAGCACTGAGCCCGCGACGCCCCGTACGGCGAACTACTTCTTCTTGCCGCGCTTCTCCCGCACCCGCACGGACATGTGGATCGGCGTCCCCTCGAACCCGAACTCCTCGCGCAGACGCCGCTCCACGAACCGCCGGTAGCCCGCCTCGATGAAGCCGGAGGCGAACAGCACGAACCGCGGCGGCTTGGTGCCGGCCTGCGTGCCGAACAGGATGCGGGGCTGCTTGCCGCCGCGCACCGGGTGCGGGTGGGAGGCGACGAGCTCACCGAGGAAGGCGTTCAGCCGGCCGGTCGGGACGCGCGTCTCCCAGCCGTCCAGGGCGGTCTCGATGGCCGGAACCAGCTTCTCCATGTGGCGGCCGGTGCGCGCCGACACGTTCACCCGGGGCGCCCAGGCGATCTGCGCGAGCTCGGTCTCGATCTCGCGCTCCAGGTAGTAGCGGCGCTCCTCGTCGAGGGTGTCCCACTTGTTGAACGCGACGACGATCGCGCGGCCCGCCTCGACCGCCATCGTCACGATGCGCTGGTCCTGGATGGAGATCGACTCGGACGCGTCGATCAGGATGACCGCGACCTCCGCCTTCTCGACGGCGGCGGCGGTGCGCAGCGAGGCGTAGTAGTCGGCGCCCTGCTGCAGGTGGACGCGCTTGCGGATGCCCGCCGTGTCGACGAACTTCCAGGTGACACCGCCGAGTTCGATGAGCTCGTCGACCGGGTCACGGGTGGTGCCCGCCAGCTCGTTGACCACGACGCGGTCCTCGTTCGCCACCTTGTTGAGCAGCGAGGACTTGCCGACGTTCGGGCGGCCGATCAGGGCGATGCGGCGGGGTCCGCCGACGGCCGTGCCGAAGGTCTGGGCGGGCGCCTCGGGCAGCGCCTCCAGGACGGCGTCCAGCATGTCGCCGGTGCCGCGGCCGTGCAGCGAGGAGACGGGGTGCGGCTCGCCGATGCCGAGGGACCACAGGGCGGTGGCGTCGGCCTCGCCGGACGGTCCGTCGACCTTGTTGGCGCAGAGCACGACCGGCTTCTTGGCCTTGCGGAGCAGCCGGACGACGGCCTCGTCGGTGTCGGTGACGCCGACCGTGGAGTCGACGACGAAGACGACGGCGTCGGCCGTCTCGATCGCGTACTCGGCCTGGGCGGCCACCGACGCGTCGATGCCGAGCACGTCCTGCTCCCAGCCGCCGGTGTCGACGACCTTGAAGCGGCGGCCCGCCCACTCGGCCTCGTAGGTGACGCGGTCGCGGGTGACGCCGGGCTTGTCCTCGACGACGGCCTCGCGGCGGCCGATGATGCGGTTCACGAGCGTCGACTTGCCGACGTTCGGGCGGCCGACGACGGCGAGGACGGGCAGCGGGCCGTGGCCCGCCTCCTCGATGGCGCCCTCGACGTCCTCGACGTCGAAGCCCTCTTCGGCGGCGAGCTCCATGAACTCCGCGTACTCGGCGTCGCCAAGCGCCCCGTGCTCGTGCTCCGCCGAGCCCTCGGGCTGGATCTGGTCGTTCATGAAGTCCGTACCTCGTCGTTCATTCGTGGTGATCGGTGGATCGCGGCGGACCGCGGTCCACTACTGAAAGTCTCGCTCAGCGCCGGGTCAGGCGCCTGGCGTCGGCCAGGTGGGCGGTGAGCCGCTCCTGGATGCGCACGGTCGCCTCGTCGAGGGCCTTGCGCGTACGCCGTCCGCTGCCGTCGCCCGCCTCGAAGGGGTCGCCGAAGACGACGTCGACCCGGCTCCTGAGCGGAGGCAGCTCCTTTATCAACCGTCCGCGCCGCTCCGTGCTTCCCAGCACGGCGACCGGCACGATCGGCGCCCCGCTGCGCACGGCGAAGTACGACAGTCCGGCGCGCAGCGACGCGAAGTCGCCGTCGCCGCGGGTGCCCTCGGGGAAGATGCCGAGCACCCCGCCGTCGGAGAGCACGCCGAGCGCCCGGGTGATGGCCGTCCGGTCCGCGCCGGAGCGGTCGACCTTCACCTGGCCGATCCCCTCCAGGAAGGGACCGAGCGGCCCGACGAACGCCTCCTGCTTGATCAGGAAGTGCGCCGGTCGCGGCGCGACGCCCATGACCATGGGGCCGTCGATGTTGTGGGAGTGGTTGACCGCGAGGATCACCGGGCCGGTGGCGGGCACCCGCCACGACCCGAGGACGCGCGGCTTCCACAGCCCGTACATCAGGCCGACGCCGATGCGCCGGCCCACCTCGGCCCCTCGTTCGGAAGCGGACACAGGACTCACGCGGAGATCCGCTTCTCCTCGACGAGGGTGACCACGCACTCGATGACCTGCTGGAGGGTGAGCTCGGTGGTGTCGACCTCGACGGCGTCGTCGGCCTTGGCCAGCGGCGACGTCTTGCGGCTGGAGTCGGCCTGGTCGCGCTTGATCAGGGCCTCCTGCGTCGCCTTGACGTCGGCGCCCTTCAGCTCGCCGGAGCGGCGGGCGGCGCGGGCCTCGGGCGACGCGGTGAGGAAGATCTTCAGGTCGGCGTCGGGCAGCACGGTCGTGCCGATGTCCCGGCCCTCGACGACGATGCCCCGGCCGTCCGCGGCGGCCGCGGCGGCGGTGGTGCGCTGCAGCTCGGTGATCCGGGCGCGCACCTCGGGGACGGCGCTGACGGCGCTGACCTTGGAGGTGACGTCGGTGGTGCGGATCGGGCCCGCGACGTCCGTGCCGTCCACCGTGATGGTGGGCGCGGACGGGTCCGTGCCGGACACGATCTCGGCCTTGTCGGCGACCGCGGCGATCGCGGAGGGGTCGGTCAGGTCGATGCCGTTGTGCACCATCCACCAGGTGATCGCCCGGTACTGGGCGCCGGTGTCCAGGTAGCTCAGGCCGAGCTGCGCGGCGACGGCCTTCGAGGTGCTCGACTTGCCCGTGCCGGAGGGTCCGTCGATGGCGACGATCACGGCTGCCGGGGTTTCCATGGGTGACGGACACCTTTCTCAGTGCACGGGGGCATGCGTACGGGGCGCGGACACGCCCCGTACAAGGTTACTGGCTCCGGAAAGCGCCGCTTACGGCCGCCTTCCCCGGCGCCCGCTGCCGCCTACTGCCGCATCGCCCAGCCGCGCTCGCGCAGCGCCGCCGCCAGTTTCGGCGCCGCGGCGGGCTGCACCATGAGCTGCACGAAACCGGCCTGCTGCCCGGTGGCGTGCTCGATGCGCACGTCCTCGACGTTGACGCCGGCGGCGCCCGCGTCCGCGAAGATGCGGGCCAGCTCGCCGGGCTGGTCGGAGATGAGGACGGCGACGATCTCGTACGCGGCCGGGGCCGCGCCGTGCTTGCCGGGCACCCGCGCCTGTCCCGCGTTGCCCCGGCGCAGCATCGTCTCGACGCCGTCGGCGCCGTCACGGCGCTTGGCGTCGTCGGAGGACTGCAGGGAGCGCAGGGCCTGCACGGTCTCCTCCAGGTCGCCGGCGACCGCGGAGAGCAGATCGGCGACGGGGCCCGGGTTCGCGGAGAGGATGTCGATCCACATGCCCGGGTCCGAGGCGGCGATCCGCGTGACGTCGCGGATGCCCTGGCCGCACAGCCGTACGGCGGTCTCCTCGGCGTTCTCCAGGCGGGCCGCGACCATGCTGGAGACCAGGTGCGGCATGTGCGAGACGAGGGCGACGGCCCGGTCGTGGGCGTCGGCGTCCATGACGACGGGCACGGCCCGGCAGAGCGCGACCAGCTCCAGGGCGAGGTTCAGCACCTCGGTGTCCGTGTCCCGGGTGGGCGTGAGCACCCAGGGCCGCCCCTCGAAGAGGTCGGCGGTGGCGGCGAGCGGGCCGCTGCGCTCCCGGCCCGACATCGGGTGCGTGCCGATGTACGGGGTGAGGTCGAGGCCGAGCGCCTCCAGCTCGCGGCGCGGGCCGCCCTTCACGCTGGCGACGTCCAGGTAGCCGCGGGCCACGCCCCGGCGCATGGCGTCGGCGAGCGAGGCGGCGACGTGCGCGGGCGGCACGGCGACCACGCACAGATCGACAACGCCTTCGGGTGCCTCGTCCGTGCCGGCGCCGAGCGCCGCGGCGGTGCGGGCCTGGCCCGGGTCGTGGTCGGCGAGGTGCACGGTGACACCGCGCGAGGCGAGCGCCAGGGCGGCCGAGGTGCCGATCAGGCCGGTGCCGATGACGAGTGCGGTTCTCACTGGGCGATGTCCTTGCGCAGGGTGGCCGCGGCGCCGAGGTAGACGTGCGCGATCTCCGACTTGGGCAGCTCGGTCTCGATGTGGGCGAGGAGCCGGACCACGCGCGGCATGGCGCCCGCGATGTCGAGTTCCTGGGCGCAGATCAGGGGGACGTCCACGATGCCGAGCTTGCGGGCGGCGGCGGCCGGGAAGTCGGAGTGCAGGTCGGGCGTGGCCGTGAACCATATGGAGATCAGGTCGTCGCCGGTCAGCCCGTTCCGCTCGATGACGGCGGTGAGCAGCTCGCTGACCTGCTCGTCCATGTGCTCGGCCGTGTCCCGCTCCAGCTGGACGGCGCCCCGCACCGCTCGTACCGCCACGGTGTCGCTCCTTGTTCCTGTCCGTACGTTCTGCCACCGCCCAGCGTAGTTGGGGCCCCGCGCACGGGTGCGCGGCGCCCGTCCTTCGAGACGGCCGCCGCGCACCCCTGGGCGTACCGCTACAGCTTCTGCTGCTCGACGAGCTGGTCCAGGGTGAGGCCGGGGACCTCTCCGTCGGGGGTGAGCTTGTCGACGGCCGTCGGCAGCGCCCCGGCGATGTCCTGGGCGGCCTGGTCGGGGGTGACGCCGGACTCGGCGGCGACCTTCTGCAGGGTCACATCGGGCAGCGCCTCCTTGACCTGGTCGGGGGTGAGCGACTTGTTCTCGCCCTTGCCGACCCAGGACTCGACCTGCTCCTGGCTGACCAGACCCGACTTGGTGATCTGTTCGAGGAGCCCGCCCAGCGGATTGCCGCCGGCCGAACCGCTCTGCCCCTTGGTGAAGGCCGCGAGCAGCGAGGTGAGCACGCTGCCCGCGGAGCCGCCTCCCCCCTTGTCGCCCAGGAGGCCGCCGAGGAGGCTGCCGAGGTCAAGACCGCCGTTGTTGCTCGCCATGGGTCACGCCTTTCGAGACGTACGAGGAGTCACCGCGGAGGGGGCGCGCGGCCCCAACCGCAGACCCTGCCAATGTCACCCGAACCGCCCCCTGTCGCCACTCGGCCGGAGCTGCTTGCATGGGGAGGGCGGCACCGCGCCGTCACCGCTTCGGGGGAGGCGCCATAAAGCGTTCGGGACCCCTCTACACGCTCTTCGCCGGTCTGGCGCTCGGCCTGTTCATGCTGTCGCTGAACGCGACGACGGGCGAGGCCGGCACCCCGTACGGGGGCGCGCCCGCCGCATCGCCTTCGGCCACCGGCGTGCGCCCGTCGAAGTCCGCGAGTCCGGCCGCGAGTCCCACCGAGAGCGCGACCACTCCCCCGAGCCCGTCCCCCTCCACATCGGCCGCCCCGAAGACGAGTTACGCGGGCCGCACCGACGACGACAGCTCCGCCGTCTCGGTCTCCGTGCGCGGCGACAAGGCGATCGCCTACTTCTGCGACGGCCGCACCAAGGAGTCCTGGCTGAAGGGGAACGTCGAGGACGACGGCTCCATGAAGCTCAGCGGCAAGCACGGCGCCAAGCTGGAGGGCCGGCTGGCGAACGACCGGATCCGCGGCACGGTCGAGGTCGACAGGAAGCCGTACGGCTTCACGGCGAACAAGGCCGTCAAACCGTCCGGCCTGTACCGGGCCACCACCGAGGTGCGCGGTGCCGAGGTCGACGGCGGCTGGATCGTGCTGCCCGGCGGCCGTCAGGTCGGCATCGTCCGGCGCGACGACGATCCGTCGGCCGCGCCGCCCATCGACCCGGAGACCGGCACCGTGACGGTCGACGGCGAGCAGCTCACCGCACGCCCGGTCGTCCCCTGACCCGCCCGGTCCCCGACCTTCGCGAGGGTTTCCATGACCGTCGATCCCAACGCCGCCACCCAGAGTTTCCCCGGACCCGACCACCGCCGCCCGAGCCCGGCCCGCTATCTCGTCCCGGCCGTCGTGGCCGCCGCGGTGGCGGTGGCGCTCGGCGCGTACGGCAAGGTGCACGATCCGGAGGGCACCGCGTTCAACCTGGCCGGGTTCTCCAGCACGAGCGCGGTGAAGTCCTGGCTGGCGACGGTCGCCTTCGCCTTCGCGCTGGTCCAGATCGTGTCGGCGTTCATGGTCTACGGGAAGCTGCACGGCCCGTCGTGGGCGCCCGCCCTGCACCGCTGGTCGGGCCGGATCGCGTTCCTGGTCGCCGTCCCGGTGGCGGTGCACTGCCTGTACGCGCTGGGCTATCAGACGTACTCGACGCGGGTGATGTGGCACTCGTTCCTCGGTTGCTTCTTCTTCGGGGCGTTCAGCGCCAAGATGCTGCTGCTGCGGACCGAGCGGCTGCCCGGCTGGCTGCTCCCGGTGGTGGGCGGTCTCGCCTTCGCGGTCCTGACGCTGCTGTGGCTGACGTCGGCGCTGTGGTTCTTCCGCACGGTGGGAGTGACGACATGAGGCGGTCCGCGTCGCGCAGGAGCGTTCTCGTCGCGGGCGCGGCGGCGCTCGCGGCGGGGTGCAGCAAGTACGGCGACGAGGGCGGGGGCGGCGACGACGCGCAGCCGGAGCCCGAGCCGTCCGGCACCCCGTCGTCCGGGGCGTCGTCGGCCGGGGGCCCGTCGTCCAGCGGCGCCGGGCAGCCGCCCGCCGCCGACGAGCTGACGAGGACGACGGACATCCCGGTCGGCGGCGGCAAGGTCTTCGCCGACGAGAAGGTCGTGGTGACCCAGCCGGAGAAGGGCGACTTCAAGGCGTTCTCGGCGGTCTGCACCCATGCGGGCTGCACGGTCCGCGACGTGTCGGGCGGCACGATCAACTGCCCGTGCCACGGTTCGAAGTACCGGATCGCGGACGCGTCGGTGGCCGGCGGCCCGGCGCCGCGCCCGCTGCCGCCGCAGAAGATCACGGTCACCGGAAATTCGATCACGCTGGGCTGACCGCTCCGCCTACGCTCGGCGGATGGAACAGGAACACCTGGAGCCGGCCGATCTGGTGCGCGACCACACGGTCTACGCGTGCGTCATGGGTTCGCGCGCCTTCGGCCTGGCCACCGAGGCGAGCGACACGGACCGCCGCGGCGTGTACCTGGCGCCGACCCCGCTCTACTGGCGCTTCACCAAGCCGCCCACGCACGTCGAGGGCCCGGCCGACGAGCAGTTCTCCTGGGAGCTGGAGCGCTTCTGCGAGCTGGCCCTGCGCGCCAATCCGAACGTGCTGGAGTGTCTGCACTCCCCGCTGGTCGAGCGCGTCGACGACACCGGCCGCGAGCTGCTGTCCCTGCGCGGGGCGTTCCTGTCCCGGCAGGCGCACAGCACGTTCGCCCGCTACGCGGAGGGCCAGCACAGGAAGCTGGAGGCCGACGTCCGTACGCACGGCGCACCGCGCTGGAAGCACGCGATGCACCTGCTGCGGCTCCTGGTGTCGTGCCGCGATCTGCTGCGCACGGGCGAGCTGACCATCGACGTGGGCGGGGCCCGCGAGCAGCTCCTCGCGGTGAAGCGGGGCGAGGTGTCCTGGGCCGAGGTGGACCGCCGGATGGCCCGGCTCGCGGCCGAGGCGGCGGACGCGGCGGACCGCAGCCCGCTGCCGGCCGAGCCGGACCGGGCCCGGATCGAGGACTTCCTGGTCCGTACGCGCCGGGCCTCGGCCGCCCTCAGCTCCTGACCGCCCCGTCCCACTCCGCGCCGAACGCGAGCAGCTCGTCGCGGTGCTCGATCCGCGCGACCCACTCCTCGGGCCAGGCGTCCGCGCCGAGGTGGGCGCCCGCGAAGGCACCGGCGAGCGCCGCGATCGAATCCGAGTCGCCGGAGGTGCAGGCGGCCCGGCGCAGCGCGAGCACGGGTTCGTCGACGAACTGGAGGAAGCAGGAGAGCCCGGTGGCGAGCGCCTCCTCGGCGATCCAGCCGGCACCGGTGGCGAGGCAGGGGTCGACCTCCGGGTTGGCGTCGCGCAGGGCGGTCTCCAGGCGTTCGAGGACGGCGAGGCACTCGTCCCAGCCGCGCGCCATGAAGTGCTGCGGGTCCGGGTCCTGCGAGCGCCGCCACAGGTCCCCGAGCCAGCGCTCGTGGTAGGTGGTGCGGTTCTCGAGCGCGTACGACCGCAGCCGTCCGACGAGTCCGGCGGGGTCGGCTCCCTGCGCGAGCAGGAACACGGCCCGTGCGGTCAGGTCGCTCGCGGCGAGCCCGGTCGGGTGCCCGTGCGTCAGCGCCGCCTGCAACTGGGCGGCACCGGCGCGCTGTTCCGCGTCGAGTCCCGGCAGGAGTCCGAGCGGGGAGACCCGCATGTTGGCGCCGCATCCCTTGGAGTGGATCCGGCTGGCGTCGCGCCAGTCCCGCTGCGGGTCCTCCAGGAGTTCACAGGCCCTGAGGCAGGTGTTGCCGGGTGCGCGGTTGTTGTCGGGCGACCGGTTCCAGTCGATGAACCGGCCGCGCAGTGCGTCGGCGTAGCCGGCCGGGGAGCCGGGGTGCCCGGCCCGCGCCACGGCGAGCGCCATCTGTGTGTCGTCGGTGATGTAGGCGACCGGGTGGCCGGGCAGCTCCATCTCACGCCAGGGCCCGCACTTGGCGAGGATCGAGGGGACGTCGTTGAACTCGGTCGGAAACCCCAGCGCGTCCCCCAGCGCGAGCCCGACCAGCGATCCGGTGGCGGCGTCCTTCGTCATCGGCGGTTTCCTTCCGCGGGTTCGGGCACGGGCCGCAGCAGCGGCGGATGCAGCGACACGGCGCCCCCGGCCCGGTACAGCGCCGCGGGCTTGCCGCGTCCGCCGGTCAGCCGGGAGGCGCCGGGGATCTGCTCGACGAAGCCGGGGGTGGCGAGGACCTTCCGCCGGAAGTTGGCGGGGTCGAGGTCGGTCCCCCAGACCACTTCGTAGACCTGCCGCAGCTCGCCCAGGGTGAATTCGGGCGGGCAGAACGCGGTGGCGAGGCAGGTGTACTCCAGCTTGCCGCCGATCCGCTCGTGCGCGTCGGCGAGGATCCGGTCGTGGTCGAAGGCGAGCGGGCCGTACGCGCCCTTGGCGCCCTCCTCGTACGGCAGCCAGGCGGCGCGGGCCGCGTCGCCGCCGCCCTGCGCGGCCGGGGCGTCCGGGACGAGCGCGGCGAAGGCGACCGAGACGACCCGCATCCGGGGGTCGCGGTCGGGCTCGCTGTACGTCCTCAGCTGTTCGAGGTGGAGTCCGGCGACATCGCTCAGGCCCGTCTCCTCGGCGAGCTCACGGCGTGCCGCGCTCTCCGCGGACTCGGCGGGCTCCAGGAACCCGCCGGGCAGCGCCCAGCGGCCCGCGTAGGGCTCCTGGCCGCGCTCCACGAGCAGGATGTGCAGTCGGCCGGCCCTCAGCGTGAACACGGCGAGGTCGACGGTGACGGCGAAGGGTTCGTAGGCGTACTTGTCGTAGCCGGGCATGCGGCAGCCCCCTCCCTTTATTGGTCTTGATGACCTTAAAGGGAGGGGGCTGCTCACGACAAGACCCCTGCGGCGGGTCCTACAGGTCGACTTCCTTCATCAGCATGCCGACCTCGGTGTTCGACAGACGGCGCAGCCAGCCCGACTTCTGGTCGCCGAGCGTGATCGGCCCGAAGGCGACCCGCACCAGCTTGTCGACCGGGAAGCCGGCCTCGGCCAGCATCCGCCGCACGATGTGCTTGCGCCCCTCGTGCAGGGTCACCTCGACCAGGTAGTTCTTGCCGGTCTGCTCGACGACCCGGAAGTGGTCCGCCTTCGCGTACCCGTCCTCCAGCTGGATGCCGTCCTTCAGCTGCTTGCCCAGGTCACGCGGGATCGGGCCCACGATGTGCGCGAGGTAGACCTTCTTCACGCCGTACTTGGGGTGGGTCAGCCGGTGCGCCAGCTCGCCGTGGTTGGTGAGCAGGATGACGCCCTCGGTCTCGGTGTCGAGCCGTCCGACGTGGAACAGCCGCGTCTCGCGGTTGTTCGTGTAGTCCCCGAGGCACTGGCGGCCCTCGTTGTCCTCCATGGTGGAGACGACACCGGCCGGCTTGTTCAGCGCGAAGAACTGGTACGACTGGGTGGCGACGGTCAGCCCGTCGACCTTGATCTCGTCCTTCTCCGTGTCGACGCGCATGCCCTGCTCGAGCACGATCTCGCCGTTGACCTCGACGCGGGCCTGGTCGACCAGCTCCTCACAGGCACGCCGCGAGCCGTAACCGGCGCGGGCGAGCACCTTCTGCAGCCGCTCGCCCTCCTGCTCGGCGCCCGGGAAGGTCTTGGGGAGGTTCACCTTCGGCTTGCCCGCGTACCGGTCGCGGTTGCGCTCTTCCGCGCGCGTCTCGTACTCGCGGGAGTACGAGGGCGTGGTCCGGCCGCCGGAGCGCTGGCCCTGCTTGGGACCGCCCTTGGCGCCGCCGCGCGCGGACGCGCCGCGACCCGACTTCGGACCGTCCTGGGTGCCGCCGGGGCCCACGTCGTAGCGCCGCTCCTCGGGGCGCGGCTTCTTCGGACGGCCGGCGCCGCCCTGCTTGTCGTCGCGGGCGTTACCGGCACCGCGGTAGTTACCGCGGCCACCGCTGCTCCCGCCGCGGCCGCCGCTGTTGCCACCACGGCTCCCGCCGTTGTTTCCGCTGCTGTTCCTGCCGCTGCTGCTTCGCATCAAATTTCCGTTAGTCGGCTGTCTGCTGGATGGAGTCGGAACCCGGCGCATCGGGTGCGTCCGGATCGAACGACGGAACCCCTTCCAGCGTGTCCGCCTCGATCGCGTCCGCCTCGGGGAGGAAGGGCGCGAGCTCCGGCAGCTCGTCCAGGCCGCGCAGGCCCATCCGCTCCAGGAAGTAGTTCGTCGTCCTGTACAGGATCGCACCTGTTTCGGGTTCCGCGCCCGCCTCCTCCACGAGACCGCGCTGCAGCAGGGTCCGCATGACCCCGTCACAGTTCACTCCGCGCACCGCGGAGACCCGGGAACGGCTGACCGGCTGCCGGTACGCGACCACGGCGAGGGTCTCCAGGGCGGCCTGCGTCAACCGGGCCACCTGACCGTCGAGCACGAAGCCCTCGACGGCCGCGGCGTACTCCGGCCGGGTGTAGAACCGCCAGCCACCGGCCACGAGCCGCAGCTCGAAGCCGCGCCCCTGCACGGTGTACTCGTCGGCCAGGGCCCGCAGCGCGTCGGCCACGGCCCTCCTCGGCCGCTGCAGGATCTTGGCGAGGTGCTCCTCGGTGGCGGGCTCGTCGACGACCATGAGCACGGCTTCGAGGGCGGGCTTCAGATCGAGCCCGGCCACGGCGTCCCGGTCCGTCTCGACGCTCATCCCACGCCCTCCTTCTCCTTGCTCTCCGGCTCGGGGGGCCGGTCGAACTCATCGGTCACCACGGGTTCGGTCGCGTCCGCGCCGCCGGTCCAGCGCACGAGCAGCTCGCCGAGGGCGGTCTCCTGCTCCAGCGCGACGGCCTTCTCCCGGTACAGCTCCAGCAGTGCCAGGAACCGGGCGACGACGGTGAGCGTGTCCTCGGTGTCGGCCACGAGCTCCCGGAAACTGGCCTCGCCCACCTCCCGCAGCCGGGCCACGACCACCCCCGCCTGCTCCTGCACGCTCACCAGCGGGGCGTGGATGTGGTCGACGTACACCTGGGGCTTCGGCTTCGGCTGCATCGCCTTCACGGCGAGCCTGGCGAATCCTTCCGCCCCGATGCTGATGACGACGTCCGGCAGCAGTTCGGCGTGGTGCGGTTCGAGCCCCACGGTGCGCGGGTAGCGCCGCGCCTCGGCCTCCAGCCGCTCGCTGAAGATGTCGGCGATCCGCTTGTACGCGCGGTACTGCAGCAGCCGCGCGAACAGCAGGTCCCGGGCCTCCAGCAGTGCGAGGTCGGCCTCGTCCTCGACCTCGGCGGCGGGCAGCAGCCGCGCGGCCTTCAGATCGAGCAGCGTCGCGGCGACGACCAGGAACTCGGTGGTCTGGTCGAGGTCCCAGTCGGGTCCCATGGCGCGGATGTGCGCCATGAACTCGTCGGTGACCTTGGACAGGGCGACCTCGGTGACGTCGAGCTTGTGCTTCGAGATCAGCTGCAGCAGCAGGTCGAAGGGCCCCTCGAAGTTCGCCAGCCGAACCTTGAACCGCCCGTCGTCGGCCTCGGCCGCCTCGGGCGCCTCCGCCACGGACTCCGCGGTCCCGGCGCCGCTCTCGGGTTCCGCCGCCGCCCCCGCCTCGACCGGCCCCGGCTCCTCCTCCGAGGGCTCCGGTTCGGGCTCGACCGGCTCGGGCGCGGCCAGCGCACCCCGGCCCAGCGCACGCCGACGCGCCCCACGGTCAGGGGGCGTAGAGGGATCCGGCTGGGCGGAGTCGTTCACGGGCATCACTGCCGGAGGCTACCGCTGAAGGCGCTAACGCCCACGCAGCCGACGTACGAGAATGCTCGCGTCCCCCCGGGACTCCAGGTCGGCCAGGACCACGGCGACCGCCTCGCGCACGATGCGGCCCCGGTCCACGGCGAGCCCGTGCTCACCGCGCAGCACCAGACGCGCGTGCTCCAGGTCCATCAGCTCTTCGGCGGAGACGTACACGGTGATCTTCTCGTCGTGCCGCTCACGCCCGCTGGGCCGCCGGTTCGCGGCCCGGGCACGGCGCCGCGCGGGCGCGGACCCCCGACCGCTGCCAGAACCTTCCTGCGCCCCACCCGACGACCGCCGGGCCGGCTTCTCCCCGGCCTCCGCCGCGGCGGCCCGACTGCGCGAACCGGCGTCGGACTCGGCCTCGGCCGCGGTGTGTTCGGCAGCCGCGGCGTCCGCGTCACCGTCCTCGCCCGAGGACGCCGCTGCGGCCGCCTCGTCGCTCTCGCCGGCCGGGCCGGGAACCCGCGCCTCGCCGTTCGCCGCCCGCCGCGGCGACGACGCCTGCAGTGCCATGCCACCGGTCGTACGGAACAGTTCGTCGGCCCCCGGCAGACTCACTCGGCGTGACACCGGGCGAGCACCTCCCTGGCGAGCTGGCGATAGGCGGCGGCACCGACCGAGTTCGAGGCGTACGTGGTGATCGGCTCACCGGCGACCGTGGTCTCCGGGAAGCGCACGGTCCGGCCGATCACCGTGTGGTAGACGTGATCGTCGAACGCCTCGACCACGCGCGCGAGGACCTCACGGCTGTGCACGGTCCGCGAGTCGTACATCGTGGCGAGGATGCCGTCGAGTTCGAGGTCCGGGTTCAGCCGCTCCTGGACCTTCTCGATCGTCTCGGTCAGCAGGGCCACACCGCGCAGCGCGAAGAACTCGCACTCCAGCGGCACGATGACCTTGTGAGCGGCCGTCAGGGCGTTCACGGTCAGCAGGCCGAGCGAGGGCTGACAGTCGATCACGATGTAGTCGTAGTCGGCCATCAGCGGCTTCAGCGCCCGCTGCAGCGTGGACTCCCGGGCCACCTCGCTGACCAACTGCACCTCGGCAGCGGACAGGTCGATGTTGCTCGGCAGCAGGTCCATGTTCGGGACGGCGGTCTTCAGGAGGACCTCGTCCGCGGCCATGCCCCGCTCCATGAGCAGGTTGTAGACCGTGAGGTCGAGCTCCATCGGGTTCACGCCGAGACCGACCGACAGGGCACCCTGCGGGTCGAAGTCGACGAGCAGGACCCGGCGACCGTACTCGGCAAGTGCCGCACCCAGGTTGATGGTCGACGTGGTCTTGCCGACGCCGCCCTTCTGGTTGCACATCGCGATGATCTTCGCGGGGCCGTGGTCGGTCAGCGGTCCTGGGATCGGGAAGTACGGGAGCGGACGCCCGGTCGGACCGATGCGCTCGCGGCGCTGGCGGGCAGCGTCCGGGGCGAGCGTGGCCGCGTACTCGGGATCGGGCTCGTACTCGGCGTCGGGGTCGTAGAAGTGCCCCTCGGGCAGTTCGTCGTAGTCGGCGAAGTGGCTGTGTGTGTCGCCACTTCGGTCGCCGGCCATGGCGTTCACGTGATGGCCATCCATGCTCTGGTGTGCTGTCTGCGTCGGCGTCTGCTGGGGGCCGCTCATGGCGCTGCCCCGATAGCCGCTCTGGTGGGCCGCGAAGGTTCGGACAGCGACGGAGCCGACAGCTTGAAGCCCCGCGGAAACCTGTCCGCCTGGCTGGCCACCTCCGGGAGTAAATGTCGACTCATTCACAAGTCGTCTTACCTCCTTGGATGTGACCAGGAACATTTATCGATAGGTCAGCGTGGCACCATGCCGACGGTTGGCGACTCTATGGCGTGTCACCGCTCCGCAGCAACACAATCCGCCGGACCCGGCACGATGTGTCGGCACTTCAGCGACAACAGAGTGCCCTCATGTCAAGGGCGTGCGACGGTTCTTCGGCGCGTTTCGCGGGGGCGCGAATCGGTTAAAGGGTTACGTTCAAGGCGAGTTGGCCATGTCCGTACCCATGCGCGTACGGCCGGACCCCTCACAAGGTCCGGCCGTAGGCGTGAGATTGACGACTCTCGTTGACGAGACGCGTCGCGAGGCTCAGCCGAGCAGGGTCTCCAGCTCGACGTGCTCGAGACCGTGGGCCTCGGCGACCTCCTTGTAAACCACCTTGCCGTCATGGGTGTTGAGGCCCAGGGCGAGCGCGGCGTCGCGGCGCAGGGCCTCGGCCCAGCCGCGGTTGGCGAGCTCGACGATGTACGGCAGCGTCGCGTTGGTCAGCGCGTACGTCGACGTGTTGGGCACGGCGCCCGGCATGTTGGCGACGCAGTAGAAGACCGAGTTGTGGACCGGGAAGGTCGGCTCGGCGTGCGTCGTCGGGTGCGAGTCCTCGAAGCAGCCGCCCTGGTCGATCGCGATGTCGACAAGGACACTTCCCGGCTTCATGCGCGAGACGAGCTCGTTGGTGACGAGCTTCGGGGCCTTGGCGCCCGGGATGAGGACGGCGCCGATGACGAGATCGGCGTCGAGGCAGGCCTTCTCCAGCTCGAAGGCGTTGGAGACGACGGTCTGGATCTTCGTGCCGAAGATCTTGTCGGCTTCCTTGAGCTTGTTGATGTCCTTGTCGAGCAGGGTCACGTGGAAGCCCATGCCGATGGCGATCTGCGCGGCGTTCCAGCCGGAGACGCCACCGCCGATGACGACGGCCTTGCCGGCGGCGACGCCCGGGACGCCACCGGGCAGCACGCCGCGGCCGCCGTTGGCGGCCATCAGGTGGTAGGCGCCGACCTGCGGGGCCAGGCGGCCCGCGACCTCGGACATCGGGGCGAGCAGCGGGAGCGCGCGGTTCGCGGTCTCGACCGTCTCGTAGGCGATGGCGGTCGTGCCGGACTCCAGGAGCGCGTCGGTGCACTCCTTGGAGGCGGCCAGGTGCAGGTAGGTGAAGAGCGTCTGGTCCTTGCGGAGGCGGTGGTACTCCTCCGCGATCGGCTCCTTGACCTTGAGGAGCAGGTCGGCGGTGGCCCAGACCTCGTCGGCGGTGCCGAGGATCCGAGCACCGGCGGAGACGTACTCGTCGTCCGTGATCGACGAACCCACACCGGCGTTCTGCTCGACGAAGACCTGGTGGCCGTGGCGCACGAGCTCATGCACGCCGGCGGGGGTGATGGCCACCCGGAACTCGTTGTTCTTGACCTCGCGGGGGATGCCGACCTTCATCGTCGATCACGGTCCTTGACTCAGGGGATTTCTCGGGCAATGCACTACATACCAGTGTGCTCGCAGACACACCGGGAGACACCGCGGAAGGATGCGGCGGAGCCAGTCTAATGAAGGTTTTCCGGCTGTCTAGCCTTTCGATGCATCAATCTTCTTCGGATGCACTACGGATTTCGTAGGCGTTAGTGGCTTGTTCCGAAGGGATTGCTTCCGCGGAGCCCTCATCGGCCCCACCTCGGAGTTCCTCACCCAGCATCCGCTCGGCGGCGCCCCGGTGGAGCTTGGCGGCGGCCGGGTCGCCGAGCCGTTCGAGGGTGTCCGCGAGCCGCAGCTGGAGCGCCGCCTGGAGCCGTACGTCCTCGGCCTGCCGGGCCCACTCGACCGCCTCCTGGCAGGTGTAGAGCGACTCCTCGGGCCGTCCGGCGTACTCCTGCACGCGCGCCAGTTCGCTCAGTGCCCGCGCCTGGGCGGGGACGTCGCCCTCCTTGCGGTATCCGGCCACGGCCGAGCGCCAGCCGCGCAGCGCCTCGCCGTACCGGCCGGCGTAGGTGTGCACCGCCGCGATCCGGCCATGGAGGCGGGCGGCGTCGGCCCGCTCGCCCCGGGTGATCCGCTGGGCGAGGGCGCGGCCGTACCAGTCGGCGGCCCGCTGCCAGTCCCCCAGCTCCTGGTACGCGCCGCCTACGGATTCCATCGCGCGGCCGGTCGCGTACGGGTCCTGCGCGGCCCGTCCGGCGTCGAGCGCGGCCCGGTAGCGGGTGAGCGCCTCCTGCGTGCGGCCGGTCTGCGCGTCGAGGTCGGCGAGATTGAGCAGGGCCGCGGCCTGCTCCCTCGGCAGGTTCCGCCGCTCGGCCACGTCGAGGACCAGCCGGTGGATCCCGTACAGGTCGGGAGCCGCGTCCTCGGTTCCGCGGTGCGCCACCATCGCCCGCACGAGCGCGGCCATGAGGCGTCGCGCCAAGGTGTCCAACTCCCCGTCGGCGACGGCCAGTCGGGCCGCGGCGAGCAGTGCGGGCCGGCGGACGTCCAGCCAGTCGGCGGCCGCCTCGGGACTCGCGAACCGCAGGGCGCTGGGCAGTCCGGCGAGCTTCTTGCGGGCCGGGGAGCCGTCCGGTTCGGTGACCGCGCGGCACGACGTGAGCAGCCGCACGGTCCGCTCCAGCATCCGGGCGCGGGCCAGCTGCACCTCGCCGGGCCGGTCCTGGGTCTCGGTGAGCCCGCGCAGGAGCGGCACCAGACAGCCCGGGACCTCGTACTGCGGCAGCTCCGAGTCGACCCCCCGCACCAGGCCGAGGGTCACGAAGTCGTCGAGGGTGGTGCGGGCCGCGGACACGGAGCAGCCCGCGAGCGCGGAGGCCGTGTGCGGGTCGACGTAACCCTCGGGGGCGAGGCTGAGGAATCGCAGTATCCGGGCGGCGGGCGCGGGCAGCGTGGCGTACGCGTGCCGGAAGACGCGGGCGAGGGCGGGCCCGTCCCCGGCGTTGTCGTCGGAGTGCAGTTGCTTGGCCAGGTCCGCGACGGATTCCTTCGGCCGCACGGCGAGCCAGCCGCCGGCGATCTCCAGGGCGGCGGGTTCGGCGCCGCACAGCTCGACCAGCGACTCGGCGGAGCGCGGGTCGCAGGTGACGCGGACGGAGCCCGTGTGCCTGGTCAGGAGTTCGAGCGCGGATTTGGTGTCGAGTCCGCCGAGCGTGCAGGGCCGGACGTCGGGGATGCCGGTCAGCGGCCCCTCGGCGACGGCCACGACGAGGCAGTCGGCGTTCTCCGGCAGCAGCGGGTCGACCTGCTCGGCGTCCCCCGCGTCGTCGAGCAGCAGCGCGACGCGGCGCAGGGACAGCCCCTCGCGCAGCCGCTCGGTGAGGTCGTCGGCCGACTCGCCGGGGGGCGCGGGCAGTTCGAGCGCGTTCAGCAGGTCGCGGGCGACGCGTTCGGTCGGTACGGGGGTGCCGTCGGGGGCGGTGAGCCGGGTCCGCAGCGAGCCGTCCGGGTACTGGTCGGCGACCTGGCGCAGCAGTTCCTCGGCGACGGCGGTACGGCCGGTGCCGGGGCGTCCGGCGACCAGCAGGACCCGGGCGCGCGGCACCTTCCGGCCGGACAGGGTGTCGAGTCCGGCCCGCTCGATGTCGGCCCGCAGCTCCTTCAATTCCCGCCTGCGGCCGAGGAACTGAGTGTCCGTCACGTCCTGACCCCGGCGGGTGCGGCGCCGTTTGCGGACCTGTCCCTGGGACGACTCGGCCTCCGCCACGTCGTCCGACTCGACCGCCTGATCCGTCACGGGCCACGCTCCGTCTCACCCAGCAAGCCCCTCCGGGGGTCGGCAGGGGCGTTTCCGAGCGTAGTTCAGGGGGTGCGGGTGCCCTTGGCGGGCGGCGCGGCGAAGTCACCCGGTCGGATCAGCGGATGGTCGGACCGGGTGGTGTGCCGGGCGGGGTCCTTCGACCGCGGGCCGGTGGGGGCTGGCCGCGCAGTTCCCCGCGCCCCTGAAAACCGACTGCGTCTGCGGCTTCGGTGGGGCTCCTCGCGCAGTTCCCCGCGCCCCTGAGCATCTGCCATGTGGCGGCCGGTTCTTCGTCGGCGGGTCTCATCGTGGTTGCTCGCGCAGTTCCCCGCGCCCCTGGAAGGCGTGCGCTGCGCGCAGCCTTCCCCGGCCTGGAGATGCCGCACGAAGTGCGCATCTCCAGGGGCGCGGGGAACTGCGCGAGAAGCCCCACGCACCCGCACCCCGCGACGAAAGCCCCGCACGGCAGACGCAGTCGGCACTTCAGGGGGCGCGGCGCTACGCCTCGAAGGGACGCGCAGGCCACTCCGACTCGGCGGGACGCAGCGCCCCGACCCCGTCCCCCGCCAAAGCCGCGGCCAGCGAAAGCACGCCCACCACAAGGCAGTTGTTGTGCAACTCACCCGCGAGCACACCCCGGACCAGATCCGCCAGAGGCACCCGCGCCAACTCCATGTCGGCCTCTTCGTCCTCCACCTCGAACCGCTCCCCCTCCGCCTCGGAGAGGTCCCGCGCCAAGAAGATGCGCACGGCCTCGGAGCAGCCGCCCGGCGTCGTGTACACATCCGTCAGCACGCGCCAGTCCTCGGCCTTGACGTGCGCCTCCTCGTACAGCTCGCGCTGCGCCGCGTGCAGCGGGTTCTCGCCGGGGATGTCGAGCAGACCCGCCGGGATCTCCCAGAGCTTCATGCGCACGGGGTGCCGGTACTGCTTGAGGATCAGCGCCCGCCCCTGGTCGTCGAGGGCGAGCACGGCCACGGAGCCGGGGTGCACCTGGTAGTCGCGCCGGGCGACCGACCCGTCGGGCATGACCACGTCGTCCGTACGCACCGAGGTCTTGTTCCCGACGAACGGGGTCTCGGTCGCCCGGACCTCCCACTCCTCGGCGGTGTCCTTGATCGTCGTCATGCCGGAACGTCCTCCTACGTACGTGAAGCAACCAGGCGCAAAAGAAACCGGGGCACGTGCCGCAAAAGGCACGCACCCCGGTAACCGTACATCGCTTGTGTGACAAGCTTTACTTGGCCTTCTTGGCCCCCGCGGCAGCGGCCACCTTGCGCTCGACGGCGGCCTTCACGAGGCCGGCGAAGAGCGGGTGCGGACGCGTCGGACGCGAGCGCAGCTCCGGGTGCGCCTGGGTGGCGACCAGGTACGGGTGGACGTCGCGCGGGTACTCGACGTACTCGACGAGCTTGCCGTCCGGGGAGAGGCCGGAGAACTGCAGGCCGGCCTTCTTCTCCAGCTCGGCGCGGTACGCGTTGTTCACCTCGTAGCGGTGCCGGTGGCGCTCCTCGACGTACTCCTTGCCGTCGTACACCTCGCGCACGATGGAGCCCTCGGCGAGCTTGGCCGGGTACATGCCGAGCCGCATGGTGCCGCCCATGTCGCCCTCACCGGCGACGATGTCGAGCTGCTCGGCCATGGTGGAGATGACCGGGTGGGCGGTCGCCGCGTCGAATTCCGTGGAGTTCGCGTCGGGGATGTCGGCCAGGTTCCGGGCCGCCTCGATGACGGTGCACTGGAGGCCCAGGCACAGACCGAGCAGCGGGATCTTGTTCTCGCGGGCGAACTGGATCGCGCCGACCTTGCCGGACACGCCGCGGTCGCCGAAGCCGCCGGGGATGCAGATCGCGTCGACGTCGCCGAGCTGCTTCTTGGCACCGGCCGGGGTCTTGCAGTCGTCCGACGTGACCCACTTGATCTTGACGCGGGCCTTGTTGGCGAAGCCGCCGGCGCGCAGCGCCTCGGTCACCGACAGGTAGGCGTCGGGCAGGTCGATGTACTTGCCGACCAGCGCCATGACGATCTCGTGGTCGGGGTTGTGGACGCGGTCGAGCAGGTCGTCCCAGGTCGTCCAGTCCACGTCGCGGAACGGCAGGTCCAGCTTGCGGACGACGTAGGCGTCCAGGCCCTCGCTGTGCACGACCTTCGGGATGTCGTAGATCGAGCGGGCGTCGGGGCAGGCCACGACGGCGGCCTCGTCGACGTCGCACATCAGGCTGATCTTGCGCTTGATGGCGGTCGGGACCTCGCGGTCGCAGCGCAGCACGATGGCGTCCGGCTGGATACCGATGTTGCGCAGGGCGGCCACCGAGTGCTGGGTGGGCTTGGTCTTGAGCTCGCCGGAGGGGCCGATGTAGGGCAGCAGCGAGATGTGCACCACGAAGACGTTGTCGCGGCCGACCTCGTGGCGGACCTGGCGGACGGTCTCCAGGAACGGCAGCGACTCGATGTCGCCGACCGTGCCGCCGACCTCGGTGATCACGACGTCGACCTCGTCCGTCGCCATGCGGCGGATGCGGTGCTTGATCTCGTTCGTGATGTGCGGGATGACCTGGACGGTGTCGCCGAGGTACTCGCCGCGCCGCTCCTTGGCGATGACCTGCGAGTAGACCTGACCGGTGGTGACGTTGGCCGAGCCGTCGAGGTCGACGTCGAGGAAGCGCTCGTAGTGGCCGATGTCGAGGTCCGTCTCGGCGCCGTCGTTGGTGACGAACACCTCGCCGTGCTGGAACGGGTTCATCGTGCCCGGGTCGACGTTCAGGTACGGGTCGAGCTTCTGCATGACGACGCGGAGGCCCCGTGCCTTGAGCAGCATCCCGAGGCTGGAGGCGGTGAGGCCCTTGCCGAGGGAGGAAGCGACACCCCCGGTGACGAAGATGTGCTTGGTCGTCGTGGATTTGGGCGTCATGGCCAAGAGGGGGCTCCCGTGGTCGCGGTCTGGGGTGCGTACCGGCTGGTCCCCGGTTCTTTCGGGGGAGGCGCCGTCGCTGCGGTTCGGGGGTTCTAGGACCACCGGCTCACGGGCTACCAGGGTATCAGCGACGGGACGAGGCTGCTTCCGGCCACGCTCCGCACATGCCTCGCCACAGGCTCACAACCTCGTCACCCGGTGCTCACCCGTTCGGCCCAGGCGCGTTGCCGGGAGCGGCACGCGGATCGCCTGGGTGCGTCGTATCCTGCTCGGACACTCGGCTGGCGAGTCACGCTGGAAAACGGCACCACAACGGCAACACCCCCGCCCGTTCCCGACCGTTCACCGGAAACACGAAGTCCGATCGCCGGAATCTCTCCCGGTACAACCGGCTCGTCAGTTCGTTTGACAACGACGTATCAAGACGACGTATCAAGACGATCCGTTGACCGTAGTTGACGACCGTTAGTTGACCGTGAAGACCGCAGAGCGCATGCCCCTCTCAGCACTACTGTCGCAGCGCAGGGGTGTGCGTGGCCGTTCGACTGGAGATGCACGTGGCCGGGCGCATCGAGGATTACGCACTCATCGGAGACATGCAGACCGCTGCCCTGGTCTGCCGGGACGGCACAGTCGACTGGCTGTGCCTGCCCCGCTTCGACTCGCATGCCATTTTCGCCGGGCTGCTCGGCACAGAGGACCACGGCTTCTGGCGCCTGGGCCCGGCGCACGCCGCCGACGCGGAGCCGCCGACGGCGGCGCGCCGCTCGTACCGCGGTGACTCGCTCGTCCTCGAATCGGAGTGGGACACCCCGCGCGGCACCGTCCGCGTCACCGACTTCATGCCGCCGCGCGACGGCGCGCCCCAGCTGACCCGGATCGTGGAGGGCGTCAGCGGGCGCGTCCCGATGCGCTCGGCGCTGCGGATGCGCTTCTCGTACGGGCGGATCACCCCGTGGGTGCACAAGGTGGACGGCCGTACGGTCGCGGTGGCCGGGCCGGACTCCGTGTGGCTGGACACGGACGCCGAGACGTACGGCAAGGACCTCACGACGTACTCGGACTTCACGGTGGCGCCCGGTGACCGGATCGCCTTCACGATCCAGTGGCAGCCCTCGCACAAGGAGCAGCCGCCGCTGCCGGACCCGGACGGCGCACTGGAGGCGACGCAGGACTTCTGGCGGGAGTGGGTCGAGCACTGTACGTACCACGGTCCGTACCGCGAGGCCGTCGTCCGCTCGCTGATCACGCTCAAGGCGCTGACGTACGCGCCGACCGGTGGCATCGTCGCCGCGCCCACCACGTCGCTGCCCGAGGAGATCGGGGGCGTACGGAACTGGGACTACCGGTACACGTGGCTGCGCGACGCGGCGATCACGCTGTCGTCGCTGCTGCGCACCGGGTACCGCGAGGAGGCCAGGGCCTGGCGCGAGTGGCTGCTGCGCGCGGTGGCGGGCGACCCGGAGAACCTGCAGATCATGTACGGGATCGCGGGCGAGCGGGAGCTCGGCGAGGCGGAGCTCGACTGGCTGCCCGGATACGAGAACTCGGCGCCGGTACGGGTCGGGAACGGCGCCGCGCACCAGCTCCAGCTCGACGTCTACGGCGAGGTCACGGAGGCGCTGCACCTGGCGCACATGACGGGGCTCGCGCGCAACGACTACGCGTCGCTCCTCCAGCTGAAGCTGATCCGCTACCTCGAAGGCCACTGGGACGAGCCGGACGAGGGCATCTGGGAGGTGCGCGGGCCGCGCCGGCACTTCGTGCACTCGAAGGTGATGGCGTGGGTCGCGGTCGACCGGACCATCAAGCTCATCGAGTCGGGCGACGCGGACGGCCCGCTGGAGAAGTGGCGCGAGCTGCGCGACGACATCCACCGGGACGTGTGCGAGAAGGGGTACGACAAGGAGCGCAACACCTTCACGCAGTCGTACGGCAGCAAGGAGCTGGACGCCTCGCTGCTGCTGATTCCGCAGATGGGCTTCCTGCCGCCGGACGACAAGCGCGTCATCGGCACCATCGAGGCGATCCAGCGGGAGCTGTCGACGACGGACGGGTTCATCCTCAGGTACCCCACCGACGGCGACAGCGCGGGCGTCGACGGCCTCCCCGGCGACGAGGGCGCCTTCCTCGCCTGCTCCTTCTGGATGGCGGACGACCTGGCGATGATCGGCCGGGTCGACGAGGCCCGCAAGCTCTTCGAGAAGCTGCTCGCCCTCCGCAACGACCTGGGCCTGCTCGCCGAGGAGTGGGACCCGCGGCTGCAGCGGCAGGTCGGCAACTTCCCGCAGGCGTTCAGTCACGTGCCGTTGATCGACACGGCGCTGCGGCTGACCGCGTCGGGGGCGTACGGGGGCTAGCGCCCGGTCGCGTACGGGGCGTGGGGGCCGCAGCCGGTTCCCCGCGCCCCGAGGTGCCCGCGGGCCCGGCCCGCCGGTACCGTCCGCAGCATGAACAGCACCTCCCCCGAGTTCTCCTCCCCCGGCGGCATCACCGTGCAGCGCGCCCTGGAACTGCCGGGGCTGCGCAGCGGGCTGCCGGAAGTGGTGGCGGGCGGCGAGCGGCTGCAGCGGACCGTGCGCTGGGTGCACGCGGGCGAGGTGCCGAACATCGCGTCGCTGCTCAAGGGCGGCGAGCTGCTGCTGACCACGGGGTACGGGATCGGGACGCGCCCCGCCGAGCAGCGCGCCTTCGTGCGCAAGCTGGCCGAGCGGGGCATCGCGGCGCTCGTCATCGAGCTGGGGCAGCGGTTCGCGCGGCTGCCCGCGGCGCTGGTGGAGACGGCGCGTTCGGCGGGGCTGCCGCTGGTGCAGCTGCACCGCGAGGTGCCGTTCGTGACGGTGACGGAGGAGATCCACACCGAGATCGTCAACGGCCACTACGCGCTCCTCCAGCGGGCCGAGGAGGTGCACCGGCGCTGCACCGAGGCACTGCTCGGCGGCGGGGGCGTACCGCAAGTGCTGCGGATCCTGGCCGAGTTCAGCGGGAACCCGGTCTTCCTGGAGACCGTCGACGGCCAGCTGCTCTACGCCGCCGGGGTCGACGCCGACGTCGCCGATCCGCTGCAGGTGTGGGAGGGCATGCGCGGCACGCACAAGGACGAGCCGCCGGGCGGTGCCGTGCTCGTGGACGTGCCGGGCGGCGGGCCCGGCGCCGGTTCGGTGCGGGCGCGGCTCGTGCTGCTGCCGGTGTCGGCGACGCTCGCGCCGGTGCACCGGATCGCCGCCGAGCGGGCCGCCGGCTCCCTCGCCGTGGTGCTGATGCAGGCCCGGCAGGAGGAGGAGCTCGCGGCGCGCGGGCGCGGTGACTTCCTGACCGATCTCGCGGAGGGCCGGATCAAGCCGGAGGACGCTCCGGCGCAGGCCAGGGTCCTCGGTTTCAAGCCCACCGGGCAGGGGCCGCTGCTGCCGGTCGTGATGCGGCTGCCGGAGGCGGCGGCCGGGTCGGTGGGGCTGTCGCCCGGCGGTGGCTGGGCGGTGCTCGCGCGGGCCGTGTCGGAGGAGCTGGCGTCGGTCGGGGTGCCGGTGCTGCTCGGGGTGCGGCCGGTGGAGGGGCGGGTGCCGCTGCTGCTCGGGCTGCGCTCGGACTCGGAGCGCACGGCGGTCGCCGACCGGGTCGCGGCGGCGCTGCGGGCGGGGGTGGAGCGGGCCGGGATGCAGCGGGCGGGCGCGCAGCCGCCGGTCGTGGTGGTCGGCGGCGCGGGCGGCTGGGCGGCGGCCGCCGCGGGGCTGCGGCACGCGGCGGAGACGGCGACGGCGGCCCAGGGGCTGACGGACCGGCCCTGGTACGACGCAAGGCGGCTCGACATCGACCTGCTGCTGTGGCGGCTGCGCGACCACCCCGACCTCGCGGCGTTCGTGGAGCGGGCGATCGGTCCGCTCCAGGACCACGACAAGCGCTCCAAGCCGCCGCTGCTGCCCACGCTCCAGACGTATCTGGCGCATGCGGGCCGCAAGGCGGAGACGGCCCGTGAGCTGCACCTGAACCGGCAGACCCTCTACAACCGCCTCGCGCGGATAGGGGAGTTGCTCGGCACGGACCTGGACGACCCGCAGACGGTGCTGGCGCTGAGCCTGGCGCTGCGGGCCCGCCGGCACGTGCCGTGAACCGGCTCGCCGTCTGAGATTCTCCCGGAGTCCCGTGACGTCCGACGCACAACGCGGCCGGCGCGTCCGGCGTCCGGCGCGCCCGGTGACAGGGACGTCCGACGAGAAGGCGTGCGACGAGAAGGCGGAGAAGATGACCATCCAGCCCCCCCCCCCGTGGACCATGAGCTGATCGAGGCCGCGACGGAGGTCGCCCGCACCCGCTGCCGGGGCGACAACCACACCGTGGCCGCCGCGGCCCGCAACCGGGACGGCCGGATCGTCACCGGGGTGAACGCCTACCACTTCACCGGCGGGCCCTGCGCCGAGCTGGTCGTCATCGGCGCGGCCGCCGCGCAGGGCGCGTACGAACTGGACACGATGGTCGCCGTCGGGGACCGCGACCGCGGGGTGGTTCCGCCGTGCGGGCGGTGCCGGCAGGCCATGCTCGACTACTTCCCGGGCATCGAGGTCATCGTCGGCAGCGGCGAGGGCGACGGCCTCCGTGCGGTCAGGATCGCCGATCTGCTGCCCGCGACGTACGTCTGGTCCGATCACCAGCCGGACGCCGGGTGACACGCAGGACCACTCAGTAGGCTCCGGTCAGCTCGTCGTAGACGCTGAGGACCTGGGCGACGGTCGCGTCCTCGCCAGGCCAGGACGCGGCCTGCGCGCTGCCGAGTGCGGTGAGTTCGGTGCGGCGCGCGGGGTCGGCCAGCAGCCTCTCGATGGCGCGGGCCAGCGCGGGCGCGTCGCCGTACGGGACCAACTCGGCGGCCTCGCCGACCAGTTCGGGGATGCCGCCGACGTCGGTCGCGACCAGCGGCACGCCGGCGTGCAGTGCCTCCTGCGCGAGCAGCGACCGGGACTCCCAACTGCTGGGCAGCACCGCGAGATCGGCGGCGCGCAGCAGGTCGGCGACGTCGTCGCGGCGGCCCGCGAGCCGCACCGGCAGGCCCTCGTTCTCGATGCGCCGCTGGAGGCCGGCCCGCTCGGGTCCCTCGCCCGCGATGACGAGCAGCGGCACGGGGTCGAGGTCGAGCCAGGCATGGGCGGCGTCGAGCAGGACGTCGTAGCCCCGGTGCCGCTCCAGGGTGCCGACGGCCATCAGCAACGGGCGGTCCACGGCGCCGAGTTCGGCCCTGGTCTTGCTGCGGGCGCGCTCGGCGTCGTCGTCGGGCCCGGGCCGGCGGGGCGGCGGGAAGGAGATCGCGGCGAGCCGGGCGTCCCGGGCGCCGCGGGTGCGGGCCCGGTCGACCAGGTCGGACGAGGTGCCGAGGACCACGGACGCCGCCTTGGCGACCCGCCG
This sequence comes from Streptomyces sp. KL116D, assembly GCF_030766975.1. NCBI lineage: Bacteria > Bacillati > Actinomycetota > Actinomycetes > Kitasatosporales > Streptomycetaceae > Streptomyces > Streptomyces sp. KL116D. The sequence continues at coordinate 20,147 of NZ_JASERH010000069.1, read as the reverse complement.
CTCCAGGATGCGCAGCAGGTGGGCGCGGGCCCCTTCGGCGTACGAGCGGGTGTGCCAGGTGACGACGAGGGGCACGCGGCGCCCGCTCAGCGCGAGGGAGGCGCGCAGCGCGGCGTGCAAGCCGTGCGCGTGCACCAGGTCGGCGTCGGCGCAGGCCACGCGGAGCGCGGCGACGGACGCCGGGTCGCTGCTGCGCGGCACCGGCAGGTGGTGCGCGCCGACGTCGCTGAAGCCGTACGCGCGCTCCGCCTCGGACGGCGCGCACACCGTGACCTTGACGCCGCGGGCCACCAACCCGGCGGCCAGGGACCGGACATGGGCGCTGCTGCCCGCGCTGCCACCCCCCAGCACTTGCACGGTGCGCAGCGGCGACTGGCCGTGCGCGGGGTGGCTGCTCACGTGACTCACGCGGCGGGGCTCCTGGTAAGTCGGTTCGAATGGTGGACCGGAGGTGGGACGCAGGCCCCAGGATGCCAGTCCGTACGGACGTTCCGGCACCGGCCACGGTCCCCCACCCGGCGGGTACGGGCAACACGGCGCACCGGACCACTCAGACGGGTGACTCTGCCCCCGGGGCCGTGTCCTTCACGAAGGCGCTCACCCGGTCCCCGCACACGGTCGCGGCGACGAGTCCTGCGGCGTGCGCGGCGAGCCCGGCCCGCCCGTTGCCCGCGACGATCGCGACGCCGAGGGCCGCGCCGAGCGCGTGCGCCCCGGTGTCCCCGAGCATGCCGCGCTCACCGAGGTCGTCCGGGAGCACGGCAGCGGCGGCGGCCAGCGGTGCGGCGGCCAGCGGACCGCGGAGCAGGCCGGGTGCGCCGATCACGAGGGCGGCCTGGGCGGCGCGTCCAGGGCGGACGTCGACGAGGTTGAGGAAGTGCGCGGTGCCGGCGACGACGACGCCCGCGAGCATCCGGTCGACGGGCCGCTCCTTCAGCAGGGCGCCCGCCGCGAGCCCCGCCGCCGAGATGCCGAACAACTTCACGGCGCCGCTGGTGAGTTCGCCGTCCCGCAGCGCGGTGAGGTGGGCCCGGAAGCCGCGTCGCGGATCGCCCTCCCCCGCCACGTCGTCGTAGGCACCGCACGCCCCGGCCGCGAGCGTGGCGAGCAGCGCGGCACCGCGCGTGCCCGGCTCAGCGGCCAGTGCGCCCGCCGCGACACCGAGGGCGGCGGCGGGGCCCGGGCACAGGTCGACGGTGCGGCCCGCGTGGTTCTTCCGCTCCCACAGGCCTGCGCCACCCGGCTTCGTGCGGCGCAGGGCGGCGCCCGCGGCGCGGGTGACACCCGCGGCGAGGGCGGCGGAGCGGAGGGTCCGGGTGACGTCGATCATGCGGTCAGCCTATGCCGCCGCGGTCAGGCGTCGGCGCGGGCCGCCGCGAGCAGCTCCTCCGCGTGCGCCCGCGCGGTCTCCGAGTCCTCCTGGCCGGCCAGCATCCGGGACAACTCCCGTACGCGGTCCTCGCCTTCGAGGACGGTGACGCCGGAGCGGGTCACGGAGCCGTCGTTCGTCTTCTCGACCAGGAGCTGCCGGTCGGCGAACGCCGCGACCTGCGGCAGGTGCGTGACGACCACGACCTGCGCGGACCGGGCGAGCTTGGCGAGCCGGCGGCCGATCTCGACGGCGGCCTTGCCGCCGACACCGGCGTCGACCTCGTCGAAGAGGTACGTCGGTACGGGGTCGGTGCCCGCGAAGACCACCTCGACGGCGAGCATCACGCGGGACAGCTCACCGCCGGACGCGCCCTTGGCGATGGGCCGCGGCGGCGCCCCGGGGTGCGGCGCGAGCAGCAGCTCGACCTCGTCGACGCCGTGCGGCCCCGCGGTGACGGTCCGGCCGTCGACCTCGACGCCGTCCGCCGCCTCGGTCGTGGTCTGCCGGATGTCGAAGGAGATCCGGGCGTGCGGCATGGCGAGCGAGGCCAGTTCCTCGGTCACCGCGGCGGCGAACCGGGCGGCGGCCTCGGTCCGTGCGTTGGTCAACTCCTGCGCCAGGGTGCCGAGTTCACCACGGAGCGCGTCGCGCTCGGCGGTCAGTTCACCGATCCGCTCGTCGTCGCCGTCGAGTTCGAGCAGCCGCGCCGAGCTCGTCTCGGCCCAGGCGAGCACGGACGCGACGTCCTCGCCGTACTTGCGGGTGAGCGCGGTGAGCGCGGCCCGCCGCTCCTCGACCGCGGCGAGCCGCAGCGGGTCGGCGTCCAGGTCGTCGGCGTACCCGGCGAGTTCGGCGGCGACGTCGGTGAGCAGGATCTGCACCTCGCCGATCCGCTCGGCGAGCGTGGCGAGGGCCGGGTCGTGGGAGCGGACCGCTTCGAGGGCCCGGAACGCGCCGCCGACCAGCGTCGTGGCGTCGACGCCCTCGGGGTCCTCGGGGTTCCCGGCGAGCGCGGCGTGCGCGACGGCGGCGGCCGAGGCGAGCGCCTCCGCGTGCCCGAGCCGCGAGGCCTCCTCGGCCAGTTCGACGTCCTCGCCCTCGCGCGGCTCCACGGCCGCGACCTCGTCCAGGCCGAACCGCAGCAGATCGGCCTCCTGCGCACGCTCCCGCGCACGCGTGGTGATCTCGTCGAGTTCGTTGCTGACGGCGCGCAGCCGCCGGTACACGGTCGCGTACTTGGCGAGCGGCACCGCGACGGCGTCCCCGGCGTACCGGTCGAGCGCCTGCCGCTGACGGCCCTGCTTCAACAGGCCCTGCTGGTCGGTCTGCCCGTGCACGGCGACGAGTTCGTCGGCGAGCTCGGCCAGCACCCCGACGGGCACGGACCGGCCGCCCAGGTGCGCGCGCGAGCGCCCCTCGGCGGAAACGGTACGGCTGACGAGGAGCACCCCGTCCTCCAGCTCGGCCCCGGCCTCCTCGGCCCGGGTGGCGGCCGTGGACCCGGCGGGCACGGCGACGCGCCCCTCGACCACGGCGTTCTTCGCGCCGATCCGTACGAGGGCCGGGTCGGCACGTCCGCCGAGCAACAGCCCGAGACTCGTGACGACCATGGTCTTGCCCGCGCCGGTCTCACCGGTCACCGCCGTGAATCCGGGCGACAGCTCGACCACCGCGTCGTCGATGACTCCGAGCGACCGTATCCGCATCTCCTCCAACACGGACACGACCTTACGAGGTCCGGGGCCGCCTGTGCGACGGGCCCCGGGTCACAGGACCGAAGCAGCAGGTGACGAGGACCCCCTGTTCACTCGCGCGGGTGGGGGAATTCGCCCGGGGTGGGGTTGTCCCCCGCCCGGGCGGGCGGGCCCGCACCATGGCCCTGCGCGGGCCCCTGCGCGCACGCTGGACCCCATGAGTACGGCACTGGCGCAGGCAGCGCTCAAGGCCCACCGCCCGGCGTTCGTGGGCACGGCGGTGGCCGCGCTCTTCGCGGCGACCGTGGTGAGCGCCTCGACGACGGTCCTCACCACGACGAGCGCCGACGGCATCACCCCGGCAGACCGTCACGACATCACCACAAACGGAGTCGGCGACATAGCGGCCGTCCTACTGATCGGCTCGGTCTACATGTCGATTTTCGTGGTGGTCTCGACGATGGGCACGGCCGTCGCCCAGCAGCACCGGGAGCTGGCCCTGGTCCGGGCGATCGGCGCCCGTCCCCGCCAGGTCCGCCGCGCGGTGGCGGTGCAGGCGCTGGCGGCGTCCGTCCCTGCGGCGCTGCTCGGCTTCGTGCTGGGCGGCACCGTCCTGGCACCCGCCTGGTTCCACGGCATGGTCGGCCACGGGCTGGTCCCGGCGACCGTGCCGTTCCGCTTCTCCTGGCTCGCGCTGCCGGTCTGTCTGGCGGTGGCGGTGGTGACGTGCACGGCCGCCGCCCTGCTGTCCTCGCTGCGCTTCTCGCTGCTGCGGCCCGCCCGCGCCCTGGACGAGGCCGCGGCGGGCCGCCGGTCCCTCGGGCTCCTGCGGGCACCGCTCGGCGTCCTGGCGGTGGCCGGCGCGGCGTTCCTGTCGGTGCTGCTCTCCCGGCAGCCCGCGGACGACGCGAACGCGGGCGCGTTCCTGGTCCTCATCCTGTTCTGCGTGGGCGTGGGGCTGCTCGGCCCGCGGCTGATCGGTCCGGCGGCCCGGCTGGTCTCCGCGCCGGTCGGCCGGCTCGGCCCGAGCGCCCGCCTCGCGATGCTCAACGTCCGCTCGCAGCCCCGCCGCTTCGCCGCCGCCGTGCTCCCGCTCGTCCTGGTCGTCGGCTTCGGCGTCACGAAGATCGCCCAGCACACCACCGCCGAGCACGTCACGGGGTCGGCGGGCAGCACGGGCGAGGTGTGGCTGGACTACCTGGGCACGTCCCTCTACGCGGGCTTCGCCGCCATCGCCTCGGCCAACACCCTGGCGATGATCGCCCTGGAGCGCCGCCGGGACCTGGCCCTGCTCCGGGTGGTCGGCTCCCAGCGGCGGCAGATCCGCGCCATGGCGTTCTGGGAGGCGCTCGTGGTGGCGGGCACGGCGCTGCTGCTCGGCTCGGTCATCGCCCTGGTGACCCTGGCCCCGATCCTCGACACCACCTTCGGCTCGCCATTCCCGTACGTCCCCGGCGTCCTCGCGGCGTCGATCGCCCTGGCCACGCTGGCCCTGACCGTGGCGTCGACGGGGGTGCCGGTGCAGGCCGGGCTGCGCGGGCGGGCCATCGACGCCGTACGGGGCTAGGGCCTGTCTCCCGGGTCCCTCCAGATCCCTGGGCCTAGCTCAGTCGTCCAGCAGCGCGGCCACCGTCGTCACGGGCTCCCACCCGGGGTCGACGCCGGTCAGCCGTCCGGCCACCCGGGTCCAGGCCGCCGGGTCGGTGCCGAGCCGGGACCGGACGAGGCCCGCCAGCCCGGCCCGGGCAGCGGCGGCCCCGGGCGGCGCGTCGGTGCGGCGGGCGGCGGCGCCGAGGTAGGCGAGCAGCCGGCCGGCCGGGGCCGCCAGGTGCAGCAGATCCGCCCCGGTCAGCAGATCCGCGGCGAGCAGTCCGTCCAACTGGGTGGCGGGCGCGCAGTGGAAGTGACCGGCGAGGCCGTACCGGGCCCGCTCCCGGGTGAGCGCCGCCCCTCCCGGCAGCCCGTCGGGGCCCGGCTCGGGCAGCAGCTCCGCGTGTCGCAGCCGCACCTCCTCGGAGGCCTCGTCCAGGCGGACCAGGTCGGACCAGTACGGGATCGGGTCCGCCGCGTGGGCCGCCTCGACGGCGGGCCAGTCCATGGTCACGCCCGGCGGGAGCGACTCGACGACGTGGCGGGCCTCGGCCGCGTGCGCGGCCCGGCGCAGCTTCTTGACGAGCTTCTCGGGGGCGAGCTCGCGGTCGAGCCTGGCCCGGATCACCGCGGCCGGGTCGGCGGACGCCAGGGCCTTGGCGCACACCGTGGTGGCGGCCCGCCCCAGTACGTCCCGGGCCGCGACGGCGGCGAGCCGCTCGGTTCCGCCGTGCTCGAACAGGCTGAGACAGCCGAGGAGTTGATGCGCCAGGGGCAGCCCCGCACCGTCCCTGACGAGGATCTCCGCCACGAGATCGGGCTCGGCCGAGCAGAGCCAGCTGAGGTCACCGGCCGGGCGCGCGGAGCCGCTCGCCCGCCAGTCGGCGAGCACCCGGGCCCCCAGCGAGGGCCCCGCACCGCCGGGACGGGACCGGGCCACGATCCGCTGGACGACGGCCCGGGGATTCCAGTGCCGCAGCAGCGCGAGGTCGACGTCGGGGTCGTCCAGGTCGACGAGCCGCTCCAGCGATCCGCTCCTCCTCAGCCACCGGGACTGCTCGGCGAGGACGCGCAGCGCGTCGGGATCGCGATCGGCGAGCAGCCGGTCGAGAACGTGGGACGGGGTGCGGTCGTAGCGCAGCAGGTACGCGGCGAGGAGCCAGGGTCCGTCGGGGCCGAGCCGGGGCAGCACGGCGTCGACGACCTCCGCGTCGGCCAGGCACAGCAGGGTGCCTGCCGGCCAGGACCACAGGTGGTCGCCGTGCTCAAGGAGCTTGACCGCCGCGTCGGGGGTGCCCGGGCGGGCGGCGGCGAGGGGGTCGTGATCCGGTACGGGCACCGCGCCCTCGGCGAGCGGGATCAACTGCGCCCAGGTCAGCCCTTGTTCCGACGCCTCTGCCGCTTCTGCCCATACCGCTGCTACCCCCGTTCCAGCCTTTCCTGCCTTTCCTGCCGCCTCCGCCGCGCTGACCGTCGCCGCGAGGCGCAGCCATGCGTCCGGGTCGGTCCCGAGGTCGGCGCGCAGGCGGCGGGCGAGCGCGGCCCGCCAGGCGTGGCCGAACGCGAGGCGCCCCCAGTCGTGCGGGAACTGGAGCAGGCGGTGCGCGGGCAGCAGGGTGAGCAGTTCTTCGGCGGGCAGGACGCCCTGTTCGTAGGCCCATTCGGTGAGCCGGGCGCCGGATCCGTACGAAGCCGGAGGGTGCGCCAGCACGTCCGCGAGGCTGGGCTCGGCGTACGGGCGCCCGTCGTCGGAGGGGTCGACGTCGTGGGCCCGGCAGGCGTCGATGAACCACTGCGGGGTGGCGAGTCCCGGCGCGTCGCTCCCCTCGTACGCGGCCAGCGCCCGCAGCACCTCCGGGTCGTCGGGCGGTGGCGCGTCGGCGGGGGCCAGGGAGTACAGCAGGTCGAGGGCGGCCAGGGCGACGGACCGGTCCCGGTGGTTCAGCCGCGGCCGGGCCGGCGCCTCGGCGGTCCCGGTCCGCTCCGGCGCGGTCCGTGCGCCGGGCACGTCCGGGGCCCGGCCCGCGGCGACGATCAACTCCCGCACCGTCCCCCGGTGTTCGTCCAGCAGCGCATCGAGCGCGGCCCACGCCGCCGCCCGGTCACCGAGGTGTGCAGAGGTCAGCTCGCGCAGTTCGGCGACGGCCGCCCCGCCCAGCAGGTCCCGCTCGGCGAGCCCGGCGAGCGCGGTCAGGGCGTGGGCCGCGGGCCGGGCCGCGCCGATCAGCTCGGCGGGGTCGAGCAGTCCGGCGCCCGCCATGCCGTCCGCCCAGCGCGCGGCGCTGTCGTCGAGCTCCTCCCGGGCGAGGCGCTGCGCGGGCAGCGTGACGTTCCCCGCGCGGCGCCCGCCGGCCCGCCACGGCTCGTTGAGGACACTGAGCCGGAACGCCAGGCGCTGCTCGTCGCTCGCCGCTTCGTGGCGGGCCAGCTCCTCGCAGGCCTTGGGCATGAACGGGGTCGCGGCGTGCGCGGCGGCCAGGGCGTCGAGGTCGTGGACGTACGGCTCGGAGAGCAGGTCGCGCAGGGTGCTGGTGCCACGGGTGGTGGCCAGCAGTTCGGGCAGCCGCGCGGGATCCCCGTACGGCTCGCACCGCTCACGCAGACGACGCGGAGCGTCAGCGTCCGTGTCCGCCGCGGAGAGGGCCTCGCTCACCGTGGCGACGACGTCACGGCCCAGCCACGGACGCGCCCGGGGATCGTCGAGCAGCACCCGCACCGCGTCGGCGCCGGCCCGCTCCCAGACCCTCGACAGCGCGTACTGCTGGGCGACTTGGCGGACGCCCCAGCGCAGCGCGAGCACCACCAGGGAGGGATCGCCGGACCCGAGCAGCGGTACGGCCCAGGTGCGCGGCACGTCGGCGTGCGGTGCCGTCAGCTCCGCGCGGAGCGCGTCGTCGAGCGGGACGACGCCGAACCGGTCGACCACGGTCCGGCGCAGGGACGGGGTGGCCCGCTGGTTGCGGTAGACCGCCGCGGCCACCTGCGCGTCGCCGGCCAGGAGGAGGCGGGCCAAGTCCCGTGCGTCCAGCCGGGGATGGCGGGCCAGGGCGGCGCGGCAGCGGGTGTCGCCGTGCTCGACGACCGCGGTGACCAGGGCCTGGGCGGGTGGGGCGCCGCCGGCGAGCAGCTCCGCCGTCGCCCGCTCGGGCAGGACGGCGAGCGCGGCGGCGGCGTGCTCGGGCTCGGCGTGCTGGAGGAGCAGGCCGAGGGTCGTGTGGACACTGCGCGGTGCGGGCCTGCGCACCTCCTGCCCCTGCCCCTGCCGCTCGGGCTCCGGGTCCAGCGCGAGCAGTTCGGGCAGGCCCTCCCGCCGCTCGGCGAGCGCGTCGTACAGTCCGCGCCAGCGCGCCGGGTCGCCGCCCAGGTGACGCCCGGTCAACTCCCGCAGCAGGAGCGCCGCCGCCCGGTCGACTCCGCCGGCGGCGGCGACCTTCGCCGCGACGCCGCGCGCGGGCCGTGTCCGCAGCACCGCGAGCCGGGCGGCGCTCTCCCCGTCCGGCACCTGCGCGCCGGCCGCGTCACGGACGGAACCGGGCCCACCGCCCCCGGCCCGGTCCAGAATGCCGCGCAGCAGCCGTCCGGCCGCCCCCACCTGCGTCTCAGTCATGGTCATCATGCTAGGGACGGGCACTGACAACCGGACCCGGCGCCCGTACCGCCTCGCCCGTACCGCCCCCGTACCGGGACTAGTGCGGCGCCCCGCGCCACCCGGCCACGGGCAGCGCGAACTTGGCGACGAGCCGGTCGGTGAACACCGCGTGGTGCAGCCGGGCGAGCCGCACCGGCACCGCGCCGCGGCGCACCTCCACCCGCGCTCCGGCGGGCAGTTCGACCGTCCGCCGTCCGTCGCACCACAGCACCCCGTGCGGCGTGTGCTGCTGCACCTCGACGGCGAGCACCGAATCGGGCGAGGTGACGAGGGGTTTGGCGAAGAGCGCGTGGGCGCTGATCGGCACCATCAGCAGCGCCTCCACCTCGGGCCACACGACGGGCCCGCCGGCCGAGAACGCGTACGCGGTCGATCCGGTCGGGGTCGCGCAGACGATCCCGTCGCAGCCGAACCCGGTGACCGGCCGGCCGTCGATCTCCAGGACGACCTCGAGCATCCGCTCGGGTTCGGTCTTCTGCACGGCCGCCTCGTTGAGCGCCCAGTCCCGGTGCACGACGTCGCCGTTGCGGTGCACGACGACGTCGATCGTCATGCGCTCCTCGACCTCGTACTCCTTGGTGACGACCCGGTCGACGACCTTGTCGAGGTCGTCGCGCTCGGCCTCGGCGAGGAACCCGACGCGCCCCAGGTTCACACCGAGCATCGGCACTCCGGAGGCCCGCGCGAACTCGGCGCCGCGCAGCAGCGTCCCGTCCCCGCCCAGCACGATCAGCAGCTCGCACCCGTCGAGGCAGGCCGGCGTGGCCTCCTTCACGAGTTCCACGGTGTCCGGCAGCGGCAGGTCGGAGGCCTCGGACTCCAGCACCCGCACCCCGAGACCGCTCTTCAGCAGTCCTTGGACGACCAGCTCGGCGCTCCGGATGGCCGCGGGCCGGCCGGTGTGCGCGAGCAGGAAAACAGTACGAGCTCGGGTCTGTGTCAACGCGGCCCCTCCGCCACTGCACGATCGACGTCGGCCGGGTCCAGTTCGGGCGCCCCGGCACGCAGCCACAGAAAGTACTCGACGTTCCCGGAGGGTCCGGGCAGCGGGCTCGCGGTCACTCCGCGCACCCCGAGCCCGAGCTTCCACGCCTGCGCGGCGACCCCCCGTACTGCTTCGGCCCGCAGCTGCGTGCTCCGGACGACGCCCCCGCTGCCGAGGCGCTCCTTGCCGACCTCGAACTGCGGCTTGACCATCAGCACGAGGTCCGCGTCCGGCGCGGCGCACCGGGCCAGGGCGGGCAGCACCAGGCCGAGCGGAATGAAGGACAGGTCCCCCACCACGATGTCCACGGGTACGTCATCGATCGCCTCCAGCGTCAACTCGCGTACGTTCGTACGGTCCTTGACGGTGACGCGTTCATCGCTCTGCAGTGACCAGGCGAGCTGCCCGTACCCGACGTCGACGGCGACGACGTGCGCGACGCCGGCCCGCAGCAGCACGTCCGTGAACCCGCCGGTGGACGCTCCGGCGTCCAGCGCCCGGCGCCCCTCGACCACGAGCCCCTGCGGGACGAACGCGGCCAGCGCGCCCGCGAGCTTGTGCCCGCCGCGCGAGACGTAGTCGGGGACGCTGTCGTCCGACGCGACGACGATCGACACCCCCGTGTCCACCTGCGTCGCGGGCTTCGTCGCGACGATCTTGCCCACGCTGACCCGGCCCGCGGCGATCAGCTGGCTGGCGTGCTCGCGCGAGCGGGCCAGCTTGCGGTTGACGAGTTCGGCGTCGAGGCGGCGACGTGCCACACCTGCCACGGTCGGTTCAGCTCCTGTTGTCGTACGAGGGTGTCGGCTGGGGTCGTGCGTCGAGCGCGGTCAGCGCGCCACGCAGGCCCTGATGTACATCCTCGTACACCTCGACGTGGCCGTCCGCCGCGAGGTGGTCCACATCGCCGAGCCGCTCCAGCTGCGCGTCCACCTCGGCGTTGCCCGTGGGGGTGCGCTCGACACCGAGGGGGGCGGGGGCCGCGGGCTCGTACGACGGTTCTTCGGGAACCGCGGCCGGCTCGAGCTCCGGGAGAGAGTCGCTCATGCCCAGACGCTACCCCGAAGCGCCGGTGTACCGTCGATCACGATGGCCACGATCGAGGAGTGCCGGACGGCACTCGACACACTCTCGGACACCATGGCGGGCGCCGACGGGGACGTCCGCGCCGCGACCGCGCTCGACCGCTCGCTGAGCTGCCGCATCACGGATCTGGACGTGACGTTTTCCGGCCGCCTCAAGGACGGCCGGATCGAGGTGCTCGACACCCGGCAGGGGCCGCCCGCCGAGAAGGCGCAGATCCGTCTCGCGATGACCGGCGACGATCTGGTTGCGATGGTGGACGGGCGGCTGAACTTCGCGAAGGCCTGGGCGTCGGGCCGGGTGAAGCTGGAGGCGTCGTTCCGCGATCTGCTGCGCCTCAGGACGCTGCTCTAGCGCCTCAGGACACTGCTTCAGCGACCTCGGGCCTGCCCTTGCGGGTCTTCCGGGCAGCCGGCACCACCAGCGGAGTACCGGTCTCCGGATCGTCGATGACCTGGCACTTCATCCCGAAGAGCCGCTCGACGAGGTCGGCCGTCACGATGTCCTTCGGGGCCCCCTCGGCGATGATCTCGCCCTCGCGCAGCGCGATGAGGTGCGTCGCGTAGCGCGCCGCGTGGTTGAGGTCGTGCAGGACGGCGACGAGCGTGCGGCCCTGCTCCTCGTGCAGTTCGGCGCAGAGGTCCAGGACGTCGATCTGGTGCTGGATGTCGAGGTAGGTCGTCGGCTCGTCGAGCAGCAGCAGCGGCGTCTGCTGGGCGAGCGCCATGGCGATCCAGACGCGCTGGCGCTGGCCGCCGGAGAGCTCGTCGACGTACCGGTCGGCGAGCTCGGCGACGCCGGTGGACTCCATGGACTCCCGGACGACCTGCTCGTCCTGCGGCGACCACTGACGCAGCAGTCCCTGGTGCGGGTAGCGGCCGCGGGCGACGAGGTCGCCGACGGTGATGCCGTCGGGCGCGACCGACGACTGCGGCAGCAGACCGAGCGTCTTGGCGACCTTCTTTGCCGGCATCGACTGGATGACGCTGCCGTCCAGCAGCACCCGGCCCGCGCTCGGCTTCAGCATGCGCGACAGGGCGCGCAGGAGCGTGGACTTGCCGCAGGCGTTCGGCCCGACGATCACCGTGAAGGAGTTGTCGGGGATCTCCACCGACAGCTTCTCGGCGATGACCCGCTGGTCGTAGCCGAGGGTCACGTCGTCGGCCATCAGCCTGTTCACAGCGGTGCTCCTCTGGTTCGTACGAAGGTCTTCGGGCCCGCGGGCCCCGGGGGCGGTCATATCCGGCCCGCCTTGCGCTCGGTGACGAGCAGCCACAGCAGATAGACGCCGCCGACCACGCCGGTGACGACACCGACCGGCAGCTGGTCCGCGCCGAACGCCCGCTGCGACACCAGGTCGGCGACGATCAGCAGGGTGGCGCCGAGCCAGGTGGCGGCCATCAGGTTCGGTCCGGGCGACCGGGTCAGGCGCCGGGCGATCTGCGGGGCCGTGAGCGCCACGAAGACGACCGGTCCGGCCGCGGCGGTGGCGGCGGAGGTCAGGAAGACGGAGACGGTGAGCAGCAGGAGGCGGGTCCGCTCGACGGGGATGCCGAGGCCGCCGGCCGCGTCGTCGCCCATCTCCAGCATGCGCAGCGGGCGCCCGTACGCGGCGACGACCGGGACGAGGACCGCGAAGAGGATCAGCAGCGGCCACACCTGCTCCCAGCCGCGGCCGTTGAGCGAACCGGTCATCCACACGGTGGCGCGGGCGGCGTCCACGAAGTCGGCCTTGGTGAGCAGATAGCCGTTGATCGCGGTGACGAACGCGGAGACGCCGATGCCGACGAGGACGAGCCGGTAGCCGTGCACGCCCCGCTTCCACGCGAGGAGGTAGATCGCGAGTCCGGTGACGAGTCCGCCGACCAGTGCGCCGAGGGCGACCTGGGTGGCGCTGCCGCCGAAGATCACGATCATCACGAGCGCGCCGGCCGTGGAGCCCTGGCCGAGGCCGAGCACGTCGGGGCTGCCCAGCGGATTGCGGGAGATGGACTGGAAGAGCGCACCGGACAGGCCGAGCGCGCCGCCGACCAGGAGGCCGACGAGGACCCGCGGCAGGCGCAGGTCGTTGATGATGAACTCCTGCCCGGCGTCGCCCTGTCCGGCCAGGGTGCGCAGGACGTCGAGGGCCGGGATGGGGAAGTCGCCGGTACCGATGAGGACGACGGCCGCCGCGAGCGTGACGACGACCAGGGCCGCCACGACGACGGCCGCGCGCAGGTCGAGCCGGACGGAGAGGCCGCCCGGGGTGCGTATCGCCTTGGTGGTCTTCACAGCTGGGCCAGCCTCCGGCGTCGTACGAGAAGGATGAAGACCGGCGCGCCGATGACGGCGGTGACGATGCCGACCTGGAGCTCGGCCGGGCGGGCCACGATCCGGCCCACCACGTCGGCGCCGAGCAGCAGGACCGGCGAGAGGACCGCCGCGTACGGCAGGATCCAGCGCATGTCGGGGCCGGTGAACGAGCGCACGATGTGCGGCACCATCAGGCCGACGAAGACGATGGGCCCGCAGGCGGCGGTGGCCGCGCCGCACAGCAGGGTCGCGGCGGCCATGCTCAGGGCGCGGGTGCGGCCGAGGTGGGCGCCGAGCGCGCGGGCGGTGTCGTCGCCCATGGCCATCGCGTTGAGCGGCCGGGCGAGACCGAGCGCGAGGAGCGTGCCGACGGCGATGAACGGCAGCACCTGCTCGATCGTGTCCATCTTGGCCGAGGCCAGCGAGCCGACCTGCCAGAACCGCATCCGGTTGAGCGCGACGTCGTCGGTGATCATCACCGCGTAGAGGTAGCCGGACAGGGCGGCGGTGATGGCCGTACCGGCGAGGGCGAGCCGTACCGGTGTCGCGCTGCGCGTACCGCCGAGGACGTAGACGAGCACCCCCACCGCTGCGGCGCCGAAGAAGGCGAACCACACGTAGCCGCTGAGCGAGGTCACCCCGAAGAAGCTGATGGCGGTCACGACGGCGGCGGACGCGCCCATGTTGATGCCGAGGATGCCGGGGTCGGCCAGCGGGTTGCGGGTCAGCGCCTGGAGGACCGCGCCCGCGAGGCCGAGCGCGAGGCCGGCCAGCAGCCCGAGCAGCGTCCGGGAGACGCGTTCGCCCACGACGATGTCGGCGTACCGGCCGGTGTCGTCGAAGAGGCCGTGCCAGACCTGGTCCAGGGAGAGCGGTTTCGCCCCGATGGCGATGCTGGCCACGGCGACCGCCAGCAGCACGAGGACCGACACGAGGAGTCCGGCCGTGCGTATCGCCGCACGACGGCCGGGGGGCGCGGGAGCAGGTGCCGCGCTCGTTTCTGGGGGACTGTCGACCAACACGAGGTTAGGTTAGCCTACCCTCCAAATCGGCCACATCCGGCTGGACCACATTCACGTGCCGAGAGAAGCATCTCCATGCCCTCCGCCCCTTCGTCCCTCACGGCCTCCACGGCCTCCACGGCCTCCACTCCCGCCGCGGCCTCGATATCCTCGGGGCCCGCGCCCACCCGCCGCACCCTGCTGGCGGCCGGCGGGGCACTCGGCCTCGGTGCTCTGCTCACCGCCTGCGGCGACGACAAACCCGCCGCCACCGGTCCGGACCACCAGGGGTGGAGCTTCAAGGACGACCGGGGCACGACAGCCAGGACCAAGGGCACCCCGCGCCGGATCGTCGCGTACATCGGGGCGGCCGCGGCCCTGCACGACCTGGGCGTCGAGTGCACCGGCGTCTTCGGCCCGACGAAGCTGAAGAACGGCGAGCCGGACGTCCAGGCCGCCGACATCGATGTCGACAAAGTGACCGTGCTCGGCAACGAGTGGGGCCGGTTCAACGTGGAGAAGTACGCATCCCTGAAGCCCGACCTGCTCGTCACGACGATGAACGTCTCGCCGACGCTCTGGTACGTCCCCGAGGAGTCCGCCGGGAAGATCGCGGCCGTCGCCCCGACCGTCGGCATCCTCACCGGCAGGACGTCCCTCACGCAGGCCATCGGCCGCTTCTCGGAACTGGCCGGGGCGCTCGGCGCCGACCTGGCGGCGGCCGAGGTGAAGGCGGCGAAGAAGCGCTTCGAGGAGGCATCGGAGAAGCTCCGCCGCGCGGCCCGCGCCCGCCGCGGCCTGAAGGTCATGGCGGTCTCGGCGACGCCCGACCTGCTCTACGTCGGCAACCCCGCCGACTTCACCGATCTGCGCCACTACCGCGAGCTCGGCGTCGAGTTCGTGACCCCGGACTCGACGGGCAAGGACGGCTTCTTCCAGGAAGTCGGCTGGGAGAACGCCGACAAGTACCGCGCCGACCTGATCCTCGTCGACCGCAGGACCGGCAACCTGCAACCCGCCGACCTGAAGAGGACCAAGCCGACCTGGGCGAAACTCCCCGCGGTCCGGGCCGGTCAGGTCACGTCCTGGTTCAACGAGGCCCAGTTCAGCCACGCCGGATACGCACCGCTCGTCGAGCGGCTCGCCGACTCGCTCGACGCGGCGAAGAGCCTCGCATGACGGCCGCCCGGCCGCGCACCACGCCGCTTCCCGAACGCCTCGCCACCGCCATACCCCGCGCCCGAAGGATCCCCGCATGACGAACACGGCAGCCCCGGCGGAAGCCCCGCCCTTCGACCTCTTCGACCTCCACGTCGTACGCGCCCGGCACCTCACCCCGAACATGGTGCGCGTGGACTTCGGCGGCGCCGACCTGGCCCGCATGCGGTCGGCCGGCCGCGACCAGCGCATCAAACTGTTCCTGCCGGCCCCCGGCCAGGACGCCCCGCACCTCCCGGACAACAGCGACGGCACCTGGTACCCGGCGTGGCAGGCCCTCGACCCGGCCACCCGCGGCGTCATGCGCACCTACACGATCCGGGACCTGCGCACCGCCCCGGCCGAGCTGACGGTCGACTTCGCGGTGCACGGCGACGAGGGCCCGGCCTCCCACTGGGCCCTGCGTGCCGCGCCCGGCGACCGGGTCGGCGTGCTGGCGCCGGTCGTCACGGACAACGTCGCGTACGAGTTCCGTCCGCCCGCCGACACCGACTGGGTCCTGCTGGCCGCGGACGCCTCGGCCCTTCCCGCGGTCGCGGCGGTCCTGGCCCATCTGTCGCCGAACGTGCCGGTCCGCGCGTGGATCGAGGTGCCCGACGCGGCGGACCGCCAGGAGCTGCCGATCGGCACGGACACCGAGATCGTCTGGCTCACGGCCTCCGGCACCACCCCCGACGCCATCCGCGCCGCCACCACGCTCCCGGAGGGCACGCCGTACGCCTGGGTGGCGGGCGAATCCTCCACGGTCAAGACCATCCGCCGCCACTTGGTGCAGGACCGCGCGATCGACCGCAAACGCGTCAACTTCTCCGGCTACTGGCGCAAGGGCGCATCGGAGGACAACCTCCTGGCGACGAACGAGGACGCGTAGGCGGAGGCGTCAGGAGGACGCGTACGGCAGTGACCGGGGCGGGGGCGGGGGCGGCGAGGTCAGGAGGCGCGGGAAACTGCGCGCCCCCTGACGAGGCCACCCCGCCCCGCCGCCTTACAGCCCCAACCGAGCCAGCGCCTTCACCGGATCCAGCTCACACGCCCCGCCCTCCGCGACGCTCCACGCCGCCCCGCACAGGGCCCTCAGCCCGTCGATCGCCTCCCCGTCCCCCTCGATCTCCAACTGCCCGTCCCCCGCCACGGCGGTCCACCCGCCGCACCGGAAACCGTCCCCGTCCGCGACGACCTCGGGCTGCCCGGTGAGCATCCCCCGAAGGTCGCGGTCGACGTACGTCGGCCGGTGCTGCGGCGGCGCGGCCAGCAGCTGCGCGCCATCGGTCACTCCGGTCAGCACGAGCAGCGAGTCCACGCCCCCGTTGAACGCGCCCTCGATGTCCGTGTCCAGGCGGTCGCCCACCACCAGCGGCGTCTTCGCCCCGGTCCGCAGGATGGTCTCCCGGTGCATCGGCGGCAGCGGCTTCCCCGCGATCTGCGGCTCGGCCCCCGTCGCGATCCGGACGACCTCCACCGCCGCCCCGTTCCCCGGCGCGATGCCCCGCGCGCTCGGGATCGTCAGGTCGGTGTTGGACGCGAACCACGGCACCCCGCGCGCGATGGCGTAACAGGCCTCGGCGAACCGCCCCCACGCCATGTCCGGCCCGCCGTACCCCTGCACGACGGCCACCGGCTCCTCGTCGGCGGAGTCCACCGGCACCAGCCCGCGCTCCCGCAGCGCGACCCGCAGCCCTTCCCCGCCGATCACCAATACCCGCGCGCCGTCCGGCACTTGCTCACTGATGAGCCGGGCGACCGCCTGTGCCGACGTGATGACGTCCGCCGCCTCGGTGGGGATGCCGAGCTCCGTCAGGTGCTCGGCGACGGCGTCCGGCGTCCGCAGCGCGTTGTTCGTGACGTACGCGAGCCCCATGCCCCCGTCCCGGGCCACGGCCAGCGACTCCACGGCGTGCGTGATGGCCCGGCCGCCCGCGTAGACCACCCCGTCCAGGTCGAGCAGCGCCGTGTCGTACGCCTCGCTCAGCGTCCGCGCACTCCCGTCGGGCAGCAGCCGGATCCCGGCGCCGGCCGCACCGCTCGCACTCTGGCTCATTCCGCATCGCTCCTCACTCGATCCCACTCCCCCGATCATCCCCCACGCCACTGACACTCGTACGATGCACGAATGAACACTGCAGGTGACGGCCTGGATCTGCGCCCCTTCCACGGGGTGCGCTACGTTCCCGAGCGCATCGGCAGCCTCGCCGCCGTCACCTCGCCCCCGTACGACGTCGTGGTCCGCCCGGACGGCCTGCTGCACCTGGAGAGCGCCGACCCCCACAACATCGTCCGCCTCATCCTGCCGCAGGCCACCGAGCCGCAGGAGCGCAACGACCTGGCGGCCGCCACGCTCGACCTCTGGCTGGCCGAAGGCGTCCTCGCCCCCGACCCGGAACCCGCCCTCTACGTGTACGAGCAGCGCAACGGCGACATGCTCCAGCGCGGACTCATCGGCGCGCTCCGCCTCTCCGACGCCTCGGAGGGCCTGGTGCTGCCGCACGAGGACGTCATGCCGCACGTGGTCGAGGACCGCGCGGGCCTGATGCGCACGGCGGCCGCGAACCTCGAACCGCTCCTGCTGACGTACCGCGGCAACGGCAGCGCGACGGGCGCCACCGCCGTCATCGAGCGCGCGGTCCACCGCCCCCCGCTCCTCGCCACGACCACGGAGGACGGCTACAGCCACCGCCTCTGGTCGATCACGGACCCGGCGGAGCAGCAGCAGATCCACTCCGACCTGGCGGCGCACCAGGCCCTGATCGCGGACGGCCACCACCGCTGGGCGACGTACCTGCGCCTGCGCACGGAGCACGTCTCCCCCACGCCCTGGGACTACGGCCTGGTCCTCCTGGTCGACACGGCCCGCTACCCCCTCCGGGTCCGCGCCATCCACCGCCTCCTGAACCGCCTCCCCATCGACCAGGCCCTGGCCACGGCCCGTGCCCACTTCCGCGTACGGGAGGTACCCGGGCCGCTGCCGCAGGCGATGGAGGCCCTGGCGGAGGCGGCGGCCGGCGGCAACGCCTTCCTGCTCACCGGCAGGGACGACACGTACCACCTGCTCGACCGCCCGGACCCGGCCCTGCTGCACCGCACGATCCCGACGGACCGCCCCGAGGCCTGGCGCACGCTGGACGCGACGGTCCTGCACTCCACGCTGCTCGGCCATGTCTGGGGCATCCCCGAGGACTCCCCCGCGGACATCGCGTACATCCACGACACGCAGGCCACGGTCGAGAAGGCCCGCCGCGACGGCGGAACCGCGGTCCTCATGCACCCGGTCCGCGAGGAAGTCGTCCGCGAACTGGCCCGGCAGGGCGTGACGATGCCCCGCAAGTCCACGTCGTTCGGCCCCAAGCCGGCCACGGGTCTGGTCCTGCGCACCCTCACCGACGACTGACGGGCGGGCCCCCGAAGGAACCCGCCCGCCACTGATCACACGCCGCGCGACCTACTTAGCGTCGCGCACGTCGTCGTCCTCGTCGTCTTCGTCATCCTCGTCGTCGTCCTCGGTGTCGAGGCCGGCGACCGACGGAGCAGCCTTGTCTTCGCTGTCGTCGAAGGCGTCGACGAACTCGACGCCGTCCAGCTCCGCGAGGCGGTCGGACGCGTCGGTGCTGCCGTCCTTGTCGGACTCCACGGCCTTGGCGAACCACTCGCGCGCCTCGTCCTCACGCCCGGCGGCGAGCAGGGCGTCGGCGTACGCGTACCGCAGTCGCGCGGTCCAGGGCTGCACCGAGTTCGACGCGAGTTCGGGGCTCTGCAGCGTGACGATGGCCGCGTCCAGCTGGCCCATGTCGCGCCGTGCCCCGGCCGCGACGAGCCGCATCTCGACCTGTCCGGCCTTGTCGAGCTTGTTCACCTCGGGCGCCCCGGCCATGTCGAGCGCCTTCTCGGGCCGCCCGAGACCCCGCTCGCAGTCGGCCATGACGGGCCACAGCTCCGCGTTGCCGGTCATCCGCCGTGCCGCACGGAACTCGGCGAGCGCCTCGTTGTACTTCTGGTTCGCGTACGCGGCGAACCCGGCGGCCTCACGCACCGCGGCGACGCGCGACGCGAGCCGCAGAGCGACCCGCGAGTACCCGTAGGCACCCTCGGGGTCCTCGTCGATCAGCCGCGCCACCATCACCAGGTTCTTGGCGACGTCCTCGGCAAGCCCCTTCGGCAGGGACTGCAGCTCCTGCTGTACGTCCTTGTCGATCTCGTAGCCGGTGACGTCCTCGGGAATCGGCAGCCGCTTGATCGGCTCACGGTCCCGCTCCCGCTCGTCCCGGAACCGGCCGCCACCGCGCCGGTCGTCCCGCCGGTCATCCCGCCGGTCGTCCCGCCCACGGAACCCACCGGGCCGCCCGCCACGGTCATCACGCCCGCGGTAGCCACCGCCACCACGGTTGTCGTCGCGACGGTCGCCGCCGCGGTACCCACCGCCACGGTTGTCGTCGCGCCGGAAGCCGCCGCCACCACCGCGGTTGTCATCACGCCGATCGTCCCGACGGTCATCACGACGGAACGCCGGACGGTCCCCGTCACGCCGCGGCCCACGATCCCGGTCACGGTCACCGTAGGACGGACGGTCATCACGCCCGCGGTAGCCACCGCCACCACGATTGTCGTCGCGACGGTCGCCGCCGCGGTACCCACCGCCACGGTTGTCGTCACGCCGGAAACCGCCGCCACCACCGCGGTTGTCATCACGCCGATCGTCCCGACGGTCATCACGACGGAACGCCGGACGGTCCCCATCGCGCCGCGGCCCACGATCCCGATCACGGTCACGGTCACGGTCACCGTAGGACGGACGGTCATCACGCCGGTCACGGCGCGGACCGTCGTTACCGCGGTACCCACCACGGTCACCACTGTCCCGACGGCGCTGATCGCGCTCCGGTCGCTCGTCGTTGGTGGGCATCAGGGACTCCTGTCTTCGGTACCGCAGTCATTCTCACGCAGCCGGGGTGCCGGCGCGCTCCGAGAAGAGCTCTGGAAATACAAAAAGGACCCTTGGTCCCCAGCATGTGTGCCGGGACCAAGGGTCCTCTTCAAAAATAGTTCGGCGGCGTCCTACTCTCCCACAGGGTCCCCCCTGCAGTACCATCGGCGCTGTGAGGCTTAGCTTCCGGGTTCGGAATGTAACCGGGCGTTTCCCTCACGCTATGACCACCGAAACCCTTTCAGACATCCCTCGAGAGGGACACATGAACAGGGCGGCGAACTAGCACACTTTTCAATTGATAAGTGAAACTGTTCTGCCAGCACAACCGTTCGTTGTCTGGGA
>NZ_JASERH010000068.1:0-114473 GCF_030766975.1 Streptomyces sp. KL116D | reverse complement strand
TCCGGCGTCGCAAGCTGCTCCTGGGGGCGGTCGCCCTGGTCTGCGTCGGCACGGGGGTCGCGGTGCCCGCCGCGCTGCGGGGCGGGGAGCCGGGGTCGCCGGGGCCCGCGCCGTCCGTGCGGCCCGTGGACCAGCCGACGTTCCGGATCGCGGTCGTCGGCCCGCCCCGCGGCCAGGACGGCCGGGGCAGCAAGGGCGACAAGAGTGGCCGCGTCGACACCGGCGCCGTACGGCGGGCCCTGGAGGACTACGCGGGACTGCTGCCGCTGGAGGTGGTCGGCGTGCCCGGCGACGAGCAGCTGACCAGCGGCCAGTTCGCCGCGCGGTACCCGAACGTCGTCGCCGTCGTCGGCCCCGCACCGGACCCGGTGGACCTGCCCGCCGGCATGCCCGTCCTGTCCACCTGCCAGTCGGGCCGGCCGGGGGCCGACGACGGCGCGTCCGGTGACGCGGACGGCGGCCACGCCGACCAGTTCGGCTCCTACCTGGAGAAGGAGCTGGGGACACGGAGCCTGCTTGCCATGGGGGTGCCCGTGCGGACCCCCGACGCGGTGAGCCCCTCCCCGGCCGCCGCCGACCAGCTGCGGCTCGCCGACCGGTTCGACACGGCGCGGCGCGGCTCCCCGTACGCGTACGACGTCCGGGAGGACTCCCCAGCACTGCTGCCCGCCGGGCAACTGCGGACGCTCATCGGCGAGACCCGCCCCGACACCGTGTACCTGGGCGACGAGGGCCACCCGCAGGACAGCGTCCGGGCCCTGCGCGCGGCCGGGTTCCGCGGGAAGGTCGTGCTCGCGCCCGACCGGTTCTACGACTGCGCGATCGCGGGCGGGGCGCTGCGCGAGGAGCCCGTGGACGACGGCGTGTACCGGTTCCGGGTCGTGTCGAAGGGGCCGGTGGCCGGGTCCGAGTGCCTCCAGGACGCGGAGTGGTGC
Organism: Streptomyces sp. KL116D; assembly: GCF_030766975.1. Classification (NCBI taxonomy): domain Bacteria; kingdom Bacillati; phylum Actinomycetota; class Actinomycetes; order Kitasatosporales; family Streptomycetaceae; genus Streptomyces; species Streptomyces sp. KL116D. The sequence goes on along the minus strand of NZ_JASERH010000068.1, from coordinate 113,538 downwards.
GACCGGGTGCGGCCGCTGATGACGCGGGCCGGGGCCCTGGAGGAGTACGAGGCGGCGCAGGCGGTCGTCACGGCGTTCCGGGCCCGGGCGGTCAACGACGTGACGGCGGCCACCGCCCGCAAGCACGTCGGGGCGGTGGTGAACCGGGTCCGGATCAACGGGCTCCAGGGCGACTACACCCTCGGCTCCCGCGACGACACCGGTACCGGCGCCGGCGCCGCCCGGCCCGTCTGGGTCGAGCACCGGGAGGCGGGCGCCTGGAAAATGCTCGGCACGGTGGCGGCCCTGACCCGCGACTGAGCACGGTCTGCCACGACAATCACGGTATGAGCCCCACCGACGAGCCCGACCTCCTCGCCCTCCTGAAGTCCCTGCGCGTGTGGGACACGGAGCTGCCCGCCTTCGACCCCGGCTCCGCGCCCGCCGAACCCCTCCCCCTGTTCGTGGAGTGGTTCGCGGCGGCGGTGGCCGCCGGGCAGCCCGAGCCGCACACGCCCTCGCTCGCCACCACGGACGAGGCGGGGCGGCCCGACGTCCGGACGGTGATGCTGCACGGCGCCGACGCCGCGGGATTCCACTTCGCCTCGCACGCGGGCAGCGCCAAGGGCCGGCAGCTCGCCGCGCGCCCGTACGCCGCGCTCGGCTTCTACTGGCCCGTGCAAGGTCGCCAGGTGCGGGTGCGTGGGGCTGTCCGGACGGCCTCCGCGGAGGTCGCGTACGCCGATCTGCACGCTCGGTCGACCGGGGCGCTGGCCTCCGCCCTGGTCGGGCACCAGAGCGAACCCCTGTCCTCCGTGGAGGAGTTGGTGCGGGCGTCGGATGCTGCCTGGGAGCGGGCCCAGCGTGAACCTGGCGCCGACGCGCCGACCTGGACCGCCTACGAACTCGTCCCGGACGAGGTCGAGTTCTTCCAGGGCGACGCCCACCGCCGCCACATCCGCCTGAGCTACCACCTCACGCCCCCCACCTGGACCAAACAACTCCTGTGGCCCTGACGGTCCTCCACCGCAACTCTCGTCGAACAGCCGGCTACGCGCCGCGGCCACGACTGCTTGTTCGCCGGGTGCGGCTCTCGCCGTGGCTTCTCGCGCAGTTCCCCGCGCCCCTGAACAGCCGGCTACGCGCCGCGACCACCACTGCTTGTTCGCCGGGTGCGGGTGCGCCGTGGTTGCTCGCGCAGTTCCCCGCGCCCCTGAACAGCCGGCTACGCGCCGCGGCCACGACTGCTTGTTCGCCGGGTGCGGGTGCGCCGTGGTTGCTCGCGCAGTTCCCCGCGCCCCTGAACAGCCGGCTACGCGCCGCGGCCACCACTGCTTGTTCGCCGGGTGCGGGTGCGCCGTGGTTGCTCGCGCTGTTCCCCGCGCCCCTGAGATGCGCACTTCGTGCGCCATCTCAGGGGGCGCGCCTCTGGGGGCTGCGGCGAAGCCGCATGCCCTCCAGGGGCGCGGGGAACTGCGCGAGAAGCCCCACCGGGCCGCAGGCGAAGTCGGCTTTCAGGGGCGCGGGGAACTGCGCGAGGAGCCCCACCGGGCCGCAGGCGAAGTCGGCTTTCAGGGGCGCGGGGAACTGCGCGAGGAGCCCCGCCGGGTCGCAGGCGCAGTCGTGTTCACGCCCCGCCGGGGGCGTACTCGTGCGGTGCCGGGCGGAACACCGGTACCGACGAGCCGGGCCCGCCGGGGCGGAAGGTGACCGTTACCTCCATGCCCACCCGTAGGCGGGCCTCCTCACACTCCACGACCTCCGTCATCATCCGCGGCCCCTCCGCAAGATCGACGACCGCGGCGACGTACGGAACCCGCTCCCCGAACGGCGGAAGGTCGTTGCGGTGCACGACGGACCACGTGTAGAGCGAGGCCCGCCCACTCGCCACCCGCCACTGCCCCGCATCACTCCAGCAGTACGGACAGAACTCCCGCGGATAGTGGTGGAACCGCTCGCACGCCGCACAGTGCCGCAGCAACAACCGCCCCTCCGCGGCCGCGTCCCAGTAGGGCCGGGTGAAGACGTCCGGCTCGGGCACGTCGAAGCGGACGTCGGGGCTCGCGGGCATCAGAACAGTCCGATCGCGTGGTCGAGGGACCAGGTCTGCCAGGACATGGCGAACAGGGCGACGAGCGAGACGAGGCCCATCATCGCGTTCTGCCCCTGCTCGGCCCAGTCGTGGATCATGAGGGTGAAGTAGAGGAGGTTCAGGAGCAGCCCGCCGACGAGCGCGACGGGCGTCAGGAATCCGACCACCAGGCCGAGTCCCAGGGCGAGTTCGGCGTACACGACGACGTACGCCATGGTCTTCGGGCGTGGCTTGACGACGACGTCGAATCCGCTGCGCACCGCGTTCCACCGGTGCTTCCCGGCGACGTCGGCGGCCCACGCGATGCCGGTGCCGCGCTCGAACCAGCCCTTCTTGTCCTTGTGCCGCCAGCTCTCCAGCCACCACAGACCGAGCCCGATCCGCAGCACGGCGAGCCACTCGGCACCACTGAGCCCTATCGCGTCCATGTCGCCCCATCCATGCGCCGCAGCCGCCCTCCCGCTCGGTTTCTGACGGTACGTCAGTTCAGCGCATCGGGCGCCGACTCCGCAAGGGTCCCGACAGCGGTCCCGGCACCCATCCGCCCCGTGATCAATTCGCAACCGATTTCGGTCTTGACCGAGACCCATCAAGAAAAGGCGGGATTACGCTCCCGCACATGACCGCCCCGAACCCTTCACCGACCACCCGTAGCCACGACCGCCCGCCCGTGTACGTCGTCGGCGGCGGACCGGGCGGTCTCGCCACGGCCGCGAGCCTGAAGGCACACGGTGTCCGGGCCGTCGTCCTGGAGCGGTCCGACCGCGTCGGGACCTCCTGGCGCGGCCACTACGACCGGCTCCACCTGCACACCACCCGTCGCCTCTCCGGCCTGCCGGGACTGCCGATCCCGCGCCGCTTCGGCCGCTGGGTCGCCCGCGACGACGTCATCCGCTACCTGGAGAAGTACGCCGAGTACCACGACCTGGAAGTGGTCACGGGTGTCGAGGTCACCCGCATCGACCGCGCCGCCGACGACCGGGGCTGGGTGCTGCGGGCCACCGGCGGCCGGGAGCTGACGGCCGCCGCCGTGGTGGTCGCCACCGGTTACAACCACACCCCGCGGCTGCCGGACTGGCCGGGCCGCGGCACGTTCACCGGCCGGCTGCTGCACGCGAGCGAGTACCGCAACCCCGCCCCGTACGCCGGGCAGGACGTCCTCGTCGTCGGCGTCGGCAACACCGGTGCGGAGATCGCCGTCGACCTGGTCGCGGGCGGCGCCGCCCGCGTCCGCCTCGCCGTCCGCACGCCCCCGCACATCGTGCGCCGCTCCACCATGGGCTGGCCCGCCCAGCTCACCGGCATCCTCTGCCGCCGCCTCCCGGTGTCCCTGGTGGACCGGCTGGCCGTCCCGCTCGGCAAGCTGAGCGTCCCCGACCTCGCGCCGCAGGGCCTGCCGCGTCCCGACACGGGCCTGTACTCCCGGGTCCGGGAGGGCTCGATCCCCGTCCAGGACGTGGGGCTCATCGACGCGGTGCGGACGGGCAAGGTCGAGCCGGTGGCGGCGGTCGCCTCCTTCGAGGACGACGCGGTGCTCCTCGCCGACGGCACCCGCATCACGCCGCGGACGGTCATCGCGGCGACGGGTTACCGCCAGGGCCTGGAGCACCTGGTGGGCCACCTCGACGTCCTGGACCCGGCCACGGGCCGCCCGCGCCCGCACGGCTCCCGCACCCTCCCGACGGCCCGGGGCCTCTACTTCACCGGCTACACCAACCCCATCAGCGGCATGCTCCGCGAACTGGCCAGGGACGCGGACCAGATCGCACGGACGCTGTCCAAGCGCCCTTGAGGGGCGCGGGGAACCGCGCGCGCAACCACGACGCACCCGTACCCGACAGCACACAGCAGGGGCCCGGAGGCAGAGCCCCCGGTTCGGGACGGGAAGGGGCGGACGGGGCGATCCGAGAAGAAGCCCGGCCGCCCACCCACCACGAGCGAGACGGAGTACGACGCATGCCCAGCGAAAGACACCCGCTCAACCCGCTCACCCTCACCCGCCGCCGAGCCCTCCTCGGCGGCGGCGCCGCGGCCGCCACCACTCTCCTGGCCACGGCCGGGACGACCGGCACCGCCCAGGCCGCGGAAGCAGAACCACCAGCAGAAGCCGACGTCGACGTGGCGATCGTCGGCGGGGGCCTCGCGGGCCTCACCGCCGCCCGCGACCTCACGGCGGCCGGCAAGAAGGTCCTCGTCCTGGAGGCCAGGGACCGCGTCGGCGGCCGCGTCGTCAACCTCCCGCTCCCGGGCGGCGGCGCCACGGAGGGCGGCGGCGAGTTCATCGGCCCCACCCAGGACCGCATCAGGGCGCTCGCGGACTCCCTCGGGGTGGCGACCTTCGCGACGTACAACACGGGCAAGAACGTCCTGCACAAGGACGGCAGGCGCAGCACGTACGCCACCGACGGCCTGCTCGGCTCCGTCCCGCCCATCGACCCGGCGGGCCTCGCCAACGCCGCCGCCGTCCAGGCCCTCCTCGACGACATGGCGAAGAAGGTGCCCGTCGACGCGCCGTGGACCGCCGCGAAGGCCGAGGAGTGGGACCGCCAGACCTTCGAGACGTGGCTGCGCGCCAACGCCGTGATCCCCTCGGCCCGCTTCCTCTTCGACGTCGCGTGCACCTCGGTCTTCTCGGCCGAGCCGCGCGAACTCTCCCTGCTCTACGTGCTGTTCTACATCGCCTCGGCCGGGAACGAGTCGACGCCCGGCACCTTCGAACGCCTCACGGAGACGGCGGACGGCGCGCAGGCGACCCGGTTCGTCGGCGGCTCGGCGCAGGTCCCGCTGAAGCTCGCCGCGAGCCTCGGGGACCGCGTCAGGCTCGGCGCGCCGGTGCGGCGGATCGCCCGCGACGCCGGCACCGGCCGCTACACCGTCACCGCCGACGGCGTCACGGTCACCGCGACCCGGGTGGTCATCGCCGTACCGCCGCCGCTGGCCGCCCGGATCGACGTCGACCCGCTGCTGCCGGCCGCCCGCGACCAGCTGGCCCAGCGGCTCCCGATGGGGTCGATCGGCAAGGCGATCGCCGTGTACGCCACCCCGTTCTGGCGGGCCGACGGGCTCAACGGCCAGGTGGTCAGCGACTCCGGCACGGTCCGCTCGACCTTCGACAACTCGCCGCCCGACGCGTCGTACGGCGCGCTGATGGGCTTCATCGAGGCGGACGAGATGCGGGCGCACGACGCCGCGTCCGAGGCCGACGTGCGGGCGGCGGTGCTGAAGGACTACGTCAGGTACTTCGGCGAGCAGGCCGCGAGCCCCACCGCGTTCGTCCTCCAGCGCTGGGACAACGAGGGCTTCACGCGCGGCGGGCCCGTCGCGTACGCGCCGCCCGGCGTCCTCACGCAGTACGGCGCCGCGCTGCGCGAGCCGGTGGGCGGGATCCACTGGGCGGGCACGGAGACCTCGTCGTACTGGTGCGGCTACATGGACGGGGCCGTGCGCTCCGGGGAGCGGGTGGCGCGGGAGGTGGCGGCGGCCCTGTAGCGCGCGGCGGGGAGCCGGTCCGAGTATTTGTCTGCAGCCCTGTAGCTGACGGAGCGTCAGTTCAGTAATCTGACTGTGCGTCAGCTATTGCACAGGCACGAGTTGTTGCTGTCACACAGGAGCGGGCGGACCGATGCTTGGATCGACTTACGGCACCCTGACCACCGACTCCCGCCGGGCCCGCGTGATCGCCTGCGGCGAGCAGCCCGGTCCTGCCGTGCACGGCAGGACCGGGGCCGACGAACTGGACGTGAGCGGACGCCCGTTGCACTCCGACGTGCCCGACCTGGACCGGTTCTTCCGGCCGGAGTCCGTCGCCGTCGTGGGCGCGTCCGACGCCGAGGGCCGCCCCAACACCGGCATCACCCGCCAGCTGATGGGCTGGGCGGAGCGGGTCGGCGCCCGCCTGTACCCGGTGCACCCCACCCGCGAGACGGTCTTCGGGCTGACCTGCTCCCCCACCGTGGCCGACCTCCCCGAACAGGTCGACCTGGCCGTGCTCCTGGTCGCCGACCCGCTCCCCGTCATCGAGCAGCTCGCGGACACGAAGGTGAAGTTCGCGGTCGCCTTCGCCTCCGGCTTCGCCGAGACCGGCGACGCGGGCGCCGCCGCCCAGGAGCGGCTCGCGGCGGCCGTGGACCGCTCGGGCCTGCGCCTGCTCGGCCCGAACACCAACCTGAACGCCTTCGAGCGGTTCCGCGACGACCTCGAAGGCCCGGCGATCGCCCTGATCACCCAGTCGGGCCACCAGGGCCGCCCGGTCTTCGCCCTCCAGGAACTCGGCATCCGGCTCTCCCACTGGGCCCCGACCGGCAACGAGGCCGACCTGGAGACGTCCGACTTCATCTCGTACTTCTCCCAGCAGCCCGACGTCGGCGCCATCGCCGCTTACGTGGAGGGCCTCAAGGACGGCCGCGCCTTCCTGCTCGCCGCGGACCGGGCCGCGCAGGCCGGTGTCCCGGTCGTCGCCGTGAAGGTCGGCCGCACCGAGACCGGCGCCCGTACCGCCGCCTCGCACACCGGGAAGCTCACCGGCGCCGACACCGTCGTCGACGCGGCGATGCGCCAGTTCGGCGTCATCCGCGTCGACGGACTCGACGAACTCCAGGACACCGCGGCCCTGTTGGCGCGGGCGAAGCGCCCGCAGGCGGACGGGGTCGTCGTCTACTCGATCTCCGGCGGCACCGGCGCCCACTTCTCCGACCTGGCGACGGACGCGGGCCTGACGCTGCCCACCCTCTCCGACGCCAAGCAGACCGAACTCCACCAGTGGATACCGGAGTACCTGAACGTGGCGAACCCCGTCGACAACGGCGGGCACCCGGTCGGCGACTGGCGCGGCCGGAAGATCATCGACGCGATCCTCGCCGACCCGTCCGTGGGCGTGCTGATCTGTCCCATCACCGGACCGTTCCCGCCGATGAGCGACAAGCTGGCGCAGGACCTGGTGGACGCGGCCGAACAGACGGACAAGCTGGTCTGCGTCGTGTGGGGCTCGCCCGTCGGGACGGAGGAGGCGTACCGCACGACGCTGCTCGGCTCGTCCAAGGTCGCCACCTTCCGCACCTTCTCCAACTGCATCACGGCGGTCCGCGCCTACCTCGGCCACCACCGCTTCACCACCGGCTACCGCTCGCCCTTCGAGGAGGCGCCGCGCACCCCGTCGCCGTCCTTCCGCAAGGCACAGGCCCTGATGCGCCCCGGCAAGCAGCTCAGCGAGCACGCGGCGAAGCAGCTGCTGCGCGCGTACGGCATCCGCGTGCCGCGCGAACAGCTCGTGACCAGCGCGGCCGCCGCCGTGCGGGCCGCGTCGCAGGTCGGCTACCCGGTCGTCATGAAGGCCTCGGCGCCGCAGCTCGCCCACAAGTCCGAACTCGGCCTGGTGAAGGTCGGACTGACCTCCGCGAGCCAGGTGCGGGACGCCTACCGCGACCTCACCGACATCGCCCGCTACGAGGGCATCGACCTCGACGGCGTCCTGGTCTGCCAGATGGTGGAGCGCGGCGTCGAGATGGTCGTCGGCATCACCCAGGACGAGCTGTTCGGCCCCACCGTGACGGTCGGGCTCGGCGGCGTCCTGGTCGAGGTGCTGCGCGACACGGCGGTCGGCGTGCCGCCCTTCACCGAGGACCAGGCCCGCGCCCTGCTGGACGAGCTGCGCGGCCGGGCCCTCCTCGACGGGGTGCGGGGCGCACCGCCCGCGGACCTCGACGCGCTCGTCGAGGTGGTGCTGCGCGTCCAGCGCATGGCGCTCGAACTCCACGACGAACTGGCCGAGCTGGACATCAATCCGCTGATGGTGCTGCCGCGCGGGCAGGGGGCCGTGGCCCTGGACGCGCTCGCCGTCTGCCGCTGACACCCGATCGACCGATCGCCGGATCGACAGACCGCCGGACCGCCGGACCGACGAATACGGAGCCGCTCATGGAACCCCTCGACCAGCAGGTGCTGCACTCGACCGAGAACGGCGTCTCCTGGATCACGCTGAACCGTCCGGAGGCGATGAACGCCGTCACCTGGGACCAGCGCGAACGCGTCATGGCGCTGCTCGCGGCGGCCTCCGCCGACCCGGACGTCCGCGCCGTCGTCCTCACCGCCACCGGCAAGGGCTTCTGCGCGGGCGCCGACCTCAGGGGCGCCCCCACCGGCGGGGAGCGGGTCGCCGGGGACGTCTCGCGCACCATCCGGCTCGGCGCCCAGCGGCTGATCGCGGCGGTCCTGGACTGCGAGAAGCCGGTGATCGCGGCGGTCAACGGGACGGCGGCCGGCATCGGCGCGCACCTCGCGTTCGCCTGCGACCTGGTCCTGGCGGCGGAGTCGGCCCGGTTCATCGAGGTCTTCGTCCGCCGCGGCCTCGTCCCCGACGGCGGCGGCGCGTACCTCCTGCCCCGGCTGATCGGCCCGCAGCGCGCGAAGGAGCTGATGTTCTTCGGCGACGCGCTCCCGGCCGCCGACGCGGAACGGCTCGGACTCGTCAACAGGGTCGTACCGGAGGGTGAGTTGGCGAAGACGGCACGCGAGTGGTCGGAACGCCTGGCCACCGGCCCCACCCGCGCCCTCGCCCTCACCAAGCAGCTGGTGAACGCGTCCCTGGAGAGCGACCGGTCGACGGCGTTCGCGGCGGAGGCCACGGCCCAGGAACTCAACATGACCACGCACGACGCGAACGAGGGCGTCACCAGCTTCGTCGAACGCCGACAGCCGCGATACCGGGGCCGCTGACCCTGCGTCTGTTTGTGCGCCGCGTGCGGGCCGGTGGGGGCTGGTCGCGCAGTTCCCCGCGCCCCTGAGATGCGCACCTGCGGTGCGACATCTCCCCACCGGGGGAAGGCTGCGCGAAGCGCATGCCTTCCAGGGGCGCGGGGCTGTGTCGATCAGCGGCTCCGCCGCGGGGCGCGAGAAGCCCCGCCGGCCCGCGCCCGGCACACAAACAGACGCGACCACGGCGCGAAGCCGTCCCTCAAGGGGCGCGGGGCTGTGTCGATCAGCGGCTCCGCCGCGGGGCGCGATCAGCCCCCACCGGCCCGCACCCGGCAGCCGTACCCCTTCCAATCTGACGCACCGTCAACTTCAATGGGAGCCATGATGGGACACGCAGGAATGGCCGCCACGGCCGTCCGCTACCTCAGGTCGGTCGGCGCCCCGACAGCCGCACTCCCCGCGGTCGAACCACTCCCCCGCCCCGACCTCCGCGCCGTCGGCGACGACGAGCGCCTCCCCGTCGACCCCGCCGAGTTCCGCCGCGTACTCGGCACCTTCGCCTCCGGCGTCACCGTCATCACGGCCCCACCCACAGACCCCGGCGAGGGCCCCGCAGGGTTCGCCTGCCAGTCCTTCGCCTCGCTCTCCCTCGACCCGCCCCTGATCGCCTTCATGGTGGCCCGCACCTCCACGACCTGGCCCCGGATCGCCCGCGCCGGCGTCTTCTGCGTGAACGTGCTCGCCGCCGACCAGGGCGACCTGTGCCGCGGCTTCGCGGTGAGCGGGGCGGACAAGTTCGCGGGCGTGCGCCACGACGCGGCCCCCGTCTCCGGCTCGCCCCGGCTGGCCGGCTCCGCCGCGTGGATCGACTGCGCCGTCCACGCCGTCCACACGGGCGGCGACCACCTCATCGTGGTGGGCCAGGTGACGGCCCTGGGCGCCGACGACGGCGACCGGGGGCCGCTGCTCTTCCACCGGGGTCAGTTCGCGAGCCTCGGCTCCTGACCCGCCCCGGCGCCGCTGCGCCGGATCACCAGCGCCATCAGCGCCGCCACCGCGCACAGCGCGCCCGACGCGATCCAGACCATGTCGTACGAGCCGAACGCGTCCCGCGCCACCCCGCCGAGGAACGCCACGACCGCCGCGCCCACCTGGTGCGAGGCGAGGACCCAGCCGAAGACGATCGCGCTGTCCTCGCCGTAGTGCTCCCGGCACAGGGCGATCGTCGGCGGCACCGTCGCCACCCAGTCGAGACCGTAGAAGACGATGAAGAACAGCATCGGCGGGCGGACCGACGGCGCGAGCAGGAGCGGCAGGAAGAGCAGCGAGATGCCGCGCAGCGCGTAGTAGACGGCCAGCAGGCGGCGCGCCTCGAAGCGGTCCGTGAACCAGCCCGACGCGATCGTCCCGACCACGTCGAAGACACCGATGACCGCGAGGAGCGAGGCCGCCGCCGTCACCGGCATGTGGTGATCGTGCGCGGCCGGTACGAAGTGCGTCTTGACCAGGCCGTTCGTGGACGCGCCACAGATCGCGAAGGTGCCCGCGAGCAGCCAGAACGGCCCCGTCCGCGCCGCCTTGCCCAGCACCGTGACGGCCCGCCGCGCGGCCCCCGGCAGGGGCGCCGGCTTGGGCACGAACTCCGTCGCCCCGTACGGCTTCTCGCCGATGTCGGCCGGGTGGTCGCGCAGCAGCAGCCAGACGAACGGGACGACGGCGAACGCGGCGAGGGCGACCGTCACCGCGGCCGGCCGCCAGTCGTGCCGGTCCACGATCCACGACAGCAGCGGCAGGAACACCAGCTGCCCCGAGGCCCCGGCCGCGGTGAGGATGCCGGTGACGAGTCCGCGCCTGGCCACGAACCACCGGTTCGTGACGGTCGCCGCGAACGCGAGCGCCATCGAACCGCTGCCCAGGCCGACCAGCACGCCCCAGTAGAGGATGAGCTGCCAGGCCGCCGTCATCCACACGGTGAGCAGCGAGCCCACCCCGATGATCGTGAGCGCGACCGCGACGACCCGGCGGATCCCGAACCGGTCCATCAGGGCGGCCGCGAACGGCGCGGTGATCCCGTACAGCGCCAGGTTCACCGACACCGCGAAGCCGATGGTGCCGCGCGACCAGCCGAACCCGGTGTCGGGGTCGTGCAGCGGCTCGATGAGCAGGCCGGGCAGCGAGGCGAAAGCGGCCGCGCCGATGATCGTCACGAAGGTGACCGCGGCCACGGACCAGGCGCGGTGCGGGCGTCTGCGGCGGGCGGCGGGGCCGGGCGCGGTGGCGGAGGGTGTCTGCGTCGTCGTCACGTCCTAGAGCTTCGGGGAAGCCGCCACCCCGAACGAGTGGCCCGAATGCCATCCTTCGTTAGGATCGGGCCATACGATGGACTCATGGCCGCTCCGACCCCCGCTTCCGCCCCCGCCTCCCCCCGTCCGCACCGCGTCGCCGTGCTCGTCCTCGACGGCGTCATCCCGTTCGAGCTGGGCATCCCGCAGCGGATCTTCGGGCGGGCCAGGGACGCGGCGGGGCTCCCCCTGTACGAGGTGGTGACCTGCGCCGTCCGCGAGCCCGGGCCGGTCCGCAGCGACGCCGACTTCTCGATCCTCGTCGAACGCGGCCCGGAGACGCTGGCCACCGCCGACACGGTGATCGTCCCGGCCTCGTACGAACTCGGACCCGTCTACGAGGAGGGCCGGCTGACGGACGAGCTCGCCGCGGCCCTCTCCCACGTCGCGCCCGGCACCCGCATGGTCTCGATCTGCACCGGCAGCTGGGTGCTCGCCGCCGCGGGGTACCTGGACGGGCGGCCCGCGACGACGCACTGGGCGGACGCCGCGACGTTCCAGGCGATGTTCCCCTCGGTCCGGGTCGACGCCGACGTCCTCTTCATCGACGACGGCGACGTCCTCACGTCGGCCGGGGTCGCCGCCGGCATCGACCTGTGCCTGCACATCGTGCGGCGTGACCACGGGGCGGCCGTCGCCAACGACGTGGCGCGGCGCACGGTCGTGCCGCCGCACCGGGACGGCGGGCAGGCCCAGTTCATCCAACGCCCGGTTCCTGAACCGCAGGTGGCGACGACGACGTCGGCGCGGGCCTGGGCCCTGGCCCACCTGCACGAGCCGATCCAGCTCCGCGACATGGCCGAGCAGGAGTCCATGTCCGTCCGCACGTTCACGCGCCGCTTCCGGGAGGAGGTCGGGGTGAGTCCCGGCCAGTGGCTCACCCAGCAGCGGGTCGAGCGCGCCCGGCACCTCCTGGAGTCCTCGGCCCTCTCCATGGACCAGGTCGCCCACGACGCGGGCTTCGGTACGGCCCAGTCCCTCCGCCAACACGTCACCGCTGCGCTCGGCGTTCCCCCGACCACGTATCGCCGGATGTTCCGCGCGGCAGGCTGAACGGCTCCGCCGGGGCGCGGGGGCGTACGCGCAGCCGGCACCGCCGCCAAGCCCACGGGGCTCCGCCCCGGACCCCGCTGCTCAATCGCCGCAGGGGCTTGATCTGCCCAGCCGACCGCAGGAAGCAACCCCGCGCCCCTGAACTGCCGACCGAAGGCCGCATTTCAGGGGCGCGAGGAACCGCGCGACAAGCCCCACCGACCCCCAGTCGAAAACCCACCGCCACCCGACACACGCTCAGAGGCCCGAGGAACCGCGCGACCAGCCCCCACCGACCCCCAGTCGAAAACCCACCGCCACCCGGCACACGCTCAGGGGCGCGGGGAACTGCGCGAGAAGCCCCCACTCACCCGCACCCGGCCGTCCACCCCAACCGGCCGAGCCGCCCTCCGCTCGCCCGTCCACCCCACCACCGCCAACACCACCGTCACCCCCACCCCACACACCACGGCCCCCTGCGCGGACATCACCCCCAGCAACACCCCCGCCAAGGACCCGCACACCGCGTACCCGGCCCCCACCGCCGCGTACAGCACGGAGTACCCCGCCGCCAACGCCCCGTCCGGCAGGACTTCCCGCAGCGTCAGGTTCCGCGTGAGCATCGCACCGGCCTGAAGGACCCCCGCCGCCACCAGGCCCACCGCCATCGCCCACGCCCACGGCACCGACGCCACCCCGACCACGCACACCGAGACGCCCAGCACCAGCACGAAGCTCTGCAACGGCAGTCGTCCGGGCCACGACCGCAGCCCGTACACGAACGCCCCGGCCGCCGAGCCGACCGAGAAACCGGCGAGCAGCGGGCCCGCGAGGCCGACGCCGAAGCCGCGCTGCTCCAGGAGTGCGGGGAGGATCAGTTCGGCCATCGCGAGCAGCGACAGACTCGCGGCCCCGGTGACGTAGACCGGCCAGGCCCGCATCAACACCCGTAGGCCGACGCCGACTTCACCCCGGCCGGCGGACGCCGCACCCGCGCTCCGTTCCGGCGACAGCCAGCCCACCGGCAGCAGCCACAGCCCCGCCACCGACGCCGCCATCAGCCCGCCCGCGACCACCAGCGGCACCCAGGGCGCCACCGACAGCGCGAGCCCCGCCGTCGCCGCGGGCGCCACCGCCCACACCCCGAACGTCAGCATCGACTCGAACGACAGCGCCTGCGCCACCGCCCGCTCCGGCACCAGACTCGTCAGCAGCGCCCGCAGCGCACCGGGCGCCGCCCCGGGCGCGGCCCCCGCCACGAACGCGCACACCGCTAGCCCCCAGGACGGCACGTCCGGCCACGCCCCGAGGCCGCCGAGCCCGGTGAACCCGGCCGCCCCGACGGCGAGCCCCACGGCCAGCTGCGGACGTGCCCGCTCGCCGCGCATCCGCATGCCGAGCACCGGCGCCCCGACGATCTCGCCGAGCACGTACACGGCGGCGAGCACCGCGCCCAGCGTGTAGCCGCCGGGGCGTTCCCGTACGAGGAAGACGGCCGCGAGCGGCGCCATGGCCACCGGCAGCCGGGCTCCTACGGCCACAACTGCCCACGACAGTACGGATGTACGGGCGAGTGCGCGGTAGCTCATGCCCCGACGGTAGGCGACGTCGCCGCGCGGGCGGCAGGCCGTCAGAACGTGAGCACGCCCCGGGCCACCCGGCCCGCCTCCGCGTCCGCCACGGCCTTCCCGAACTCCTCGACCGGGTACGTCCGCGTCACCAGCTCGTCGAGCAGCAGCCGGCCCTGCCCGTACAGGTCGGCGTACAGACGCAGATCGCGCTGCGGCCGCGAGGACCCGTAGCGGCAGCCGAGGACGGACTTGTCGAGGAACAGCTGGGCGGGCACGAACGACGCCTCCGCGTCGGCGGCGGGCATCCCGAGGAGCACGGCCTGGCCGTGCCGGTCGAGGAGGTCGATCGCGGCGCGGATCAGCTCCACCCGGCCCACGCACTCGAAGACGTGGTCGGCGCCGTCCGGCAGCACCTCGCGCACCGCTGCCACGTCGGCCAGGAACTCGGTCGCGCCGAACTGCCGGGCCACCGCCTCCTTCGCCGGGTTGTTGTCGACGGCGACGATCCGCGAGGCTCCGGCGATCCGGGCGCCCTGGAGGACGTTGAGACCGACGCCGCCGGTGCCGATCACGACGACGGACTCGCCCCGGTCGACCCGGGCCCGGTTCAGTACGGCGCCGACGCCCGTGAGCACGCCGCAGCCCATCAGCGCGGCCGACGTCAGCGGGATCTCCTTCGGGATCTTCACGGCCTGCACGGCCTTCACCACGGTCCGCTCGGCGAACGCCGAGTTCGAGGCGAACTGGTACAGCGGCTCTCCCTTGCGGCTGAACGGCTGCCCCGGCATCCCGATCGCCTTGCGGCACATGGTCGGCCGGCCCCGGTCGCACTCGGCGCACGCCCCACAGTTGGCGAGCGTGGACAGGGCGACGTGGTCGCCGGGCGCGACGTGGCCGACGCCCGCGCCCACCGCCTCCACCACCCCGGCGCCCTCGTGGCCGAGCACCACCGGGCGCGGGAACGGGATGGTGCCGTCGATCACGGACAGGTCGCTGTGGCACAGTCCGGCGGCGGCCACCCCGACGAGCACCTCCCCGGGGCCCGGGTCACGTATCTCCAAGTCGTCCACCACAGCGGCCTGTTGGCCGTCGAACACGACACCCCTCACGACAACGCCTCCTTGGGCAGCCCGAGCACGCGCTCGGCGATGATGGTGCGCTGGATCTCGTCCGAGCCGCCGTAGACGGTGTCGGCCCGGCTGAACAGGAACAGCCGCTGCTGTTCGTCGAGTTCGTACGGCGCGTCGGGCGTCCAGTCGGCCGGTCCGACCGCCGCCCCGGCCCCCCGCACCCGCAGCGCCAGCGCCCCGAGCCGCTGGTGCCAGCCGCCCCACAGCAGCTTGGCGACGCTCGGCGCCCCGGCGGCCCCGTCCCCGGCGGCGCCGCCGAGGGTGCGCAGCGCGTTCCACCGCATGGTCCGCAGCTCGGCCCAGAGGCGGACGACCTGGTCGGCGACGACCGGGTCGCGCAGCGCGCCGGTGGCGTCGGCGGTCCGCACGACGGCCCGCAGCTCCTCCTGGAACCCGATCTGCTGGGTGAGGGTGGAGACTCCGCGCTCGAAGGCGAGCAGGCCCATGGCGACCCGCCAGCCGTTGCCCTCGCCGCCGACGACGTCCTCGGCGACCGCGCCGTCGAAGAACACCTCGTTGAACTCGCTGGTGCCGGTCAGCTGGCGGATCGGCCGGACCTCGACGCGGCCCGGCTGGTCCATCGGCACCAGCAGGAACGACAGGCCGTGGTGCCGCCGCGACCCGGCCTGCGTGCGCGCGAGGACGAAGCACCAGTCCGCCTCGTGGGCGAGCGACGTCCACACCTTCTGCCCGGTGACCCGCCACCGCCCGTCGCCGTCCCGGGCGGCCGCCGTGCGCAGGGAGGCCAGGTCGGAGCCGGCGCCGGGCTCGCTGTAGCCCTGGCACCACAGTTCCTCGCCGCGGGCGACCGGCGGCAGGAAGCGGCCGCGCTGCTCGTCGCTGCCGTACGCGAGGAGGGTGGGGGCGAGCAGGTTCTCGCCGATGTGGCCGTAGCGGCCCGGCGCCCGGACCCGCGCGTACTCCTCGGCCCAGACGACCTGCTGGGTGAGCGTGGCGACGCGGTTGCCGTACCCGTCCCGGTCCCAGCCCAGGCCGATCCAGCCGCCAAACCCCAACTCCCGCTCCCACGCGCGCCGTTCAGGCGCGCCCTCGTGCTCGCTGCCGGGGCCGCCGCGTCCCGCCGCGGCGGCGAACCGGCCGACGAGGTGCTCCTCCAGCCACTGCCGTGCCTCCCGCCGGAACGCCTCGTCCGCGTCCCCGAAGCCGAACTCCACGTCACACCACCCGCCGTCGCCGGTCCGTCGTCACTGGTTGGGGCGCTCCTTGGCGGCGGCCGCCCGCGCCATCTCCTCCAGCTTCGCCAGCATCGGCATCGGATCGGTGCCGACCGTGCCCGGCAGGAAGTCGGCGATCCGCTCGGGCGTCCACGGCCCGTCCGCGTACCCGGCGCGCAGCTCGCGCGGCTGCGCCCACACGGCGATCTTCGGCCCGGCCACCGTGTACACCTGCCCGGTGATCTTCTCCTCGCGGGCCCGGTCGCTCAGCAGGTAGACCACGAGCGCGGCGACGTCCTCCGGCTCGCCGATCTCCTTGAGCTCCATGGGCACGTTGGCCGACATCCGGGTGCGGGCCACGGGCGCCACGGCGTTGGCGGTCACGCCGTACTTGTGCAGTCCGAGCGCGGCGCTGCGCACCAGGGAGATGATGCCGCCCTTGGCCGCGCTGTAGTTGGCCTGGGCGACGGAGCCCTGGTGGTTGCCGCTGGTGAATCCGATGAGCGTGCCCGTCCCCTGCTTGCGCATCACGGCGGACGCGGCGCGGAAGACGGTGAAGGTGCCCTTGAGGTGGGTGGCGACGACGGGGTCCCACTCCTCCTCGGACATGTTGAAGAGCATCCGCTCGCGCAGGATCCCGGCGACGCACACCACCCCGTCGATCCGGCCGAACTCCCGCACGGCGGTGTCCACGATGCGCTGTCCGCCGGCCATGGTCGACACGTCGTCGGCGACGGCGACGGCGGAGCCGCCCGCCGCCTCGATCTCCTTCACGACGCCGAGCGCGACGTCCGAGGCGGGTTCGCCGCCCTCGATGGACACCCCGTAGTCGTTGACGACGACCTTGGCGCCCTCGGCGGCGCACGCGAGGGCCACCGCCCGTCCGATGCCCCGTCCCGCCCCCGTCACGGCGACGACCTTGCCAGCCAAGAAGTTCCCCACGCCCGGCCCCTTCCCGCGGTTTCTGACGACCCGTTAGATTTCCCTCGAGTCGGATTCTACGACCCGTCAGATACCGGAACACAAGACCCGGGAGGACCCGATGCCCCTGCCCGCCGAGTTCCACGACATCGCCAAACGCGTGAACAACTGGGGGCGTTGGGGGGAGGCCGACGAGATCGGCACCCTGAACCTGATCACCGACGAGGTGGTCCGCGCCGCCGCAGGCGAGATCCGCACCGGCCGCCGCGTCCCGCTCGCGCTGCCCCTCAAGGAGGACGGCGTCCAGTCGGGCATGATCCCGGGCCGGATCAACCCACTGCACACCATGGTCCAGATCAACCAGCAGATCTTCGGCCCGGACACGGTGGCCTGCAGCGACGACGCCGTGACGATGGGCCTGCAGGCCGCCACCCACTGGGACGCCCTCACCCACGTCTCGCACTCGGGCCGGCTCTACAACGGCCGTCCGGCGGACACCGTCACCGCGCACGGCGGCGCCGAGTTCAGCGGCATCGACAAGGTCCCGTACCTCGTCTCGCGCGGCGTCCTGCTGGACGTGGCGGCGGCCAAGGGCGTGGACCGTCTCCCCGGCGACCACGCGGTGACGCCCCAAGACCTCGACGAGGCAGCCGAGTTCGGCCGGGTGGAGGTCAGGGCCGGCGACATCGTGCTGGTCCGCACGGGCCAGATCCAGGTGTACCTGGCGGGCGACAAGCACGCGTACGGGTATCCGTCACCCGGCCTGTCGGTCCACACGCCCGAGTGGTTCCACGCGCACGACGTGGCGGCCGTCGCCAACGACACCCTGACCTTCGAGATCTTCCCGCCGGAGATCGAGGACCTGTGGCTGCCGGTGCACGCGCTCGACCTCGTCGAGATGGGCATGCTCCAGGGCCAGAACTGGAATCTGGAATCCCTGTCCACAGCCTGTGGAGAAGAACGCCGGCACAGCTTCCTGCTGTCGGCGATGCCGGAACCCTTCAGGGGCGCGACGGGCACACCGGTGGCACCGGTCGCGATCTTGTGACGCCACGTCGCCGAGGGCCCCCGTCACAAGGGCCCTCGACGTCCCCTCGCGGTCCATCTCCACCCACAAGCGTGACCAAACGGACACTCCACGTCAACACCCATACGGCTATTTGCCGTTAATGCGTAGAACGCCCCGAAGACTCACACGCCCCGGGCGACCCGGCCCGCGCGGGTGCCTCAGACGGCCTCGAAGGCCACACCGTCGTACGCGGCGACCCCGTCCGTGGCGGCGGCCGCGCAGCGGTCGATCTCGCACCAGATCGCCTTGCCCGCCCCTTCGGGACGCCAGCCCCAGCGGTCGGCGAGGCCGTCGACGAGTTCGAGCCCGCGGCCGTTCGTCTCCTCGCCGGCCGCGTGCCGGGGCGCCGGGGGCCGGGCGCAGGAGTCGGCGACCTCCACGCGCACGGTGCCGGGACACGCCTCCTGGACGCCGGGCAGCACCATCCGCAGCACGGCCGGGCGCCCGGTGTGGACCACGGCGTTGGTGACCAGTTCGGAGACGAGGAGGATCAGCGTCTCGGCCATGGGTTCGTCGGGCTCTATCCCCGAACCGGCAAGACGCGAGCGCGCCCACCTCCGGGCCCGCCCCACCTCCGCGGGGTCGGCCCCGACCTCCAGCTGAACCTGAAGCACCTGCACCGCTCACACCATCCGAACCGGCGGACACGTCGCCTCGCGCCACTGACCACACTGGCCACTGAGGAGGATCACGGAACGTGATCCCCTTGCAGCACAGCATGGTTGACGTACAGTCACCCCAACAAGCGCTTCGGGCATATTCCAGCGCGAAGGAGTACGCGTACGGCATACTGTGCGACGCGTCTCGCGGGGGGTCGAACAGGCGGGCGTGACGCCCCGCCCTGCGCTGCGAACGGCGCCCGCGCGGCGGAGCCGCAGGTCGATACAGCCCGGGTTCCGGAGCCGCCTCGGAGGCGACACCGCGACCGTCGCACGGGTTCTCACTCGCATCTGCCACAAGGTACCGGAGCCCGGCGCCGACTCCGCGCCGTGACGAGCCCCGGGAAGGACACAACCCGATAACCACGCACGGTGACTGTCCGTGCATCCTTCCTCAGAGCACCCGGAGCGTCCGCGGGCGCCGCGCTACAGCGAAGCCGCCAGCGTCTCCTCCGCGTCCCGTGCGCTGCCGCCCAACTCGGCCCGCACCCACGCCCTCTTCAGATGCAGATGGACATCGGCCTCCCAGGTGAAGCCCATGCCACCGTGCACCTGGAGGCAGTCCCGCGCGCCCTGCACGGCGGCCTCGTCGGCGAGGAGTTCGGCCGCCGCGACCTCGACCGGGTCCCCGGTGACGGCGGCGGCGTACACGGCGGCGCGGGCCACCTCGACCCGTACGAGCATCTCCGCGCACAGGTGCTTGACGGCCTGGAAGCCGCCGACGGGCTGTCCGAACTGCTCGCGGTCCCGGGCGTGTTGGACGGCCGTCTCCAGGGTGCGGCCGGCCGAGCCGAGCTGTTCGGCCGCGTACAGGAGGGTCGCCCGCCAGGGCGTGGGTGCGGCGCCGGGGAGCCGGTGCAGGGGGGTGAGCGGGTCGACGGAGGCGAGCGGCTCGGCGCCGGACACGTCGCCGCGCACCACGTCCGCCGCGTCCCGCCAGGGCAGCAGCCCGCCGTACGGCGCGGTCACCACCGCGTCGCCCGACGCGGCGCCCGGCACCTCGCCCGCCGCGAGGAACGTCGCCACCAGCGGCCCCGGCACCAGCGCCCGCCCCACCTCCTCGAACACCACCACCGCTTCCGGCAGCCCGAGCCCGACCCCGCCCGCCGCCTCCGGCAGACACAGCGAGAACAGCCCGGCCGAACCGAGCTCGCGCCACAGCGCCCGGTCGAGCCGCGGCGCGTCCACGGCGGCGCGCAGCGCGTCCCGCCCGAACCGGCCGGCCAGCAGCTCCCGGGTGCCGTCGCGCAACGCCCGCTGTTCCTCGGTCAGTTGGAAGTGCACGCCTACTTGCCCCCCTTGGGCAGTCCGAGGATGCGCTCGGCGACGATGTTGCGCTGGATCTGCGACGTACCGGCGGCGATCGTGTACGACAGCGAGGAGAGCCGGTCGAGCGTCCACTCCTGGCCGGTGTCGAGGGCGCCCGCGCCGCCGAGGACCCGGGCCGCCACGTCGTACAGCCGCTGCCGGGCGTGCGAGTAGCGCAGCTTGAAGACCGAGCCGCCCACGCCGGGCACCCCGCCGCTCGCCTGCGCCTCGCTCACGTTCCACTGCGTGAGCCGCCACAGGGCGCTGAACTCGGCTGTCAGCAGGGCGAGTTCGCGGCGCAGTACGGCGTCGTCCCAGCGGCCGCTCTTGCGGGCGTGGGCGGCGAGTTCGCCGAGCACCCGGCGGCAGGCGACGACCTCGCCGACGAAGGCGGTGCCGCGCTCGAACGACAGGGTCACCATGGTCACGCGCCAGCCGTCGTTCTCGGCCCCGACCCGGTTGCCGACCGGGACCCGCACCTCGTCGAGGAACATCTCGGCGAACTCGGTCGACCCGGCGAGCGTGCGCAGCGGCCGCACCGTGATGCCGGGCGCGTCCATCGGCATGGCGAGCCAGGAGATGCCGCGGTGCTTGGGGGCGGCGTCGCTGACGGGGGTGGTGCGCACCAGCAGTTCGCACCAGTCGGCGACCTCGGCGTGCGAGGTCCAGATCTTCGAGCCGCTGATCACGTACGCGTCGCCGTCGCGCCGGGCCCGCGTGCGCAGGGCGGCCAGGTCGGACCCGGCCTCCGGCTCGCTGAACCCCTGGCACCACACCTCGTCCCCGCTGAGGATCGGCGTCAGCCAGCGCGCGCGCTGCTCCGCCGTGCCCTCGGCGGCGATGGTGGGCCCCGCGTGCAGCAGTCCGACGAAGTTCGCGCCGACGTAGGGGGCGCCCGCCTTCTCGGTCTCCTCCAGGAAGATCAGCCGGGTGGTCGGCGAGGCGCCCCAGTGCACGTCCCCGTACCCGGCGTCGTACAGCCTGCGCTGCCACCCGGTGTCGTAGGCGCGCCGCCCCGGCCAGTCGCCGGGTGACGGCTTCGGCCCCAGCGCGGGCAGCACGCCCCCGAGCCACTCGCGCAGCCGCGCCCGGAACTCCTCTTCCTCGTCCGTGTACGTGAGGTCCACCGGCTCCGCCTACCTGCCGTGCCGGTCGAGGTCCAGGCCGAGCATGCGGATCGCGTTGCCGCGCATCAGCTTGTAGACCGTCTCGTCGTCGAGGCCCTTGACGTGGTCGAGGGCGACCTCCTTGGTGTTCGGGAAGGTCGAGTCGACGTGCGGGTAGTCGGTCTCGAAGGTCGCGTTGTCGCGTCCGACGACGTCGAGCGAGGCGACGCCGTGCTTGTCGCGGAAGAAGCAGCAGAACATCTGCCGGTAGTAGTACGTGGACGGCGGCTCGGGGATCAGGTCCCGCACCCCGCCCCACGCGCGGTGCTCCTCCCAGACGTCGTCGGCGCGCTCCAGGGCGTACGGGATCCAGCCCATCTGGCCCTCGCTGTACGCGAGTTTGAGCGTCGGGAACTTCACCAGGACGCCGCTGAAGAGGAAGTCCATCATCGAGGCCATCGCGTTGTTGAAGCTGAGCGAGGCCTGCACGGCGGGCGGCGCGTCGGGGGACGCGGCGGGCATCTGCGAGGACGACCCGATGTGCATGTTGACCACCGTGCCGGTCTCCTGGCACACCGCGAAGAACGGGTCCCAGTAGCCGGAGTGGATGGACGGGAGCCCGAGGTAGGTCGGGATCTCGGAGAAGGTGACGGCGCGCACGCCCCGCGCCGCGTTCCGCCGGATCTCGGCGACGGCCAGTTCGACGTCCCACAGCGGGATGATGCACAGCGGGATGAGCCGGCCGCCGCTGTCGCCGCACCACTCGTCGACCATCCAGTCGTTGTAGGCGCGCACGCAGGCGAGCGCGACCTCCTTGTCGTGGGCCTCGGCGAACGTCTGGCCGCAGAAGCGCGGGAAGGTCGGGAAGCAGAGCGACGCCTCGACGTGGTTGAGGTCCATGTCCGCGAGCCGGGCCTTGGGGTCCCAGCAGCCGCGCCGCATCTCCTCCCTGGTGATGCCCTCCAGGGTCATGTCGTCGCGGTCGAAGCCGACGGCGGCGATGTTGCGCTTGTACGGGAACTTCAGGTCCTCGTAGATCCACCAGTCCGTGGGCGGCCCGTCCGGGTCCATGGTGATCTGGTACTTCCCGGCGACGTAGGCGAGTTCGCCGATCCCGGCGGTGAGCGGCTTGGGCCCCTTGTCCCGGTACTTCGCCGGCAGCCAGGTCTCGAAGAGATGGGCCGGTTCGATCACATGGTCGTCGACGCTGACGATGCGCGGCAGTTCCGTCATGATGCTGAGCCCCTCCGCCGTACTGCGAGTATCTGATGACCCGTCAGATGCAGGCTAGCCCCGCACCCCTGGACCGACAAGAAGCACGGACTTACGCTCTCATCTGATTCTGACGATCCGTCAGGTACGGCGGACGCGCGGACGGAACTCTTGGGGGTCACGGCAATGACGCAGAGCACCGCACACGCCCTGGGCGCGTCCCGCACGCTCTGGGAACTGGTCGAGCGCCGGGCCGCGCTCACCCCCGGACAGCCCGTCCTGCTGCAGGGCGAACGGTCCCTGACCTTCGGCGAGTTGCGCGACCGCGCCGAACGGGTCGCGGCCGGCCTGCACGAACGCGGGGTGCGCCCCGGCACGGTCGTCGCCTGGCAGCTGCCCACCCGGATCGAGACGGCCCTGCTCACCTTCGCGCTCGCCCGCATCGGCGCCGTCCAGACGCCGGTCATCCCGTTCTACCGGGACCGCGAGGTCGGCTTCGCGCTCCGGGAGTCCAAGGCCGAGTTCTTCGCGACGCCCGGCGTGTGGCGCGGCTTCGACCACGGCGACATGGCGCGGCGGCTCGGCGCGCGCGGCGTCTTCGAGGCGTACGAGGACCTGCCGGAGGGCGATCCGGCCGTCCTGCCGCCCCCGCCCTCCGACGGCACGTCGGTCCGCTGGATCTACTGGACGTCCGGCACGACCTCCGACCCCAAGGGCGTCCTGCACACCGACCGCTCCCTCATCGCGGGCGGCTCGTGCCTGGCCCACGCCCTGCACCTGTCCTCCTCCGACGTCGGCTCGATGGCCTTCCCGTACGCGCACATCGCAGGACCCGACTACACCGTGATGCTGCTCCTGTACGGGTTCCCGGCCGTGCTGCTGGAGCACTTCGCGCTGCCCGACTCGCTGGACGAGTACCGGCGCCACGGCGTGACGGTGGCCGGCGGCTCGACGGCCTTCTACTCGATGTTCCTCAAGGAACAGCGCAAGGACCCGGCACAGAAGCTGATCCCCACGCTGCGCCTCCTCGCGGGCGGCGGCGCGCCGAAGCCGCCGGAGGTCTACCACTCCGTGGTCCGCGAGATGGGCGTCCAGCTCACCCACGGCTACGGCATGTCGGAGGTCCCGATGATCACCATGGGGGCGCCGGACGACACGGCGGAGATGCTCGCGACGACGGAGGGGCGGCCGCCCGAGGGCATGGAGATCAGGATCGTCGACGGGGACGGCAAGCAGGTCCCGGCCGGGGTCGACGGCGAGGTGCGGCTGCGCGGGGAGGCGGTCTGCCAGGGCTATCTGGACCCGCGGCAGTCGGCGGAGGCCTTCGACGAGGACGGCTTCCTGATCACCGGCGACCTCGGCCACGTCCTGCCCAGCGGCCATCTGGTCCTCACCGGCCGCGCGAAGGACATCATCATCCGCAAGGGCGAGAACATCTCAGCGAAGGAGATCGAGGACCTGCTGCACGCCCACCCCTGCGTCCAGGAGGCGGCGGTCGTCGGACTGCCGGACGCGGAGCGCGGCGAGCGGGTCTGCGCGGTCCTCGAACTCCGGTCGGGGGCATCCGGGTTGACGCTCCCCGACCTCACGTCCTATCTGCGCGCCGAGGGCCTGTCGACCTTCAAACTGCCGGAACAGCTGGAGATCCTCGACGCGCTCCCCCGCAACGAGACGCTGCGCAAGGTACTCAAGTACAAGCTGCGGGACCGCTTCTCGGAATGACCCGCGGGCTCGGACGCGCCCCGCTCACTCCGCCCCACTCACTCCGCCCCACTCACTCCGGCACGGTGAAGTACAGCGCGAACGCCCGGACGACCTCGTCCTCCGAGATCCGCCCGTCGCCGTCCGCGTCCAGCGCGGCGGCGGCCGTCGCGGCGACCTCGGGCTCGACCCCCACGACGCGCATGATCCGCTCCGCCGCGGCCGTGCTGAGTCCCGCGCCCTCCGGGTCGGCGACGGCGATCGCGCCGCGCAGGAACGGCCGGGCGATCTCCGCGAACCGGTCGGGGCTGTCCCGCAGCCGCTTCACGGCCCCGGTCACGAACTCCCCCCGGGTCACCCGCTGGTCCCCGTCCACGTCCGCGATCCCGGCCATCCCCTGCCAGAACGCCTCGGCCCCCGCGTACAGCGCCTGCCCCCGGTCGCAGCGGGCCGTGGTGCCGAACTCGGCGAGCAGGGCCTTGGCCGCGACGTAGAAGTCCTCGCGGTCGATGTAACCGTTCCCGTCCTGGTCGAATCCGGCGAACCGGGCCGCGATCCTCCGCTCGTCCATGGTCATGGGCCGCCTCTCGGGTAGTGGGGGTGTGCCGCGTTCGGAGCGTACGTCGAACGGGGGCGCGCAAGGCCGTGAGTTCGGCCGTTGTATCAAGACCGGTGGAATTCTGGGACAACTGTGCGGCTCTGTGACGGGTCCTGCCCCGGCCCGCACTTCCCGCGATCCGGCCGATCCCGTTCAGGGCCCGGCGAGCGCACTCGGGTCGAGCAGGCTCGACAGAGCGCCGTCGACCGGGAAGCCGTCCGGCGCCGATGTCATCCGTGCACTCCTCGACGCGCGGCGCGCTACGCCGACATCGGTGCCGCGTCGTCGTCCACGGCAGCCGCCACGTCCGGGTACACGTCGAAGAGGCGGCGGACGCCCAGGGCGCCGAGGACGCGGTTCACGTGGGAGCCGTCGACCGCTCCCTGGGCGGGGAGGATCAGGCGGAGGCGGCCCTGGCAGGAGCGCATCAGGCGGCGGGACGCGATGAGGACGCCGACGCCGCTGGAGTCGCAGAACAGCACGTCGGAGAGGTCGAGGACGACGCTGCGCCGGCCGTCGGCGACCGCTTCGTGCACCTGCTGGCGCAGCGCGGGCGACGTCACGAGGTCCATCTCGCCCGACGCGCGCACGACGGCCCAGTCGCCCCGCCCTGACTCGGTCACCTTGAGCGCCACGCGCCACGCCTCTCGCTCGCCGTCACTTCGATCCGGAACCTGTGCCTACGTTTCGCTTCCACAGCGCGGCTGCCCGGACGCGTTGCGATGAAACACCACCGCAGACCTATCACATATGGCCTGCTTAAGACCCAGACGGTCCCAGGTGGTCGGTTACGGACCCAACCGGTCATACACCAGCTGCACGGGCCACCGGTTCTTTACCACCCGCTACCGCCGCGGAGCGCTCAATGCGGCAAAGGTGCGTGCGTTGTCGGCACCTCGGACTACATTCGGGTAAGAGGCAAGCAGTTCATGAGTACGGGCAGTCGGTGAGGGGGCCTCATGCCCAAGGACACTCCGTCTCGCTGGGACCGGAGGATGCAGCAGCGGCTCGCGCACGGCGAGGCCGCGGCGCTCGGCGAGCTGTACGACCGCTTCGCGTCCCTGGTGCACGGACTCGCCCACCGCGTCCTGGACGACGAGGACGCCGCCGACCAGATCACCCGCGAGGTCTTCACGCAGATCTGGGAGAACCCGGAGGCGTACGACGCCAAGCAGGGCCCTCTGCGGTCGTTCATCGCCACGCTCGCCCACCGCCAGGCCGTCCACCGGCTGCGCCAGACCGAGTCCGCCGCCCTCGTGCGCACCGGCCTCGGCACCACCGAGGACCTGGAGCGCAAGGTGCGCCGCGCCTCCGCCGCGGCCCGCGCCGACTACATCGTGACGTCCATGCCCGCCCCACTGCGCGCCGCCCTGGAGCTCGCCTACTTCCAGCGCCGTGACTACCGCCAGACCGCTGCCGACCTCGGCGTCACCGAGGACGAGGCGCGCCGCCGCCTCCGCCTCGGCCTGCAACTCCTGTCCACGGCCCACGACAGCGGCACACCTCCTGGTGGATACGGGAGGCCGGCGTGAGCGGGGCCAACGGGCCGGACCGGTTCGATCCGCACGATCCCCACGACCCGCACGACCCGTACGGGGAGGAGCACGGGCAGCCGCAGGACCCCGGCGGCACCACGGACGCACCGCGCATACCGCCACCGCGCGCCTCCATAGAGGACACCGGCCGCCCGCTGCCCGACCTCGCGGCCCCCGCCCCGCTCGTCCTCGAGCACCGCGTCCTCAAGTCGCTCCTCGGCGCCTGGGCCCTCGCGGCCTGCTCACCCGAGGAGACCGTCGCCGTCGAGGACCACCTGGGCGACTGCGGCTCCTGCGCCGAGGAGGCGCTGCGGCTGCGCGACGCCGTCGGCCTGCTGCACGCCGAGGAGTCCCTCGACCTCGACCCGCTGCTGCGCTCCCGCGTCCTGGAGGGCTGCCTCACCCGCCGCCCCGCCCGCGTCCCGGTCCCCGTCTGGGCCTCCCCGTACGACGCGGAGACCGCGCGGCTCGACGCGCTGCTCAAGGACATCGGCGACGGCGAGTGGCACGCGCCGGTCAGGCTCCGCTGGTACGAGGGCGGCGACCAGGTCAGCCGCAAGACCACCGTCGCCGGTGTGATCGCCCACCTCACCAGCGTCGACGGCCTGGTCGCCCGCGCCATCGGCCTCGACGACCCGCTCGGCTCACCGGCCCGCGAAGGGCTCGGCCCGGCCGCGCGCACGGAGGCGTACTGGAAGGCGTCGTACTTCCCGCCGACCCGCGCCGTCCGCGTCCCCTGGCGCGACCAGTCGCACGCGCTGATCCGCACGGTGTCGTTCGCCGGCGCGGACGCGACCGGTACCGGTGGCTCCGGTCAACTCCCCATCTCGTACGGGGACTTCGAGCTGTCGCTGCGGGACGCCATGACCGACAGGGCCTTCGAGTGCTGGGTGCACGCCGGTGACATCGCGGACGCGGTGGACTATCCGTACGAGGCCCCGGCCCCGCGCCATCTGAACCGGATGATCGACCTGGCCGCCCGGATGCTGCCCGGTTCCCTCGCGCTGCGCCGCCGCCAGGGGCTGGCCGCCCCGGCCCGGGAGCTGGTCGCGGCCGGTGCCGCCGGCCGCAGTCTGCGGCTCGAGGTCGAAGGGGCGGGGGGCGGCGAGTGGCTGATCTCCCTCGACTCGCCCGGGGCGGTGGGTTCCGCCGAGCGGGAGGTGGCGCACGTCGCTCTGGACGGCGTGGAGTTCTGCCGCCTCGCCGCGGGGCACGTCTCGCCTGACGAGGCTGCCGCCGGGCAGGTCGGTGACCGTGAGGCGATCCGCGACGTATTGACCGCAACCGCCGCACTGAGCCGGATGTAACCGCCCCCGTCTGCCGGGCCCGTGTTCGTCGCGGTCTGCGGCCCGGTGGGGCTTCTCGCGCAGTTCCCCGCGCCCCCGAGAGGCGCACTTCGTGCGCCATCTCATAGGGCGCCCCTGGAGGCGCACGGAGTGTGCCTCTCAGGGGCGCGGGGAACTGCGCGACCAGCCCCCACTCAGCCGCACCCGGCGACGCAGCAGAAACCCGGCAGCCCGGTGGCCGCCTCCGGCTACGCGAAGACGACCGTGCGGCGGCCGTTCAGGAGGATTCGGCGCTCCGCATGCCACTTGACGGCCCGCGCCAGCGCCTGGCACTCCACGTCCCGGCCGATCGCCACGAGCTGATCGGGCGTGACGTCGTGCCCGACCCGCTCGACCTCCTGCTCGATGATCGGCCCCTCGTCGAGATCGGCGGTCACGTAGTGCGCGGTCGCACCGATCAGCTTCACACCCCGCGCATGCGCCTGGTGATACGGCTTCGCGCCCTTGAAGCTCGGCAGGAACGAGTGGTGGATGTTGATGATCCGCCCGCTCAGCTGCTTGCACAGGTCGTCCGAGAGCACCTGCATGTAGCGGGCGAGCACGACGAGCTCGACGCCCTCCGCCCGCACCAGGTCGAGCACCTGCTGCTCGGCCGCGGCCTTGGTGTCCTTGGTCACGGGGATGTGGTGGAACGGGATGTCGTACGACGACACCAGTTCGGCGAAGTCCGTGTGGTTGGAGACGACCGCGGCGATGTCGACGGGCAGCGCGCCGATCCGCGCGCGGAAGAGCAGGTCGTTCAGGCAGTGGCCGAACTTGCTGACCATCAGCACGACCTTCATCCGGTCCGACGCCCGGTGGATCTGCCAGTCCATCCGGAACGAGTCCCCGATCGCGGCGAAGCTGGCCCGCAGCTTCTCCACGGTGACCGGGGCGTCCGCGCTGAAGTGGACGCGCATGAAGAACAGACCGGTGTCGTGGTCGCCGAACTGCTGGCTGTCCTCGATGTTGCAGCCGGTCATGAAGAGATAGCTCGACACGGCGTGCACGATGCCCTGCTTGTCGGGGCAGGAGAGGGTCAGGACGTACTGCTCGGGACCGGTGACGGGTGCGGACTGCGCGTTCATAAGGGCAAGGTTCGCACACCCGTGGATCCGGCGGAGCGGCGTTCCGGGGTGCGGACCGCGGCCGGGAGCTAGGCGGCCCTGGTCATGATCCGCAGCACTTCGAGGGTGCGCGGCGCCGCGTCGGGATCCTCACCGTCGCTCGTGGCGAGCCGCACGTGCGCGTCGCGCGCGGCCCGCACCGCCTCCGGCCATCCCTCGTGGTCCAGATAGGCGGAGACGGGGGCGTCAGGACCCACCTGGTGCATGATCCGCAGGACCCGCAGCACGGCGGAGTCGACGAGCGCCGCCTCCTGCGAGTCCCGGAATATCGTCCCGACGTACTTCTCGGCGGACCAGTTGTCGAGCCAGGTGTCCTCGACGAGGCGGTACACCGCGTCGGTCACGTCCCCGTACCCGTCCACGCCCGCGAGCCACACGTTCCGTTGGAACGCGGGGTCCGAGAGCATGTGCAGCGCGGAGCGCACATTGGTGCGCCAGCGCCACCACGGCATGTCGTTGAGTGGCATGCCGTCCATGTTCGTGGAGCGACGGCCGCGGCGGGAAGACTTCTCCGAGCTTTGCACGGTCATCGATCGTACGTCCCTTCCCCCGGCGCCCCGACCGACCCCCGTAATTCACCTCCGCGTCACCAGGCGTTGACCGCCGGTCACTCCCCGGTTCGGGATGCGGCGGAATCGTGCAGGTCCATGACCGGCTGGCGCCACACCAAGCGCACCATCAAGCACTCCTTCCGCTACGCGGCCGTCGTCACGGGCGCCGCCCTGGTCACCGGATGCGGGCTGGTCCCTGGAGCCACGGGGGGCTCCGGGGACCAGCCGGTGAAAGTGATGACCTGGGCCCCCGAGAAGACCGGGGCGACGAACATGCCGGGCATGCCGGCGATGGCCAAGGCGTACGCGCGCTGGGTCAACGCCCACGGCGGCATCGGCGGCCGCAAGCTGGAAGTCCTCACCTGCAACGACCACAACGACAGCGTGGACGCCGCGAAGTGCGCCCGCTCCGCCGTCGAGCAGGACGTCGTCGCCGTCGTCGGCTCCTACAGCCAGCACGGCCGCGCGTTCCTCTCGCCCCTCGAATCCGCCGGCATCCCCTACATAGGCGGCTACGGGGCGACCGACGCCGAGTTCACCAGCCCGCTGTCGTACCCGGTCAACGGCGGGCAGGCGGCGCTCCTCGCCGGAAACGGCCAGCAGCTCGCCGAGCACTGCGACCGCACCGTCCTGGTCCGGCCCGACACCATCGCGGGCGACGAGCTCGGCCCGCTCCTCGACACCGGTCTGGCGCTGCGCGACCGCCGCGCGGCCACCGACCTGCGCGCCGCGGAGGACGCCACCGACTACGGCGGCCAGGCCCGCCAGGCCCTGAGTACGGCCAGTTCCGACCCGCTCGGCGACGGCTGTGTCGCCGCCGTGCTCGGGGACCGCACGGACACCTTCTTCGACTCGTTCCGGCGGCTGCGCGACGCCTATCCGTCGGTGCGGACCGCGACCGTCCTCGGCAGCGTCGACCAGTCCGTCATCGACCGCAGCGGCGGCGCGAAGAGCCCGTACGAGGGCGCGTACGTCACCGGCTGGTACCCGGCGGCGGACGACGCCCGGTGGAACCCGATGCGCAAGGCGATCAACGAGCAGGCCTTCGACGACAACCGGATCGACCCGGCCGACGCGGGCGTGCAGACGACCTGGATCGCGTACAGCGTCCTGAAGCAGGTCGTCGAGTCGCTCGGGGACGGCGAGGTGACGTCCCGCACCGTGCGCAAGGCCCTCGACGGGGGCCTCAAGGTGACGACGGGCGGGCTCACGCCGGCGCTGCACTGGGGCTACGACCACATGTCGTCGGCCGGCGACTTCCCCCGCCTGGTGAACGCGCGGGTCGCCTTCCAGAAGGTGGAAGGGGGCCGCCTGGTGGCGACCCGCCGGTCACTGGTGGACGTCACGGCGACCCTGGCGAAGGCGCCCTGAGTCCCGCTACAGCTGGACGGCCGACCGCTGGGTCAGGCCGTACGTGGTGGCGATCCGGTTCCACAGCGACGAGGCCTTCGCCTTCTGGGTGGAGGCCGTCCCGCTGGCCGCGTCGCCCGCCCTGCGCTGCGGCGTCGCCTTCGCGTGCCCCTTCTGGCAGCCCTTCTTGCCGGCGACCTGGTCGCCCCACGCCGCGTAGTGGCTGTCCGCCGACGCGGACGCCTGCCAGGCGCGGGTGAGCGCGTCCTTGAGCGCCGCGTTGTCGGGCAGCTTGTCGACCGCGAGGCCGTTCAGCCGGGTCACCAGGTTCGTCCGCTGCGTCGCCGCGTCCCGCAGCGCCTTGGAGGACTGCGGGAGCTCCTTGCAGCCGCCGATGTTCGCGACGGCCCGCACCACGGCGGCGCGGCTGTTGTTGGAGTCGGCGAGCAGCTGGTCCAGCGCGACGGCCTGCGCCCTGACCGGGTCGGCGGCGGACGGCGACGGGCTCTGCGACGCCGAGGAGGCGTCCGAGACCGTCTTGGTCGTGTCGCTCTTCTTGTCGTCGTCCCCGCCCGCGTTCAGCAGCGCGCCCGCGCCGATGCCCACGGCGAGGATGCCCACGCCGAGCGCGGCGATCAGCGGCACCCGGGAACCGGTGCCGGTGCGGCCCTTGCGGCGCGAGGACGGCGGCTCCGGCTCGTACGCCTGCTGCTGCACCGGCGGGATCAGCGGGCCGTTCGGTGCGGCCTGCTGGGCGTGCGGGTCGAAGCGCGGCATCTGCTGCGTCGACGCGGCCGGCGCCTCCGGCTCCGTGCGGAACAGGGCGTCGAACTCGGCCGGCGGCTGCCGGTCGCCCGGCGCACCGGGACGGATGTCATAGGGGGTGGCGCCCGGCTGCGCGGGCACCGGCGGTATGTACTGCGTGGCCTCGCTGTCGCCGCCACCGGGCACCGCGTCGGGCAGCGCGCCCGGCATCGGCTGCTGCACCGCGCGCCCCAGGTACTGGGTGGCGTCGGCGGCGGGCGCCTCGGGCGGCAGCGGGGCGGCGCCCTGCTGCGGGGCGTGGTCGGTGACGGGCGGGATGTACTGCGTGGCGGCCGCGGCACCGTCGTAGGAGGCGTCGTACCCGCCGTCGTAGCCGGCCGGGGCGGCGGGCGGCAGCGGTCCCGCGGGCGCGTGCTGCTGCGGCAGCGCGTGGGTCGGGGCCTGCGGCGGCAGCGCGCCGGGCACGCCCTGGGCCGGCGGGGCCGGCTGCTGCGGGCCGGGCTCGCCCCACTCGTACGTCGGCATCGGCCCGGCAGCCTGCGCCTGCTGGGACTCGGGCCCCCACGGCTGGCCCCACGGCGTCGCGCCGGTGGGTCCCGCCTGGTCGCCGAAGGTGCCCGGCAACAAGGGTTCCGAGCCGTCGGCGGGCAGCACGACACCTTCGTGCGCCTGCCGGGCCTGCGGAAGGTGCGGGCCTTCGCCCTGCCCGCTCTGTCCGCTCTGCTGCGTCACCGGGACTCCTACGTATGGGGGGCCGTATATCAACTGCGGAATCGTCGGCTCACGCTACCGGGTCCTCGCACGCCCTTGCTACGCACCTCAAATCCGGAGAGCCTCCCCAGTGACGGGAGTAACAAAACCGAAGCCGATGACGCTGTTTACGACACCACCCTCACCCGGCCCGGTCTCAGGCGGCCTGCAGGTCCACGCGCGCCCCGAACTCCCGCACCACGGGCTCCTCCCGGTACGGCTCCAGTCGCTCCTTGAAGTCCTCCAGGTACTCGGCCCCGCGGTTGGAGCGCAGCGTGCCGAGCAGCTCCACGGCCCGAAGTCCCGTGTGGCAGCCCTGTTCCACCTCGCGCTGCTGCACCTGCGCCGTCGCCAGCAGGACGAGACCGATGGCCCGGCGGCGGGCCCGCGACTCCGGATGCCCGTCGAGCGACTCCTGCGCGCACCGTGCCGCGTCCCTCGACTGCCCCAAGTCCCGGTGGCAGTGCGCGAGTTCGTCGGCGAGGTAGGCGTGGTCGAAGTGCGCGATCCAGACCGGGTCGTCGCCGGAGTCGGCGCGCCCCTCGGCCTGTTCCATCGCGGCGACCGCCCTGCTGCCGACGGCCTGTGCGGACCGCGCGTCCCCGAGGAGTGCGTGGCCGCGCGCTTCGGCGGCGTAGAACATCGCCTCCGCGCGCGGTGTCACGCGTCCGCGCGCCCCCTCCTGAGCCGCGCGGGCGAGCTGGGCGATCTCGCGCGGGTTGCCGAGCTGCGCCGCCAAGTGGCTCATGGACGCGGCCAGTACGTACCCGCCGTAACCGCGGTCCCCCGCTGCCTGGGCAAGCCTGAGTGCCTGGATGTAGTAGCGCTGCGCGAGCCCCGGCTGCCCGGTGTCGACGGCCATGTACCCGGCGAGCTCCGTCAACCGCGCGACGGCGGCGAACAGTTCGCGCCCCACCGCCTCCCGGTAGGAGCCCGCGAGCAGTCCGCTCACGACGCTGTTCAGGTAGTGCACGACCACCGGCCGCACGTGCCCGCTGCCGTACTGGTGGTCGAGGTCGGTCAGCGCCTGGGTCATCGCCCGCACCGCCGCCACGTCCGAGGCGCCGACCCGCGGCCCGGCCGCCCTGGCGACCTGCGAGTCGGGCACCGAGATCAGCCAGTCGCGGCTGGGCTCGACGAGCGCGGACGACGCGACCGAGGACCCCGACAGGAAGTCCCGGCGGCCCACGTCGCTGCGCCACAGCTCACAGACCTGCTCGATGGCGCCGAGCACGGTCGGCGAGAACTGCAGGCCGACGCCGGAGGCGAGGTTCTTCCCGTTCGCCATGCCGATCTCGTCGATCGTCACGGTCCTGCCGAGCTTGCGGCCGAGCGCCTCCGCGATGATGCCGGGCGCCCGGCCGCGCGGCTGCTGCCCGCGCAGCCAGCGGGCGACCGACGTCTTGTCGTAGCGCAGGTCGAGGCCGTGCTCCGCGCCACACATGTTGACGCGGCGGGCCAGGCCCGCGTTCGAACAGCCCGCTTCCTGGATGAGCGCCTGCAGCCGTTCGTTGGGCTGTCGCGCGACGAGAGGCCGTGCGGCCATGGCATACCCCCTGCTGTGCCCGTCGACGGTGATCGATGGATCAATGCCCTACGGACAAACGGAAGATGCACCACAAACGGGTACGGAATACATAACCCGCCCGGGCGCCTCCCCCTCGTCCACAGAGGTGGCTACCCGCGCCCCGCTGCCGCTGCCCGTGCGCGCCCCCGTCCATGCACCCATGCGCCCCACATGCGGGAAGAATGCTCCCGCCCCACCCGCGCGTGCGCCCGTAACCCCAGATGGCGGCGGGAGTTGAGAAGTCCGTGGAAGAGACCATCGCAGGCACCCCGGACGTCACCTCACCCGTCACCGCTGCCGGGCAGATCCCTCAGCAGCGCGGCGAATCCCTTCTCGACACGGCCGTGCGCTACGCGGAAGAGCGGCACTGGGACGTGTTCCCCGGCACCTGGCTGGATGTCGACGAAGGCGTCCAGCGCTGCTCGTGCGGCGACGTCCAGTGCGCCTCCCCGGGCGCCCACCCGGCGCGCCCCGACTGGGCGACACAGGCGACCGGCAGCGCCACGGTGGCCCGCCGGCTGTGGTCGAAGCAGCCCAAGGCGTCGATCCTCCTTCCCACCGGCCGCACCTTCGACGCGATCGACGTGCCGGAGACCGCCGGGTTCCTCGCCCTGGCCCGCATGGAGCGCATGGAGCTCACCCTCGGCCCGGTCACCTGCACCCCGGACCGGCGCATGCAGTTCTTCGTGCTCCCCGGCGCCACCCTCAAGGTCCCGGACCTGGTACGGAAGTTGGGCTGGCCCCCGGCCTCCCTCGACCTGGTCGCGCTCGGCGAGGGCGGCTACGTCGCCGCGCCGCCGACCCGCTTCGGCAGTCAGGGCGCCGTCCAGTGGGCCTGCCGCCCCACCGCCGCGAACCGCTGGCTGCCCGACGCCGAGGAACTGATCTCGCCGCTGGCGTACGCCTGTGGCCGGGAAGGACGCCGCTAGGGCCTGTCTCCGCCCGCCTCGCACCCCGCCGACGTATCGTGCCCGGATGACTGGGGACACCACCGCCGTACGCGTGCACGACCTCTGGAAGTCGTTCGGCGGGCAGACGGCCGTCGCAGGGATCGAACTCGCGCTCCCCGCGGGCCGGTTCATCGGCCTCGTCGGACCGAACGGCGCGGGCAAGACCACCACCCTCTCCATGATCACCGGGCTGCTCCGCCCCGACCGCGGCACGGTGCACGTCGCGGGCCGCGACGTCTGGTCGGACCCGGCCGGGGTCAAGGCCCGCATCGGCGTCCTGCCGGAGGGGCTGCGCCTCTTCGAGCGCCTCTCCGGGCAGGAACTCCTCACGTACACGGGCAGGTTGCGCGGCCTGCCCGGACCGGAGGTCGACAAACGGGCCGCGCAGCTCCTCGACGTCCTCGACCTGGCCGCCGCCCAGCACAAGCTCGTCGTCGACTACTCGACCGGCATGCGCAAGAAGATCGGCCTCGCCGCGGCCCTCCTCCACAACCCCGAAGTCCTCTTCCTCGACGAACCGTTCGAAGGCGTCGACCCGGTGTCGGCCCAGACGATCCGCGGCGTCCTGGAGCGGTACACCCGCTCGGGCGCGACGGTCGTCTTCTCCTCCCACGTCATGGAACTGGTGGAGTCGCTGTGCGACTGGGTGGCCGTCATGGCGGCGGGCCGGATCCGCGCGCAGGGGCCGCTGGCGGACGTCCGGGGCGACGCGGCGTCGCTGCAGGAGGCGTTCCTGGAACTGGTGGGGGCGCGCGGCCGGGACGCCGGGGGGTCGCTGGACTGGCTGGGCAATCCGGCCGGTCCGGCCGTCGACGAGCGGGGCCCGGGGGCGTCGGCGTGACGGGCGGCGGCACCTCCCTCACCGGCACCCTCGTCCGGCTCAAGCTGGCGCTGCTCCGCAACGGCCTGCGGCAGTCCGCCGGACGCCGCGCCGCGTACATCGCCTCCGCCGTCGTCACCCTGCTGATCGCGGCGCTCCAGCTCCTCGGCCTCGTGCTGCTGCACGGCAACGAGCACGCCGCCACCGTCGGCGTCCTGCTCACCGCGCTGCTCGCCCTCGGCTGGGCGGTGCTCCCGCTCTTCTTCCCCAGCGGCGACGAGACCCTCGACCCGACCCGGCTGGCGATGCTGCCCCTGCAACCCGACCCGCTGGTCAGGGGCCTGCTGGTGGCCTCGCTCGTCGGGATC
Organism: Streptomyces sp. KL116D; assembly: GCF_030766975.1. Classification (NCBI taxonomy): domain Bacteria; kingdom Bacillati; phylum Actinomycetota; class Actinomycetes; order Kitasatosporales; family Streptomycetaceae; genus Streptomyces; species Streptomyces sp. KL116D. The sequence goes on along the minus strand of NZ_JASERH010000068.1, from coordinate 77,845 downwards.
GGACCACTGTTCACGCTGTCCCTGGCGGGCGGCGCCGCGTACGCGGTCGCGCACGGCGCCGCGGCCGCCGCCGTCGCCGTGCTCGCCGTCCCGCTCGCCCTGCTGACCTGCGTCGCCCTCGCCCGGGCCGTCGCCGCCGCCAACATCCGGCTGCTCACCAGCCGCAAGGGCCGCGACCTCGCCGTCCTCAGCGGACTCGTCATCGCGATCGGCGCCCAGCTCGTCAACTTCGGCGTGCAGCGCCTCGGTTCGTCCGGCGGTCTGTCGACGCTCGACCCCGTGCGGGACGTGCTGCTCTGGGTGCCGCCCGCGTCGGCGATCGGCGCGGTCGACGCGGCGAGCCACGGCTCGTACGGTCCGGCGGCGGCCCGGCTCGCGCTGTGCGCCGCCGGGCTCGCGGGCCTGCTGGTCCTCTGGCGGCGCGCCCTGACCCGGCTGATGACCTCGCCCGACGGCTCCACGATCCAGGCGGCCGAGCCCACCCGCCGCGCCCGCCGCACCGGCGGCCGCCGCCTGCTGCCGTCCGGCCGCACCGGCACCGTCATGGAACGCAGCCTCCGCTACGTCTGGCGCGACCCGAAGACCAAGGCCGCCTGGGTCACCTCGCTCGCCATCGGCCTGATCGTCCCGGTCTTCAACGCCCTCCAGGGCACCGGCTCCGTCTACTTCGCGTGCTTCGCCTCCGGCATGCTCGGCATCCAGATGTACAACCAGTTCGGGCAGGACACGTCCGCGTTCTGGATGGTCGCCATGACGATCGCCGACCGCCGCGACGCCTACGCCGAACTCCGCGCCCGCGCCCTCGCGCTGCTGCTGATCACCCTCCCGTACGCGGCCCTCGTCACGGTCGTCACGACGGCGCTGCTCGACGCGTGGCACGACCTGCCGGAGGTCCTCGGGCTCTCCTTCGCGCTGCTCGGCGCGATGCTCGCCACCGGCGCGTGGACCTCGGCCCGCTTCCCGTACTCGATCCCGCAGGAGGGCTACAAGAACGTCGCGCCGGGGCAGGCCGGACTGGCCTGGATCTCCATCTTCGGCGGGATGGTCGCCGCGGCCCTGCTCTGCGCCCCGGTCCTGGCGCTCACCGTCACCCTGCACGCGACGGGCGCCGACAGCTGGTCGTGGCTGCTCCTGCCGGTCGGCACGGCGTACGGGGCGGCGGTGGCGGTGCTCGGCCTGCGGCTGGCGGCGCCGCGCACGGCGGCCCGGCTGCCGGAGATCCTGGCGGCGGTGAGCAAGGGCTAGGACGACGGCGTACGGGCTGCGGGGGGCGTGGCTGGGGCCGGGGTCGTGGGCAGGCCGCGCAGGAGCGTCTCCAGGTAGAGGTCGAAGCGGGGTCCCGCGGCGTCCCCCGCCGGGTCCCCGTCCGCCGCGCCCAGCCAGCGCACGACGCCGAACCCGAACACGTACCAGCTCCGCTCGGCCTCCCGCGGGTCGGCGCCCGCGGCCCGGAACGCGGCGACGACCGCGTCCCGCAGCCGGCCGAAGGACTCGGGGTGGTGGCGGTGCGGGCGGGCGACGTGGGCCGCGTAGCCCGGCACCGCGAGGAACGCGTCGTGCATCGCCCACGCGAGCCGCGCCAGCCACTCCCGCCAGTCGTCGGCGCCCGGCTCCCCGGCCGGCAGCACCCGCTCGACCATGACCTCGCTGACCAGGTCGAGCACCCCGTCGCGGTCCGGCACCCAGCGGTACAGCGACGAGTGCGAGACGCCGAGCCTGGCCGCCAGCTCCCGCATGGTGAGCGTGTCGACGTCCCCTTGCAGCGCGGCCTCGACGATCCGCTCACGGCTCAGCCGCGGGGGCCGGCCCGGCCCGGTTCCGGTCTTCTTCATCCCGGCCAGCGTAGGCGCAGGGGCCGCCGCCCTCAATTAGCGACCATTGGTCACTAATACTGCTAGCCTCCCGCCATGACGGACGCGACGACGGCGGTTCGGGAGATGCGGGGGATGCGGGCGATGCGGGAGATAGACGCGACCGGGCTGCCGATGGCGCAGGCCCAGGACCTGGTGCTGCGGGAGCTGCGGGCGCTGACCGACCGCGCGGAGCCGTTCGCCGCGGTCCTGCTGATGCCGGCCCCGCCGGAGAGCCCGGCGCCCCCGGCGCCCGGCACGGCCACGGACCGGGTCCGCGCCCTGAAGGCGCTCCGCCCCGGCCTCACGGAGTACTGCCGCGGCCTGGCGTTCGTGGCGCCGGCGGACATCACCGCGGAACGCGCGGCGGCGATCCACAGCGGCGAGCAGCTCTGGGGCTGCCCGACGACGGCCGGCCAGGACGTGACGGCCGCCCGCGCGTGGGCGAGGGGGCGCGCCGCGGGGTCGTGAGACGCAGACGACCCGCGAGCCGTGGTTCCTCCCGTACGAGACGGTCGGAAGCCGGCCGGACGTACCGGCGGCTCGCGGGTCGGGTGACTGCTTGGGAATAGGGCCGGCTGCACGCACAACACACGTGCTGGTCCGGCGCCGAATTCGAGATGCGACGTCGGGCCGCTAGCCCGCAGTCACCTCACGCGTCCGGAATGCATACATCTGCCGAACCACCTCCCTTCTTGTGTACGTGCCACCCTAGGAAGCCGTCGGAGACCCTTCAACCGATTTTCCCGAGCTTTGCCTCGGGGGCGGCATGCTGGACGGATGCGCCCACCGGATTCCTCGAAGTTGACCGAACTCCGTGTGGGATGCGTCACGTTCGAGTTGAATGATCTGAGCAGTACGAGGAATGACGAGGACCGCACGGACGTCGTCGCGCCGACACAGCCTGCAGGGGGTGCCAGGTGAGTGCTTCCCGGCGTAGTGGGATCACCGATGAGCTGGGGCCGGACGGGCCCGACGAACCCGAGCGGGACGGACCCGACGGGGCGGATCTGCTGGCCGCGCTGCTGGACGGCATGGATGCCGCGCTGTGCGCCTTCGACGCCGACGGCGTCGTGACCCATTGGAACCGGGAGGCCGAGCGGATCCTGGGCTGGTCTGCGGCCGAAGCCGTGGGACGGCAGGGGTTCGCGGGGTGGGCCGTGCGGTCCGCCGACGCGGAGGAGGTGCAGGGCCGGCTGCTGTCGGCGATGCACGCGGCGGGCCGGCAGGTGCACGAGTTCGCGCTCGTCACCAAGGACGGCGGCCGGGTGCTCGTGAGGACCCAGTCCGCCGCCGTGCCCGGGCCCGACGGGAAGCCCGCCGGGGTCTACTGCGCGTTCAGCGAGGTGCACGCCCAGATCGACCTGGAGCGGTCGATCGCCCTGAGCGAGGCGCTCTTCGAGGACGCGTCGTGGGGCGTCGTCCTGGTCGACGCCGACCTGCGGCCCGCCGTCGTGAACGCGCACGCCGCGCGGGCCCTCGGCTCGGGGCGCACGGCGCTGCTCGGGCGGCCGCTGGGCGAACTGATCTCGCAGGGCGTGGAGGAGCTGGAGAGCGCGCTCGCGCACGTGCTCTCGGAAGGGGCGCCGCCGACGCCGACGGAGGTGTGGGTGACGCTGCGGCTGCCCGACGACGGGGGCGGGCGGCAGGAGCGGCGGTGCTGGCGCAGCGGGTTCGTGCGGCTCGCGTCGCCGCTCGCCGAGGAGCCGGTGCCGCTGGGCGTCGGCTGGCTGTTCCAGGACGTGACCGAGGCCAAGCAGACGGAGCAGGAGGCGGCGGGGCTCCGGTTCCGCGCGCACCAGCTGCACCGGGCGGCGCGGGCCGCCGCCGAGTGCGAGGACCCGGCCGAGGCGGCGACCGTGCACCTGGACTTCGCGCTGGCCGGGTTCGCCGACCACGCGGTGATCGACCTGGTGGCGGGCGAGGAGCCGATGCGGCTCGTGCGGGCCGCCGCGACCCCGTCGGGGGCACCGGGGCCGAGCCTGCTCGTGACGCGCGGGGCGCTGCCCGTGCGGTACGGGGAGGGGCATCCGGCGCTGCAGTGCGCGGAGCGGACCGGCTCGGTGCGGGCCTCGGCCCCCGGGGTGGGCGGCGCCGGGGCCGGCGGGTGGGCCGCGGCCCGGCAGTGGCCCGAGGGGACGCTGTACGCGCTGTGCGCGGTGCTGCGCAGCCGGGGGCGGACGCTCGGGGTGGTGACGTTCCTGCGGGGCGCCAGCCGGGCCCGGTTCGAGCGCGCCGACGCGATGTACGCGGAGAGCGTGGCCGTGCGGATAGCCGCCGCGGTGGACCTGGCCCGGGTGGCCGCGGGCGAGGCGTAGCGGCTCCCGCCCGCCGGGGGTCAGTGCTGGTAGAAGATGCGGTCGCGGTACTCGGCGAAGACGCGGGCGTTCCAGTCGTGGCCGCCGTCCACGTTGCCGGAGCGCAGCAGCGGGGGCTGGATGCCGCGGTCGGCGAGGACGGTGGCGCAGGTGGCCAGGGTGGCCTGCATCAGGGCGCTGGTGGTGACCGTGGAGGCGGAGGCGAAGGGGGCGTCGACGCCCTCGTGGCTGAGCTCCGCGTCGCCGACGGCGATCTTCGAGTCCAGGACGACGTCGCAGTGGTCGCGCAGGTAGGTGCCGGAGACGTGGCGGGACTTCGGGGCGTCCGGTCCTGTGGCGTAGGACAGCGAGGTCACGCCGATGACCTTGAGGCCCAGCGCGCGGGCGTTCATGGCCATCTCCACGGGGAGCGCGTTGCGCCCGGACAGGGAGATGATCACGAGGGCGTCGCCCGCCGTGGCGGGGCTGGAGTCCAGGACGGCGGCCGCGAGGCCGTCGACGCGCTCCAGGGCGGAGCCGAGGGTCGCGGGCATCACGTCGACGCCGACGGCGCCGGGGACGGCCAGCAGGTTCATCAGGGCGAGGCTGCCCGCGCGGTAGACGACGTCCTGGGCGGCGAGCGAGGAGTGGCCCGCGCCGAACGCGAAGAGGCGGCCGCCCGCGACGACGGTGTCGGCGAGGAGGGTACCGGCCGCGGTGATGTTCGCCAGCTCCTCGTCACGGACCCGCTGGAGCAGGCCGATCGTGGCGTCGAGGTACTGCGCGGCCAGTTTGCTCTCGCTCATCGGCGTAGCCCCTTGCGTCATAGCGTGCGTCGTAGCACTCCGTGTCGCGGATCACCGTGCGGTCTGGACCAGGGCCCTGTCAATACGGTCTCGGGCCCTGTAGGGCCGCTGTTTCCCTGGCGCTGCACGGTTGTCAGCGGTATGCGTCAGAATTGGGGGCAGGGCCAGCGCACGAGCGTCGCGGCGAGCCAGCGGAGCGGCCGCGGAGCCAGAGAGCTACACGAGGGGCACGTATGTCCGGACTGATCGACACCACGGAGATGTACCTCCGCACCATCCTCGAGCTGGAAGAGGAAGGTGTGGTCCCCATGCGCGCCCGGATCGCCGAGCGGCTCGACCAGAGCGGCCCGACGGTCAGCCAGACCGTGGCCCGCATGGAGCGGGACGGCCTGGTCGCCGTGGCCGCCGACCGGCACCTGGAGCTGACCGACGAGGGCCGGCGCCTCGCGACCCGGGTGATGCGCAAGCACCGGCTCGCCGAGTGCCTCCTGGTCGACGTGATCGGCCTGGAGTGGGAGCAGGTGCACGCGGAGGCCTGCCGCTGGGAGCACGTGATGAGCGAGGCCGTGGAGCGCCGCGTCCTGGAGCTGCTGCGACACCCGACGGAGTCGCCGTACGGGAACCCGATCCCGGGCCTGGAGGAGCTGGGCGAGAAGGACGGGGCCGACCCGTTCCTGGACGAGGGCATGGTCTCCCTCGCCGACCTGGACGCGGGCGGGGACGGCAAGACGGTCGTCGTGCGGCGCATCGGCGAGCCGATCCAAACGGACGCGCAGCTGATGTACACGCTGCGCCGGGCGGGCGTGCAGCCCGGTTCGGTGGTCAGCGTGACGCAGTCGCCCGGCGGCGTTCTGGTGGGCAGCAGCGGTGAGGCGGCGGAGCTGGAGGCGGACATCGCCTCGCACGTCTTCGTGGCCAAGCGCTGAGTCACCCCCCGAGTCACCGCTGAGTCACCGCGCCCCGGCGCACGCCCCCGCGTGGGCGTGCGTCAACTGCCGTGCCGTGCGGGAAAGTTGACTTGTTTCCGTACACGCAGCACATTCGCGCAGAAAGCAAGATTCACTGTGCGGAATCGCAGCGGTCGCACGCTTCGCGTGCCAGGCTGTCGCGTGAGGGGCATATGACCGGAAGGGGCCAGGCATGGACCGGCCGTTCGGCGAGCGGGACACGTGCGGGAACCGGGAGACAGAGGGCCCCGGCGCCTTGCGGCGCCGGGGCCTGTCCTCCCCTGATCTGACCCGGAGCCCCGAGCTCCCAGGGTCATTCCCTTCGGACCGTTTTCCCCGAGCGGTCCGCCCCCCGCTGAAGAGATCCCCTCGGCGGCGCCGGTCATTCCTTGAGGGATGTCACTCAAACGAGGGGTGTTACCGGAGAGCACCGCGCTTTCGAAAAAAGGTTCGATAGCGTGCGCGGGTACGCGACTGCAGGCGCGACCACAAGGGGGTGCCAGAGCCTATGGCGCGGCGCATCGACGTGACCGGAGCGGGCGGGGTCCGCCTGGCCGCCTGGGAGTTCGCCGACCCGCCCAAGACGGGCGAGGCCGGCAGCGGGCCCGGCGTCCTGTTACTGCACGGCCTGATGGGCCGGGCGTCCCATTGGGCCGGCACCACGCGCTGGCTCGCCGAGCGGCACCGGGCGGTCGCCCTGGACCAGCGCGGGCACGGCCAGAGCGACAAGCCGCCGGAGGGCCCCTTCGACCGCGAGGCGTACGTCCTCGACGCGGAGGCGGCCCTTGTGCAGCTGGGGCTGGAGCCCGCGGTGCTGATCGGGCACTCGATGGGCGCGCTCACGGCGTGGCAGCTGGCCGCGCGGCGGCCCGACCTCGTCCGGGGCCTGGTCATCTGCGACATGCGGGCCTCGGCGCTCGGCGCGGCCTCCCAGCGGGAGTGGGAGGACTGGTTCAAGGCCTGGCCCCTGCCGTTCGCGACGCTCGCGGACGTCCGGAAGTGGTTCGGCGAGGACGATCCCTGGGTGGAGCGGCCCAATCCGGCGCGCGGTGAGTTCTACGCCGAGGTGATGACGGAGTCCGCGGACGGCTGGCGTCCGGTGTTCTCGCGGCGGCAGATGCTCGCGGCGCGGTCGACGTGGGTGTACGACGCGCACTGGGAGGAGCTGGCGGCCGTGCAGTGCCCCACGCTGGTGCTGCGCGGGCTCGACGGGGAGTTGGGGCGGGCGGAGGCGCAGGAGATGGTGCGGGTCCTTCCCAGGGGGGTTTACGCGGAGGTGGCCGACGCCGGTCATCTCGTCCACTATGACCAGCCCGAGGCGTGGCGCGCGGCGATCGAGCCGTTCCTGGACGGGGTGTTGGCGGGGTTGTAGCGGTAGCGCTGGCCGTCGGTTCGGTGGGCGGGTGCGGGTCTCGTCGTGGCTGGTCGCGCAGTTCCCCGCGCCCCTGAGGGGCCGACTTCGGCTGCGGGCCGGTGGGGCTTCTCGCGCCGTTCCCCGCGCCCCTGGAAGGCATGCGCTTCGCGCAGGCTTCCCCCGGTGGGGAGATGCCGCACCGCAGGTGCGCATCTCAGGGGCGCGGGGAACTGCGCGAGCAACCCACCACAACCCGCAGCCCGCGACGAAGGACCGGCCCGGCAGACGCAGTCGGTGTTTCGAAAGTCGGAGCCCGCTACGGGCTGAGGCGGTCCACTCGCCAGGCGCCGGACCCGGTCGACTCATAGCGGAGGCGGTCGTGGAGGCGGTTCTCGCGGCCCTGCCAGAACTCGACCGTCCGCGGGGCCACCCGGAATCCACCCCAGTGCGGGGGCACCGGCACCTCGGACCCTGCCGGATAGCGGAGCGTCAACTCCCGGTAGGACACGTCGAGTTCGGCCCGCGAACCGAGCACGGACGACTGCGCGCTGGCCCACGCCCCGAGCTGGGACCCGTACGGCCGGGACCGGAAGTACGCGGCCGTCTCCTCCCGCGGCGTCCGGACGGCCGTACCGGAGACGATCACCTGACGGCTCATCGGGTGCCAGGGGAAGAGCAGTGCCACGTGCGGGTTGGCGGCGAGGTCGGTCGCCTTGCGGGAGCCGTAGTTGGTGTAGAAGACGAAGCCCGCCTCGTCGTAGGACTTGAGGAGGACCGTGCGGGAGCTCGGGCGGCCCTCGGCGTCGACGGTGGAGACGACCATGGCGTTCGGCTCGGTCAGCGGGGAGCCGGGCGCCGCCGCCTGTTTGAACCAGTGCGTGAACTGTTCCATGGGGTGCGCGGCGAGGTCGGACTCGAGCAGGCCGCCGTCGTGCGTGCGGTACTGCTCCCGCATGGCGGCGGGGTCGGGTGTGTCGTTCACGGCGTCATCCTGCCGGACGGCCCGGCACGGCCGCACTTGGAGTGAAACATGGCACTGAGTGCCGCGAAGTCTCGCCAACTGTGGCACCGAGGGCTATCTTCCAAGAGCCGGCACGGTTGAGCCACATCCCGTTCGGGGCATCACGGGTGTGACCGACCCGGAGCGCGAGTCGTGAGTGACCGCGCATCCGATCGCCCCGCCACCGCAGTCCACGCATCAAGAGGAGCCGCCTGATGTCCGACTTCGTACCTGGTCTCGAAGGAGTCGTCGCGTTCGAGACGGAGATCGCCGAACCGGACAAGGAGGGCGGCGCCCTCCGCTACCGGGGTGTCGACATCGAGGACCTCGTCGGCCACGTGTCGTTCGGGAACGTGTGGGGGCTGCTGGTCGACGGCGCCTTCAACCCCGGCCTGCCGCCCGCCGAACCGTTCCCGATCCCCGTCCACTCCGGCGACATCCGGGTCGACGTGCAGTCCGCGCTCGCCATGCTCGCCCCCGTGTGGGGCCTCAAACCGCTGCTCGACATCGACGAGAAGCGGGCCCGTGACGACCTGGCCCGCGCCGCCGTCATGGCCCTGTCGTACGTCGCGCAGTCCGCGCGCGGGCAGGGCCGTCCGATGGTGCCGCAGAGCGAGATCGACAAGGCCGAGTCCATCGTCGAGCGGTTCATGATCCGCTGGCGCGGCGAGCCGGACCCGAAGCACGTCGCGGCCGTCGACGCGTACTGGACGAGCGCCGCCGAGCACGGCATGAACGCCTCCACGTTCACGGCCCGGGTCATCGCCTCCACCGGCGCGGACGTCGCCGCGGCGCTGTCCGGTGCGGTCGGGGCCATGTCCGGGCCGCTGCACGGCGGTGCGCCGTCGCGGGTGCTCGGCATGATCGAGGAGATCGAGCGGACCGGGGACGCGGAGGCGTTCGTGAAGCGGGCGCTCGACAAGGGCGAGCGGCTGATGGGGTTCGGGCACCGGGTGTACCGGGCCGAGGACCCGCGGGCGCGGGTGCTGCGGCGTACCGCGCGGGAGCTGGGGGCTCCGCGGTTCGAGGTGGCCGAGGCGTTGGAGAAGGCCGCGCTCGCGGAGTTGCACGCGCGGCGGCCGGATCGGGTGCTCGCCACGAACGTGGAGTTCTGGGCGGCCATCGTGCTGGACTTCGCCGAGGTGCCGGCGCACATGTTCACGTCGATGTTCACGTGTGCGCGGACCGCTGGTTGGAGTGCGCACATTCTTGAGCAGAAGCGGACGGGGCGGTTGGTGCGGCCCTCCGCGCGGTACGTAGGGCCGGGGACTCGGCCCCCGCGGGACATCAACGGCTACGCGGACATCGCCCACTAGCTCGGTCCGATCCGGCGGTTCGCGGGGTGCGGCCCGGTGCGGGCTTCTCGCGCAGTTCCCCGCGCCCCTGGGCGTCTGCCGTGTGACGGCCGGTTCTCCGACCGCGGGTCTCGTCGTAGTTGCTCGCGCAGTTCCCCGCGCCCCTGGGCGTCTGCCGTGTGACGGCCGGCTCTACGACCGCGGGTCTCGTCGTAGTTGCTCGCGCAGTTCCCCGCGCCCCCGGGCGTCTGCCGTGTGACGGCCGGTGCTTCGACCGCGGCTCTCATCGTGGTTGCTCGCGCAGTTCCCCGCGCCCCTGGGGCATGCGGCTTCGCCGCAGGCCCATAGGCGCCCCATGAGATGGCGCACGCAGTGCGCATCTCAGGGGCGCGGGGAACTGCGCGAGAAGCCCCACGCGCCCGCAGTCCGCGACGAAAGACCCGCACGGCAGACGCCCCGCCGCGCCGGAGGCGCCACGCCTCGGCCTAGCCCAGCAACCGCTCCACGATCCCGCCCCACTCCGCCACGACCCGCTCCCGGCGGACGCCGTCGTCCGTGAGGAGGTTGGCGAGGCCCAGGCCGCGGGCCATGTCCAGCAGGCCCTGGACCACCTCCCGCACCCCCGGGACGGCCTCGTCCGCGCCGAGGAGTTCCACCGCGATGCGGTGCGTCTCACGGCCGACCCGGGCCTCCAGCTCGGAGACCCTGCCGCCGAGCTGGGGCTCGTGGGACGCCGCGACCCACAGGTGCAGCGCCGCCCGGAACAGCGGCCCCGTGTAGAGGTCGACGAGGGCCGCGACCGCCTCCGCGCGCCCCTGCGGCCGCAGCCCCCGCAGGGCCGTGGACCGTTCCTCGGCGACGTACTCGACGGCCGCCGTGAACAGGTCCTCGCGGGTCGGGAAGTGGTGCTGGGCCGCGCCCCGCGAGACCCCGGCGTGCTCGGCGACGACGGAGACCGTGGAGCCGGACCAGCCGTGCTCGGCCAGACAGGCCACCGCCGACTCCAGCAGCTTCTGTCGCGTCACGCGCGAGCGGTCCTGCTTGGGCAGGGTCACAGCACCCATGCGGGGTCCCGTCGTTCGAGGAAGGCCGTCATCCCTTCGCGGGCCGGATCGGAGGCGAACAGCCGCGCCGACAGCGCCGTCAGCGCCTCCGCGTCCCGGTCGAAGGCTTCCAGGACCTTAACCGTGAGCAGCCGTTTCGTCTCCGCCAGGGCCTGCGGGGAGGAGCGCCGCAGGCCGTCGACGACCGGGGCGAGGATCTCGTCCACGTCCTCCCCGGCCGCCGTCACGAGGCCGGTCCTGGCCGCCTCCACCGCGTCGAACTTCTCGCCCGTGAGGTAGTACCGGGCCACCGCCCTGGGGTCCGTGCGGGGCAGCAGCGGCAGCGAGATCACGGCGGGCGCGACGCCGATGCGCACCTCCGTGAAGGCGAACGTGGACCGGTTCGAGGCGGCCGAGACGTCGCAGGCGCCCAGCAGGCCGAGCCCGCCCGCCCGTACGTGCCCGTCCACCCGCGCCACCACCGGCTTGCGCAGCTCCACGACCTGCCGGAGCAGAGCGACCAGCGCGTCGGGGTGCGGCGGGCTGCGCAGGTCGGCGCCCGCGCAGAAGGTGCCGCCGGTGTGGGTGAGGAGGACGGCGCGGACGTCCCGGTCCTTCTCCGCGCGGGTCAGCCGCTCGGCGAGTTCGCCGACGAGCGCCGACGACAGGGCGTTGCGGTTGGCGGGCGAGTCGAGGGTGAGGGTGGTGACGCCGCGCGTGTGGGCGTAGTGGATCAGGTTGTCTACGGCCATGAAGTGCCCTCAGTTCTCCCTCAGTTGACGTCGCAGGATCTTCCCGCTGACGGCGCGCGGGACGCCGTCGATGAAGGCCACGCGGCGGATCTTCTTGTACGGGGCGACGCGTTCGGCGACGTACGCCATGACGTCGTCGGCGGTGAGCCGTTCGTCGGAGCGGACGACGAACGCCTTGGGGATCTCGTTGCCGTCGTCGTCGAGGACGCCGATGACGGCCGCGTCGGCGATCCCTTCGTGGGTGAGCAGCAGGGCCTCCAGGTCCGCGGGGGCTACCTGGAAGCCCTTGTACTTGATGAGTTCCTTCACCCGGTCGACGACGAACAGCCAGCCGTCGTCGTCGACCCGGCCGACGTCGCCGGTGTGCACCCAGCCGTCCCGGTCGATCATCTCGACGGTCGCCTGGGGGCGGCCGAGGTAGCCCTTCATGACCTGCGGGCCGCGGATGAGGACCTCGCCGGGTTCGCCGGGTGCCGCGTCCTTGCCCGGGTCGTCGAGCGAGAGGATCCGCATCTGCGTGGAGGCGATGAGTTTGCCGACGGTGCCCGGCGGCGGGTTCTCGGCGTTCAGGGGGACGACGTGGGTGCCGGGCGAGAGTTCCGTCATGCCGTACGCCTGGCCGACGGGCGGCAGGCCGAGACGGTCGGAGCAGGCCCGTGCGAGGTCGGCGTCGAGCGGTGCCGCCGCGCTGATCAGGTACTTCAGGGAGGACAGGTCGTAGCCCGCCACGGCCGGGTGCTTGGCGAGGGCGAGGACGATCGGCGGCGCCACGTACAGGGCGGTGATGCGGTGCTTCTCGATCGCCGCGAGGAAGGCGTCCAGTTCGAAGCGGGGCAGGACGACGACGGTAGCGCCGCGCCTGAGCGGGGCGTTCATGAGGGCGGTGAGGCCGTAGATGTGGAAGAACGGGAGGACGGCGAGGATGCGGTCGCCGGGGCCCGTCGGGATGAGGGGTTCGAGCTGGGCGAGGTTCGTGGCGATGTTGCGGTGGGTGAGCATGACGCCCTTGGGGACGCCGGTGGTGCCCGACGAGTACGGCAGGGCGGCCACGTCCTCGGCCGGGTCGAGGGCGATCCGGGGCTCGGGCGCGGTCGTGCCGAGCATGTCGAGGAGCGAGCGGTGACCGCTGTCCCCGGCCGGGTCGCAGACGAATATCTCCCGTACGCCGCCCGCGAGTTCGGCCGCGGCGCGGGCGGACTCGACGAGCGGGGTGACGGTGATGATCCAGCTCGCCGCGGAGTCGCGCAGCTGCTTCGCGAACTCCTCGGGCGTCGCGAGCGGATGCACCGTCGTCACGGCGGCGCCGGCCCGCGTGGCGCCGTAGAACGCGACCGGGTAGGCGACCGTGTTCGGGCTGTGCAGCGCCACCACGTCGCCCTTGCGGACGCCGGCCTCGGCGAGCCCGGCGGCCACCTTGCGGTGGAAGTGGTCGAGCTGGGCGTAGCTGACGGTCGTGCCGGACACGCCGTCGACGAGGGCGGGGGCGTCGCCGCGGGCGGCCGCGCCCCCGAGCACGGCGTCGTGGATGGGCTCGTCGACGACGCTCACGTCTTCGTACTCACTCAAGAACACCATGCTGAACTCCCCTGGCTGCGGCTGGAGTTGTGCTCAGTACGACTTGGGCAGTCCCAGGCTCTGGTGGGACACGTAGTTGAGGATCATCTCCCGGCTGACCGGGGCGATGCGCGCCACCCGTGAGCCGGCGATCAGGGAGGCGAGGCCGAACTCGCGGGTCAGGCCGTTGCCGCCGAGCGTGTGCACGGCCTGGTCGACGGCGCGCACGCACGCCTCGGCGGCCGCGTACTTGGCCATGTTGGCGGCCTCGCCCGCGCCGACGTCGTCGCCCGCGTCGTAGAGCCGGGCGGCCTTCTGCATCATCAGGCGGGCCAGTTCCAGCTCGATGTGGACCTGGGCGAGCGGGTGGGCGATGGCCTGGTGGGCGCCGATGGGGGCCTGCCACACGGTGCGGTCGCGGGCGTACTCGACGGCCCGGCCCAGTGCGTAGCGGCCCATGCCGATCGCGAACGCGGCCGTCATGATGCGCTCCGGGTTGAGCCCGGCGAACAGCTGCAGCAGGCCCGCGTCCTCGTCACCCACCAGAGCTTCTGCGGGCAGCCGTACGTCGTCAAGGGTCAGCTCGAACTGCTTCTCCGGAGCCTGGAGTTCCATGTCGATCTGGCGGCGCTCGAAGCCGGGGGTGTCGCGCTCCACGATGAAGAGGCACGGCTTGAGCCTGCCGGTGCGGGCGTCGGAGGTGCGGCCGACGATGAGGGTGGCGTCGGCGATGTCGACGCCGGAGATGAACACCTTGCGGCCGGTCAGCACCCAGGATCCGTCGTCGGCCCTGCGGGCGGTGGTGGTGATCCGGTGCGAGTTCGATCCGGCGTCGGGCTCGGTGATGCCGAACGCCATGGTGCGGCTGCCGTCGGCGAGGCCGGGCAGCCAGGCCCGCTTCTGCTCCTCGGTGCCGAACCGGGAGATCACGGTGCCGCAGATCGCGGGCGACACCACCATCATCAGCAGCGGCGACCCGGCGGCGCCCAACTCCTCCAGGACGATGGAGAGTTCGGAGATGCCGCCGCCTCCGCCCCCGTACTCCTCCGGCAGGTTGACCCCGAGGTAGCCGAGCTTCGCGGCCTCCGCCCACAGCTCCTCGGGGTGGCCGTCGGCGGCGGTGACCCGGGTCATGTAGTCGCGGCCGAACCGCTTGCCGAGCGCGGCGACGGCGGCGCGCAGGGCCTGGTGCTCCTCGGTCTCCAGGACGGTGCTGGTGCTCATGCGGGGGTTTCCTCCTGTACGACGGCCAGTAGGGCGCCCACCTCGACCTGGCGGCCGACGGTGGCGTGCAGTGCGGTGAGCGTTCCGGCGGCCGGGGCGGAGATCCGGTGTTCCATCTTCATCGCCTCCAGCCAGATCAGGGGCTGCCCGGCGGCGACCGCGGACCCCTCGGCGAGCCCGTCGGCGACGCGGACGACGGTGCCGGGCATCGGGGCGAGCAGGGACCCGGGCGCGCGCTGCTCGCTCGGGTCGGTGAACCGGGGCAGCGCGGTGAGCGCGACCCCGTCGACGTACACCCGGTCGCCGTACGCCGCGACCTTGAACTTCCTTCGGACGCCGCCGACTTCGAGCACGACGAGTTCGGCCGACGCGTGGACGACGCGCACCCCGTCGGCCTCGGGTCCGGTGCGGGTGTGCCGGTAGCGGACCTCGTGCTCGGCGCCGCCCGGTTCGGTGCGGTAGCGCCTGGTCCGCGGCTGGGAGGGGACGTTGCGGAAGCCGCCGAAGCGGTGCCGGCCGTGGGCGGCGGCGAGCGCGGCGGCGAGCGGCGCGTACGGGTCGTCGTCGGGGGCGGTGAGGTCGGCGAGGTGCCGGTCGTAGAACCCGGTGTCCATGCGGGCGCCGGTGAACTCGGGGTGGCGCAGGGAGCGGACGAGCAGGCCCCGGTTGGTGGCGGGGCCGTGCACCTCGGCCCGCTCCAGGGCTCCGGCGAGGGCGCGGACGGCGGCGGCGCGGGTGGGCGCGTGGGCGACGACCTTGGCGAGCATGGCGTCGTAGTGCACGCCGATCGTGTCGCCGTCGGTGTAGCCGGTGTCGAGCCGGACGCCCTGAGGTACGCGCAGCCGGTGCAGGGTGCCGGTCTGCGGGGCGAAGGCGGCGGCCGGATCCTCGGCGTACAGGCGGGCCTCGACGGCGTGGCCGTGCGGGGCCGGGGGCGCGGGGTCGAGCGGTTCGCCCTCGGCGACGCGCAGTTGCAGCGCCACGAGGTCGAGGCCGAACACGGCCTCGGTGACGGGGTGTTCGACCTGGAGGCGGGTGTTCATCTCCAGGAAGTGGGCGGTGCCGTCGGCGACCAGGAACTCGACGGTGCCGGCCCCGACGTACGCGGTGGCGCGCACGGCGCGCTCGGCCGACGCGTGCAGTTCCGCGACGAGTTCGGGGGCGAGGCCCGGCGCGGGCGCCTCCTCGACGACCTTCTGGTGGCGCCGTTGCAGCGAGCAGTCGCGGGTGCCGAGGACCCACACGGTGCCGTGCGCGTCGGCGAGCACCTGCACCTCGACGTGCCGCCCGCCCTCGACATAAGGCTCGACGAACACCTCGCCGTCCCCGAACGCCGACAGCGCCTCGGCCCGGGCCGCCGCCAACTCGCCTTCCAGATCGGCCAGTTCCCGTACGACCCGCATGCCGCGCCCGCCACCGCCCGCGGCGGCCTTCACCAGCACGGGCAGATCCGCCTCGGTCACCTCGCCCAGCGGCGCGATGCCCATCAGTTCCTTGGCGCGGGTCTTGGACGCCATCGCCTCGATGGCCCCGGGCGGCGGGCCGATCCACACGAGTCCTGCGTCGGTGACGGCGCGCGCGAACTCGGGGTTCTCGGACAGGAACCCGTACCCCGGGTGCACGGCGTCGGCGCCCGCGTCCAGGGCGGCCTTCACGACGAGGTCGGCGCGCAGATAGGTCTCGGCGGGGGTGGCGCCCGGCAGCCGGACGGCGAGGTCGGCCTCGCGGACGTGCAGGGCGTCGGCGTCCGGGTCCGAGTGCACGGCGACCGTACGGATGCCCAGCTCACGGCAGGTACGGAAGACGCGGCAGGCGATCTCGCCGCGGTTGGCGACGAGTACGGAGGTGATCATGGCAGTCATGGAGTGGGCCCTCACATGCGGAAGACGCCGAAGCCGCCGCGGGCGCCCTCGTACGGTGCGGTGTGGATGGCGGACAGGCAGATGCCGAGGACGGTGCGGGTGTCGCGCGGGTCGATGACGCCGTCGTCGTAGAGCCGCCCGGACAGGAACATCGGCAGCGACTCGGTCTCGATCTGCTGCTCGACCATGGCGCGCAGCCCGGCGTCGGCCTCCTCGTCGTAGGGCTGCCCCTTCGCGGCGGCGGACTGCCGGGCGACGATCGACAGGACGCCTGCGAGCTGCTGCGGTCCCATGACGGCCGACTTGGCGCTGGGCCAGGCGAACAGGAAGCGGGGGTCGTAGGCCCGCCCGCACATGCCGTAGTGCCCGGCCCCGTACGAGGCGCCCATCAGCACGGACAGGTGCGGCACCCGCGAGTTCGACACCGCGTTGATCATCATCGCGCCGTGCTTGATGATGCCGCCCTGCTCGTACTCCTTGCCGACCATGTAGCCGGTGGTGTTGTGCAGGAAGAGGAGCGGGATGTCGCGCTGGTTGGCGAGCTGGATGAACTGGGCGGCCTTCTGCGACTCCGCGCTGAACAGGACGCCCTGGGCGTTGGCGAGGATGCCGACCGGATAGCCGTGCAGCCGGGCCCATCCGGTGACCAGCGACGTCCCGTACAGGGGCTTGAACTCGTCGAAGTCGGAGCCGTCGACGACGCGGGCGACGACCTCGCGCGGGTCGAAGGGGACCTTGAGGTCGTCGGGCACGATGCCGAGCAGTTCCTCCGCGTCGTACTTGGGCGGCTCCACGACCCGCGGATCGGCGTACGCCTTGCGGTGGTTGAGGCGGGCGACGACGCGCCGTGCCTGCCGGATGGCGTCCTGCTCGTCGACGGCGAAGTGGTCGGCGAGCCCGGAGGTGCGGGCGTGCATCTCGGCGCCGCCCAGCGACTCGTCGTCGCTCTCCTCGCCGGTCGCCATCTTGACCAGCGGCGGCCCGCCGAGGAACACCTTGGCGCGGTCCTTGACCATGATGACGTGGTCGGACATGCCGGGGACGTACGCGCCGCCCGCGGTGGAGTTGCCGAAGACGACGGCGACGGTGGGGATGCCGGCGGCCGACAGCCGGGTGATGTCGCGGAAGATCCCGCCGCCGGGGATGAAGATCTCCTTCTGCGACGGCAGATCGGCGCCGCCGGACTCGACGAGGGAGACGCAGGGCAGCCGGTTGGCGTACGCGATCTCGTTCGCGCGCAGCGCCTTCTTCAGCGACCAGGGGTTGCTGGCGCCGCCGCGCACGGTCGGGTCGTTGGCGGTGACGAGGCACTCGACGCCCTCGACGACCCCGATGCCGGTGACGAGGGAGGCGCCGACGGCGTAGTCGCTGCCCCAGGCGGCGAGCGGCGACAGCTCCAGGAACGGGGTGTCGGGGTCGAGCAGCAGCTCGATCCGCTCCCGGGCGAGCAGCTTGCCGCGCCCCCGGTGCCGGTCGACGTACTTGGGGCCGCCGCCCGCGAGGGCCTTCGCGTGCTCGGCGTCGAGCGCGGTGAGCTTGTCGAGCAGGGCGGCGCGGTGGGCGCCGTACTCGTCGGACCGGGTGTCCAGGGCGCTGGCCAGGACGGTCACAGCAGTGCCTCCGGTATGTCGAGGTGGCGGGAGCGCAGCCATTCGCCCAGGCCCTTGGCCTGCGGGTCGAAGCGGGCCTGCGCGGCGACGCCCTCGCCGAGGATGCCCTCGACGGTGAAGTTCAGGGCGCGCAGGTCGGGCAGGACGTGGCGCGTGACGGTCAAGTCGGCTGTTTCGGGCAGGAGTTGACGGACCAGGTCGACGGTGAGGGTGTGGGCCAGCCACCGCCACGCGTGGTCGGACGCCGCCCACACCCCGATGTTGGCGTCACCGCCCTTGTCGCCGCTGCGGGCACCGGCGACCAGGCCGAGGGGGGCGCGGCGGGCGGGTCCCGGCGGCAGCGGCTCGGGCAGGCCGGGTTCCCCGGCGGGTTCGAGGGGCCGCGTGGGCCCGTCGTACGCGGACACGTCCCGCCGCTCGCCGTCGGGGAGCACGGCGACGTGCGGGACGTCGCGACGGTCGACGTACGCGGCCTCGAAGACCCCGTACGGAGCGCCCTTGCCCGGCGGCGCGGTCACGTGGAACCCGGGGTAGGAGCCGAGGGCCAGCTCGACCGCGGCCCCGCTGAGCGTCCGCCCGACGGCGTCCTGGTCCTGGTCCCGCACGACGAGGCGCAGCAGGGCGCTGGCGGTCTCCTCGGTGCCGGCGTCGGCGCGATCGGTCCTGGCGAGTTCCCAACGAATTGACGCGGGACGCGACTTGGCGCTGTCGAACGCCTCCTCCATCTGCCGTCGTACGAGGTCGGCCTTGGCGTCGACGTCGAGTCCGGTCAGGACGAACACGACCTCGTTGCGGAATCCGCCGAGCCGGTTGAGGCCGACCTTGAGGGTGGGCGGCGGCGCCTCGCCGCGTACGCCGTGGATCCGCACCCGGTCGGGGCCCTCCTGATGGAGCCGGACGGTGTCGAGGCGGGCGGTGACGTCGGGTCCCGCGTAGCGGGCGCCGCCGGTCTCGTAGAGGAGCTGCGCGGTGACGGTCCCGACGTCGACGAGGCCACCGGTGCCGGGGTGCTTGGTGATGACGGCGGACCCGTCCTCGTGGATCTCGGCGAGCGGGAACCCGGGCCGCGTCAACTGCTCCGCGTGGGCGGCGAAGTGTGCGTAGTTCCCGCCGGTCGCCTGCGTCCCGCACTCCAGGACGTGCCCGGCGACGACGGCCCCGGCGAGCCGGTCGTGGGCGTCGGGGGCCCAGCCGAAGTGCCAGGCCGCTGACCCGCTGACGAGGGCGGCGTCGGTGACGCGCCCGGTGACCACGACGTCGGCCCCGGCGTCCAGGCAGGCGGTGATGCCGGCGCCGCCCAGGTAGGCGTTGGCGGTGAGCGCGCCGGGGAAGCGTCCCGTGCCGAGCAGGTCGTCGCCCTCGACGTGGGCGACGCGCGCCGGGACGCCCAGCCGCGCCGCCAGCTCCCGGACGGCGTCGGCGAGTCCGGCCGGGTTCAGGCCGCCCGCGTTGGCCACGATCCGGGTGCCGCGCTCGACGGCGAGCCCGAGGCACTCCTCCAGCTGCCGCAGGAAGGTGCGGGCGTAGCCGCGGCCCGGGTCCTTGAGCCGGTCCCGGCCCAGGATCAGCATGGTCAGCTCGGCGAGGTAGTCCCCGGTGAGCACGTCCAGCTCACCGCCGTCGAGCATCTCCTTCATGGCGGCGAACCGGTCCCCGTAGAACCCGGAGGCGTTGCCGACGCGCAGCGGTTCCCGCCCGGTCACCGTGCCTGCCCCTGGGCGGTACGGCCCGGTCCCGGCGGCCCGGCGAAGGCCTGCGCGATGCCGAGCCAGCGGTCGGCGTCGGGGCCGTCGGCGCGTACGGCGAGGTCGTCGCGGTGGGCTCGCTGGGTGACGAGGAGACAGAAGTCGAGGGCTGGACCGGTCACGCGCTGCGGCGCGTCCTCCGGCCCGAACGTCCACACCTCACCGCTCGGTGAACGCAGTTCGACCCGGAACTCCTCGGCGGGCGCCTCGATCCCGTGCACGGCGAAGGCGAAGTTGCGGGCGCGGACGCCGATCCGGGCGACGTGCCACAGCCGGCCGGTGGGCGCCCGCACGACGCCCAGCGCGTCGGCGACGTCCTGGCCGTGCGCCCAGGTCTCCATCAGCCGGCCCGTGGCCATCGACGCGGCGGACATGGGCGGCCCGTACCAGGGGAACTTGGTGCGGCTGGTCGCGGCGTCCCGCAGCACCTTCTGCAGCTCCTCCCGCCCGGCCCGCCACCGGGCGAGCAGGACGTCGGGCTGCTGCGCGGCGCCCTCGTCGGCCCCGTCGTCGACGAACGACTCCGGCGCGGCGATCGCCTTCTCCACTTCCTTCGCGAACGCCTCGGCGTCGCCCATGGCGAGCAGCGCGGCGCGGTCGGTCCAGGCGAGATGGGCGATCTGGTGGGCGACGGTCCAGCGCGGCGCGGGGGTGGGCGCGGCCCACCGCTCCCGGTCCAGCCGGGCCACCAGGGCATCCAGCTCGTCGCTCTCCTCGCGCAAGTCATCGAAGACTGACGGCAGTTCGGACACGGTGCGCTCCTCTTGGGGCACGGCGGCGTGCGGCGTGGTTGGAGCATGGCAGCGCGGCAATAAACAATCAAGCGTGCTTGCATGAAAATCACCGGGGCCGGTCCGGGGCCCGGTCCGCCCGGTACGGGGCCCTGTACGGTGCTCCTCCTGGATCCGACGCACGGGGGTGGCGGTGGCCGAGGACAGACGGTGGCGGCAGGCACCGGAGCGCGGGACGTGTCCCGTGCACGAGCGGGACCGGGTCTGGATCGAGCGCCGGGCGGCGTGGTGCGCGGAGCAGTTCGGAGCGCCGCCGCAGACGCCGGCGCTCCCGGGGTTCGCGCCGCGCGACGCCGCCGGGCCGGCGCAGGAGCGGGCCGAGGACCTGGTGCGGCGGGTCGCCGCGGTGATGGGCGCCGACGTGCCGGCGCTCCGGGTCCGGCTGGTGGACCCCACCCCGGCCGCTCCCCCGCGCACCTGGCACCAGGTGGGCGAGTACCGCGCGGAGCCCGAGGGTCCGGTGATCGACCTGGACAGGACCGTGGCGGCCCGGCCGGACACCTTCGCGGCCCTGATCGCCCACGAACTGGCGCACGCCCGCCTGGACGGGGAGGGCCGCCTCGACGGGCTGGACCTGAGCGACACCGAGGAGGAGCGGCTCACCGACCTGGTGGCCGTGCACCTCGGCATGGGCGTCCTGACGGCCAACGCCGCCGACAACTACACGAGGACGGCCGGGTACTCGGTGACGCCGCTCGGCGGGCTCACCGACTGGATGCTGACCGGCCGCAGGGACGAACCGCCGCGCCGCCTGGGCTACTTGACCCCGGCCGAGCACGGCTACGCCCTCACGTGCTGGACCCTCCTGCGCGCGGAGCCCCACCCGCCCTGGGCCCACCACCTGGTGCCGAGCGTGCGCACGGCGCTGGCGCAGGGGCTGGCGTACCGGGCGGCGCGCGGGAACTGAGCGGGGGCCGCCCGTACGGAAGGCAGCGGAAGGAAGCCGAAGGCAGCCGGCTCAGTCCCGTGGGACCGTGCGGTCCCGGGGGCCCACCTGGGTGCGGACGGCGCCCATGCTCGCCGCGATGACCAGGGCGATCGCCAGGGCCTCCAGCCACGACAGGGCCTGGCTCAGGATGAGGAAGCCGGCCAGGGCCGCGATGGCCGGCTCCAGGCTCATCATCACGGCGAACGTCGAGGCGGGGAGACGGCGCAGGGCCATCAGTTCCAGGGTGTACGGCAGGACCGAGGAGAGGATCGCGATCGCCGCGCCGAGCCCGATCGTCACCGGGTCGAGGAGCCGGCTGCCCGACGACGCGATGCCCAGCGGCAGACAGAGCACCGCCGCCACCGCCATGGCGAGCGCGAGCCCGTCGGCCTGCGGGAAGCGGCGGCCGGTGCGCGCGCTGAAGACGATGTACGTCGCCCACATGACGCCCGCGCCGACGGCGAAGCCGACGCCGACGAGGTCGAGGCCGCCGAGCCCGTCGCCCGCGCCGCCCAGCAGGAAGACGCCGCACAGGGCCAGGCCCGCCCAGAGGAAGTTGATCGCGCGGCGCGAGGCCAGGACGGAGAGCGTGAGCGGGCCGAGGACCTCGAAGGTGACCGCGAGGCCGAGCGGGATGCGGGCCGCGGCCTGGTAGAAGAGCAGGTTCATGCCGCCCATGGCGATGCCGAAGGCGACGACCGTGCCCCAGTCCGTACGGGAGTGGCCGCGCAGCCGCGGGCGGCAGACGACGAGCAGTACGAGCGCCGCCACCACGAGCCGCAGCGTCACCACGCCGACCGCGCCCGCGCGCGGCATCAGGGTCACCGCGAGCGCGCCGCCGAACTGCACCGAGACACAGCCCGCGAGCACCAGGCCGACCGGTCCGAGCGCGGCCCGGCGGGAGGTGGCCGGTCCGGCCCCGTCGTGTCCCGCGAGGGCGGCGTCGGGCGCGGGCGCGGACGCCTGCGGCTGGTCGGTGCGCGAGCCGTTCACAAGGCCTCGTTCCTCTTCTGGTCCGTCACCCGTCGATCACCTGTGGATCACCCGCCGATGCGGTGACCGGTCGGCACCGGTACAGGGTGAGTGCAATATCTTGAACTTACCCGTCCACGGTACTGCACTGCGCGGCGGGGGTGAACCTCCACGCTAGAACTCCCGGGCACGGCGTGTGAAATGCCTTCTGCGCTCCGGTTATGCTCCGCAAGCATGAGCCGGGACCACGCCCACGCCGTCGAAGTCCGTCACCTGCGCTGCTTCCTCGCCATCGCCGACGAGGGCAGCGTCACCCGCGCCGCCGCCCGCCTGAACCTCACCCAGCCCGCCGTCTCCCGCACCCTCGCCGCCCTGGAGACCGCGCTCGGGGTGCGCCTCGTCGACCGCTCCACGCACCATCTGGCGCTCACCCCGG
Organism: Streptomyces sp. KL116D; assembly: GCF_030766975.1. Lineage (NCBI taxonomy): Bacteria > Bacillati > Actinomycetota > Actinomycetes > Kitasatosporales > Streptomycetaceae > Streptomyces > Streptomyces sp. KL116D. Next base: position 55,379 of record NZ_JASERH010000068.1, on the reverse strand, counting down.
AGGGCCGCGCCTTCCGGGGCAAGGCCGCCGTGGCCGTCGCCGCGTTCGAGGACGCCCTCGCCGCGCCCCGCGCCCCGCACCGCCCCCTGCGCCTGGGCCACGCCTGGTCGGCGGCGGGCGCGTACACGACCCCGCTGCTGCGCCGCTGGCGCCAGGACCACCCGGACGTCCCGCTGGAGCTGCTGCGCATCGACGACCGGACGGCCGGGCTGACCCGCGGCACCGTCGACATCGCGCTGCTGCGCGGCCCGGTCGACGCGCCCGGCCTGGTCACCCGGCTCCTGCACCGGGAGGCGCGGGTCGCCGCACTCCCCTCCGACAGCCCGCTCGCCCGGCGCCCGCACCTCGCCCTGGCCGACCTCCAGGGCGAGGTCATCGCCCTGAACACGGTCTCCGGCACCACCGGCCTCGACCTGTGGCCGCCCGCCGCCCGGCCGGCCGCGACGCTGACGGTCGCCAACACCGACGACTGGCTCGCCGCGATCGCCGCGGACCGGGCGGTCGGGGTGACGTCCACCGCGACGGTCGACATGCACCCGCACCCCGGCGTCACCTACGTCCCGCTCACCGACGCCCCCGACCTGCCGGTGCTCCTGGCCCACCACCGGGTCCCCACCCACCCGTCGGTGCCGGACCTGATCACCCTGGCCCTCGACGTGACCGGGACGACGCGGGACGACAGCCCCTAGGGCCTGTCGGCGGCGTCGAGCCCCTCCGCCAGCACCTCCGCCAGATGCCTCCCCCGCACCCCGGCCAGCTGCCCCAGCTGGGTCCGGCAGGAGAATCCGTCCGCGAGCACCAGGGAACCCTCCCCCGCGGCGCGCACGCTCGGCAGCAGCTGCTCCTCCGCGCAGGCCACCGAGACCTCGTAATGCCCCTGCTCGAAGCCGAAGTTGCCCGCGAGCCCGCAGCATCCGCCGCTCAACTCGCCCTCCAGGCCCGCCCGTTCACGTAGCCGCCGGTCCGCCGTGTCGCCGAGCACCGCGTGCTGGTGGCAGTGCGTCTGCCCCACCACCGGGCGGCCGATCCGCGGCGGCTCCCAGTCGGGGGCGAGCCGCTCCAGCGCCTCGGCGAACGTGACCACCCGGTCGGCGAGGCGCCGCGCCCGCGGATCGTCCGGCAGCAGTTCCGGCAGGTCGGAGCGGAGCGCGGCGGCGCAGGACGGTTCCAGGACGACCACCGGCGGGCCGTCGTCGGCCGGCACCGGCTCCATCAGGTCGAGCGTGCGGCGCTGCACCGCGCGGGCCCGGTCGAGCTGCCCGGTCGAGACGTACGTGAGCCCGCAGCAGACCCGCCCCCGCACCCCGGGCCGCGGGAACGTCCGCGTCGGCGGGAGGACCACGCCCAGCCCCGCCGCCTCCAGGACCCGCCGGGCCGCCCCGGCCACCTCCGGCGCCAGATGGTCCGTGAACGTGTCCGGCCACAGCACCACCTCCGGCCCACCACGCCGCCCCGCCCCGCCAGGCCCGCCCGGCCGCTTGCGCCACCCGGCGCTGAACGTCTCCCGGGCCACCACCGGCAGCTCCCGCTCCGCGGCGACCCCCGCGAGCCGCTTGCCCACCGACGCCAGCACGCCCACCCGGCCCAGGGAGTTGACCAGCCGGGCCGACCGCGTCCGCTCCACCAGCCGCAGCCACCGCGGCAGCCACCCCATCGCGTAGTGGGCGGCGGGCCGCCGCCGGCCCTCGTAGTGGTGGTGGAGGAACTCCGCCTTGTACGTGGCCATGTCGACGCCGACCGGACAGTCGCTCCTGCACCCCTTGCAGGACAGGCAGAGATCGAGCGCGTCCCGCACCTCCTCCGAGCGCCATCCGTCCGTGACGACCTCGCCGGCGAGCATCTCGTGCAGCAGCCGGGCCCGGCCCCGCGTGGAGTGCGTCTCGTCGCCGCCGGTGGCCCGGAACGAAGGACACATCACGCCACTGCCCGACGTCATCGTCTCCGTACGGCACTTGGCGACCCCGACGCAGCGGCGCACGGCGGCGGAGAAGTCGCCGCCGTCGTGCGGATAGCCGAAGACGACGTCCACCGGCTCGCGCGGCAGCACCGCGAACCGCAGGTTCTCGTCGAGCCGTGCGGGCCGCACCAGCGTCCCGGGGTTGAGCACGTCCGCCGGGTCCCACACGCCCTTGACCCGCTCGAAGAGCCCGACCAGCTCCGCCCCGTACATCTTCGGCAGCAGCTCGGCCCGCGCCTGCCCGTCCCCGTGCTCCCCCGACAGCGATCCGCCGTGCGCGACGACGAGGGCCGCCAGCTCCTCGGAGAAGCGGCGGAACCGCCCGATCCCCTTCTCCGTCAGCAGGTCGAAGTCGATCCTGACGTGGATGCAGCCGTCGCCGAAGTGCCCGTACGGCGTGCCCCGCAGCCCGTGCTCGCCGAGGAGGCCCCGGAAGTCCCGCAGGTACGTGCCGAGCCGGGCGGGCGGCACCGCGCAGTCCTCCCAGCCGGGCCAGGCCTCGCTGCCGTCCGGCATCCGGGTCGCCGTGCCGCTCGCGTCCTCCCGGATCCGCCACAGCGCGCGCTGCCCGGCCGGGTCGTCGACGACGAGCGCGTCCAGGACGTCCGCGGCCCGCACGATCCGGTCGGCGGCGGACTTCGCCTCCGCGGGCGTCGCGCCCCCGGTCTCCACGAACAGCCAGGCGCCGCCCCGGGGCAGTCCCGAGTCCGGCGGTACGAGGTCGGCGGCCATGCCCTCGACCGTCAGCGGCCCGTACGGCAGCAGGTCGGCGGCCGCCTCCGCCGCCGCGCTCTCGTCGGTGTACGCCAGGACCGCGAGGGCCTTCGCGGTCGGCGCCCCGACCAGCTTCACGGTGGCCTCGGTGACCAGGCCGAGCGTGCCCTCGGTGCCGCAGAAGAAGCGGGCGAGGTCGGTGCCGTGCTCGGGCAGCAGCGCGTCCACGGCGTACCCGGAGATCCGCCGCGGCAGCCCGGCGTACGGCGCGAACCCGGTCCGCACCAGCCCCAACTCGCCCTCCACCAGCGCCCGCAGACCGGCCGGGGCGCCGTCCCAGCCCCGGCCGAGCCGGTACGTGCCCCCGTCCGCTCCCGCCACGGCGAGCGCCGCGACGTTGTCGGCGGTGGTGCCCCATGCCACGGAGTGCGAGCCGCACGAGTTGTTGCCGATCATGCCGCCGAGGGTGCAGCGGCCGTGCGTGGACGGGTCGGGGCCGAACCGCAGCCCGTGCGGGGCTGCCCGCTCCTGGAGCCGGTCCAGCACGACTCCCGGTTGTACGCGGGCGGTTCGGGTGGCCGGGTCGACGTCGAGGATCCGGTTCATGTGGCGGGTGAAGTCGACGACGACTCCGGTGCCGGTCGCCTGGCCGGCGATGGAGGTGCCGCCGCCGCGGCCCACGACGGGGACGCCGCGTTCGGCGCAGGCCGCGAGGACGGCTCTGACGTCGTCCGCGTCCTTCGGTGCGACGACGCCCAATGGGACCCTCCGGTAGTTGGAGGCGTCCATGGTGGTGAGCGCGCGTGCCGTGGTGGTGAACTCGACGTCGCCCCGGACGACGTCCCGTAGGGCCCTACCGATGTCGTCAGCCATGCGGTTCAGCATGCCCGGTGAGCGTCCACTCAATGGGGTGGTGCTGCGGGTGTGGCGGGTGCGGGCCCGGTGGGGGCAGATTGCGACTGCGTCTGCCGGGCCGGTCCTTCGTCGCGGGCTGGGGATTGTGGTGGGTTGCTCGCGCAGTTCCCCGCGCCCCTGGGAGGCATGCGCTGCGCGCAGCCTTCCTCCGTCGGGGAGATGCCGCACCGCAGGTGCGCATCTCAGGGGCGCGGGGAACTGCGCGAGAAGCCCCACCGGGCGGTCAGGCACCGTCAACCTTCGCGACCACGGCGCGAGGTCGACGCGAGAAGCCCCACCGGGCGGTCAGGCACCGTCAACCGTCGCGACCACGGCGAGCTTCGCACCCGGCATCACACAGCCCTCGGCAGACGAGATCCCGCATCTCACCGGGCGGACACGTCGCAGCCCGGTGAGACCCACCCGCTACCCTCCACCTCGTGGCTGAGATCCAGATTCCCGCTGACATCAAGCCCGCCGACGGACGTTTCGGCGCGGGCCCCTCCAAGGTGCGCACGGAGGCGCTGGACGCCCTGGCCGCCACCGGCACGTCCCTCCTGGGCACCTCCCACCGCCAGGCACCGGTCAAGAACCTGGTCGGCCGCGTCCGTGAGGGCGTGCGCGACCTGTTCTCCCTCCCCGAGGGCTACGAGGTGATCCTGGGCAACGGCGGCTCCACGGCCTTCTGGGACGTGGCGACGCACGGCCTGATCGAGAACAAGTCGCAGCACCTGAACTTCGGCGAGTTCTCGTCGAAGTTCGCGAAGGCGGCCAAGCTCGCTCCCTGGCTGGCCGAGCCGACCGTGATCAGCTCCGACCCGGGCACGCACCCGGAGGCGCAGGCCGAGGCCGGCGTCGACGTGTACGGCCTGACCCACAACGAGACGTCCACCGGTGTCGCCGCCCCGATCAAGCGTGTCGCCGGTGCCGACGAGGGCTCCCTCGTCCTGGTCGACGCCACGTCCGGCGCGGGTGGCCTGCCCGTCGACATCACCGAGACGGACGTCTACTACTTCGCCCCGCAGAAGTCCTTCGCCTCCGACGGCGGCCTGTGGATCGGCGTCTTCTCCCCGGCCGCGATCGAGCGCGCCGAGCGCGTCCACGCGTCCGGCCGGCACGTCCCGGAGTTCTTCTCGCTGCCGACGGCGATCGACAACTCCCGCAAGAACCAGACGTACAACACCCCGGCGCTCTCCACGCTCTTCCTGCTCGCCGAGCAGCTGGACTGGATCAACGGCCAGGGCGGGCTCGCCTGGTCGACGGGCCGTACGAAGGACAGCTCGTCGCGCCTGTACACGTGGGCCGAGGAGTCGAAGTACGCGACGCCGTTCGTGACGGACACGGCGAAGCGGTCGCAGGTCATCGGCACGATCGACTTCGCGGACGAGATCGACGCGGCCGCGGTGGCGAAGGTGCTGCGGGCGAACGGGATCGTCGACACGGAGCCGTACCGCAAGCTCGGCCGCAACCAGCTGCGCATCGCCATGTTCCCGGCGATCGACCCGGCGGACGTGCAGGCGCTCACCGCCTGCATCGACTACGTCATCGGCCAGCTCTGACACCTGCCTCTCCTCGCCGTAGGACTTCAGGCATCGCGGGGACCTGCACACCGGCTATGGCTGGTCGCGCAGTTCCCCGCGCCCCTGGAGGCCTGCGACCTCCTGGAGGCGCACGGAGTGCGCCTTTCAGGGGCGCGGGGAACTGCGCGACCAGCCCCCACCGGACCCGCACCCGCCCACGCAACAGGTCACGGCAGACGCGCAAGCGCCCCCGCTCCCCCTACCGCCCCAGCGCCGCGAACTTCCGTGCCGCCAGCGGGAAGAACACCAGCGTGAGCACCGCGGGCCACACCACCGCCATGAGCACCGCGTGCTGCTCCACCCACGAGTCGCCCGCCCCGACCGGCGTACCGAAGAGTTCGCGGGTCGCCGCGACCGTCGACGAGATCGGGTTCCACGCCGCCACCGCCCCCAGCCAGTCCGGCATCAGCTGCGGCGCGACGAAGATGCTGGAGATCATCGTCAGCGGGAAGGCCACCGCGAACAGGCTGCCCGCCGCCTCCGGGTTCGGCACCAGCAGGCCCAGCCACACGCCCAGCCAGATCAGCGCGAAGCGCAGCCACAGCAGCAGGGCGAACGCGGCCAGGCCGCCCACGATCCCGCCGTCCGGGCGCCAGCCGATCGCCAGCGCCGTCAGCATCAGGATCGCCAGCTCGGCGCAGGCGACCAGCAGATCGGTGACGCCGCGCCCCGACACCACCGCCGACGGCGCCATCGGCATCGAGCGGAACCGGTCGATGACCCCCTTCGTGGCGTCGTGGACGACGAGCGTCGCCGTGTTGATGAAGCCGAACGCCATCGTCATCGCGAACATGCCCGGCATCAGGAAGTCCCGGTAGTCGCCACCGCCCGGCACCACCATCGCGCTGCCGAACACGTACCCGTACAGGAGCACGGACAGGATCGGGAAGCCCAGCTGCCAGGCGATGTTGACCGGCTGGCGCTGGTAGTGGGTGAGGCCGCGGCGGACCACGTTCCAGCAGTCGGCGACCGCCCAGTACAGCGTCGTCCCCATCAGGCGGCCCTCCCCGTCAGGCGCAGGAACACGTCGTCGAGGCTCGGCCTGCGCAGTCCGATGTCCTCGACGGGGACGCCCTCGTCCTGGAGCGTGCGCGCGGCGTCCGTGAGCGCGGCGACCCGGTCGGCGACCGGCGCGTGCACCCGCAGGGCCTCCTCGTCGACGACCGGCTCGGCGCCGCCCCGCGCGACGATCTTCGCGGCGCGGGAGAGATCGGCGGCATCGGTGACGACGACCTCGATGCGGTCCCCGCCGACGGACCGCTTGAGGCCCTCGGGGGTGTCGTCGGCGATGGCCCGCCCCTGGTCGATCACGGTGATCCGGCCGGCCAGCTTGTCGGCCTCCTCCAGATACTGCGTGGTCAGCAGCACGGTCGTGCCCGCCGCCACCAACTCCCGGACGCTGTCCCAGACTTCGCCCCGGCCGCGCGGGTCGAGGCCGGTCGTCGGTTCGTCCAGGAACAGCACGTCCGGGGTGAGGATCATGGACGCCGCGAGGTCGAGGCGGCGCCGCATGCCGCCGCTGTACTCGCCCACGCCCTTGTCGCCCGCGTCCGTGAGCCCGAACTGGTCGAGGAGCTCGGCCGCCCGCTCCTTCGCCCGGCGCCCGCCGAGGTGGAAGAGACGGCCGAACATCTCCAGGTTCTGCCGGCCCGTGAGCACCTCGTCCAGCGCCGCGTACTGACCCGTGAGACCGATGCGGCGGCGCACCTGCCGCGGCCTGGACGCCACGTCCGCACCGCCGACCTCCGCCCGGCCCCCGTCGAACCGCAGCAGCGTGCTGAGCACCCGCACCGCGGTCGTCTTCCCCGCCCCGTTCGGCCCGAGCAGGCCGTGCACCGTGCCGCGCCGCACGGTCAGGTCGAACCCGTCCAGCGCGCGCTTGTCCCCGTACCTCTTCACGAGCCCCTCGGCCCGCACCGCGTGGTCCCCGTCGGCCACGGCCCCTCCTTCGTCGTCCACCAACTGAGTACACCGTACCCAGATGAGAGTACACCGTACCCAGTTTCCCGGCAGAGGTTTACGCTGAGCCCATGAGCAGCGGCACCAGGGGCACGAACGGCAGCACCGAGACCAGCGGCAGCGGCGACATCCGGCGCAGCCTGGAGCTGCTGTGGGGCACGGGGGCCCGGCCGAGCCGGGGCCCGAAGCCCGCGCTCTCCCTGGAGCGGATCGTCGCCACCGCGATCGAGGTCGCGGACGCCGAGGGGATCGCCGCCGTCTCGATGCGCCGCCTCGCCACCGACCTGGGCACCGGCACGATGTCGCTGTACCGGTACGTGCCGGGCAAGGCCGAGCTGCTCGACCTGATGCTGGACCGGGTGCAGACCCCGTACGAGGACCCGGCCGCGCTCGGCGACGGGAGCTGGCGGGACGCCGTGGCGACGATGGCCCGCGAGACGCTCGCCCTCTACCACCGCCACCCGTGGCTGCTCCAGGTCAACCAGGCCCGCCCGGTGCTCGGCCCCGGCGCGCTGGCCGGCATGGAGAAGATGATGGCCCGCATCAGACCCATGGGCCTGACCGACCCCGAGCTGCTCTCGGTCCTGGTCATGGTCGAGGGATACGTCTCCGGGGTCGCGCGCACCCGCGTCTACGAGGAGGAGGCGGAGAAGACCACGGGCCTGACGGACGCCGCGTTCTGGGGCGCGCAGCAGCCCACCCTGGAGGCGGCCATGGCCAGCGGCGACTATCCGGTGATGGCGTCCCTGTCGGAGGACACCTTCGGGCCCGGCTTCGACCACTTCGAGTTCGGTCTGCAGCGCATCCTGGACGGCCTCGACGTCCTCGTCGCGGCGCGCGGCACGGACCGCAGGAGGTGACAGCACGGCCCGCCGGTGCATCCATGGACGTATGACGAACCGACCGGAGAACCCTCAGGACCGGCCCGCGCCCAGCCCCGCCCTCGCGCCCCTCGTGAAGCAGTACGCGGTGCTGCTCACCACGCACAAGAAGGACGGCACCGGCGTCGGCACGCCCGTGAGCATCGCCGTCGAGGGCGACCACGCGTACATCCGCACCTACGGAAAGGCGTGGAAGGCCAAGCGCATGCGCAACAACCCGGAGGTGGAGATCGCCCCCTCCACGCTGCGCGGCGCCCCCACCGGCCCCGCCCTCAAGGCCCGGGTCCGGCTGCTCGACGAGGGCAGCGACGAGGCGCGGCACGCGGCGAAGCTCCTGCGCCACAAGCACCCGATCATGCACGGCGTCGGGGTGCCGCTCGCCCACCGGGTCAAGCGGGACAAGACGCTCCACTACGAAGTGCGTGTCCTCGGCGAGTAGCCTTCAGCGTTCCTTGGGCCGCCGCAGCAGCCGTCCGATCCCGATGGCGACGATGAGCACGACGGCGGCCCCGACGGCGCCGGCCTTCCCGGTGAATCCGCCGTCGTCGTTCCCCGAGCCGCCGCCGGACCCCGAACTCCCGGCGCCGTCGGAACCGCCGCCCGCGCCCTCGACCTCCACGGGCTCCACCGAACTGCCCTTCCCCTCGCTCCCGTAGAGGAGGGTCCTGCCGTCCAGGGTGTACGTGACGGACTCGCCCTGCGGCTGCATCGGCACGCTCAACTGGCCCTGGCGCTCCGGCTTCCCGTCGTTCCACCGGTACGCGATGCCGCCGAAGTAGCCGCGCAGGGCGAGCTGCTTGCCGTCGGGCGAGAACGCTCCGTCGGTCACCCACAGGTCGATGTCGGCGATCCGCTCGAACGTGTTCGTGGCGGACGGGTCCAGCGGGTCGGGGCCCTCGTAGAGGCCGCCGCCGTCCTCGCCCTTCTCCACGATGTAGACCCGGCCGGTCCTGGGGTGGACCATCATCGCCTCGGCGTTGCGCGGGCCGTCCGCGTACTTCACGACGTACTGCGTCGCGCGCACGGTCCGGTCGCGCAGGTCCTTCGGTTCGGGCAGCTGGTAGATCCACACGTGGTCCCACTTGCCGCCGAGGTTGTCGCCGATGTCGGCGACGTAGAGGTTCCCGTCGGGGCCGACCGAGATCGCCTCGACGTCGCGCGGGGCGCCGACGCCGGTCAGGGTGAGCGTGGCGACGGTCTTTCCCGTCCGGCCGTCGATCGCGTACAGGTAGGCGCCGTCGTCGCTGTCGTTGTGGGTCCAGTAGACGCCCGGGTGGGCGCGCGAGGCGGCCAGACCGCTGGACTCGGTGATCCGGGGGTCCTCGATGGTGAATCCGTCGGACCCCGGGGACGGCTCGCCGGCGGCCGCGGGCAGCGCGGTGGCGCCGAACAGCAGGGCGGCGGCCGCCGCGACCCCGGCCACGCGCGACGACACCCGGGACGGCCTCCGGGCAGACAACGCCTTGTACGAACGCATGCCCACAGCTTGCCAGGCGTGTTCGGTCTCACATGCACGCGGCCGGGGTGATCTCCCCGGCATCGACCATGATGAGCGGATGCTCAGGTTCATGTTCGTCGGCGACTCGATGACGATTGGCAGCGCGGGCGAGCACACCTGGCGCCTGCGCATGTGGCGGCACCTGCGCGCCACCGGCACCGACTGTGCCGTGGTCGGCCCGCGCACCGCCCTGTACGGCGGCGGCCACGACTACGCCGAACCGGACTTCCCGCAGCACCACCTGGCCGGCTGGGGCGAGGGCTGGCAGCACATGGCGCCGGTCATCGCGGACGCGGTCACCACCGCCCGCGCGGACGTCCTCCTCGTCTCCCTCGGCCTGATCGACCTCGGCTTCTACACGAACGCCGAGCAGACCGCGGAGAACATGCGCCGCTTCGTCACCGCCGCCCGCGCCGCGAACCCGGCCGTCCGGATCGCCCTGCTGCCGGTGATCCCGAACGTCAGGGCCGACACGGACGCGCCCTTCGCCGCGCAGGTCGCCCACTTCAACACGCTGCTCGCCAAGGCGGTCGCGGACCTGTCCGAGCCCCGCTCGCCGCTCCTGCTGGCGTCCGTCCCCGAGTCGTACGACATCCGGCACGACACGTACGACGGTACGCATCCGAACGCGTCCGGCGAACACAAGCTGGCGTCCGCCTTCGCCGACGCGCTGCACCAGGCGTGGGGCATCGGCGGCCCGTACGACATGTGCGTCACCCCCGCCACCGACTGACCGAGAACCCGCCCCCCTCCCGCCGGATCTCCGCCGCGCCGGGCCCGGGAAAGTGTGCCGGGATCACCAACTCGTTCTCGTCGGCCGCCCGTTGGAGCACGCGCACCCGGCTGGCCGCCGACTCCGTCGGGTCCACGCACATCGCGCTGCTGCACGTGGGGGCGACGAACTGGGCGGGGCTGTGCAGGAGGTCGCCGACGAAGACGGCCCGGTCCGTGCCGGCGGTGAGGCGCAGCACCGAGGAGCCGGGGGTGTGGCCGGGTGCCGGTTCGAGGGTGAGGTGGGCGTCGATGCGGTGGGAGTCCTCCCAGAGCACCGCCTGGCCGGTGGCGACGACCGGCGCGATGCTGTCGGCGAAGAGGAAGCGGTGGTTGTCGTGCGCGGTGCGGGCGGCGCCGTCGGGCCCGAAGTAGTCGTGGTCGGCCCGCGGGATCAGATAGGTGGCACGGGGGAAGGTGGGCACCCAACTGCCGTTCTCGTCGCGGGTGTTCCAGCCGACATGGTCGCCGTGGATGTGGGTGTTGACGACGACGTCGACGTCCTCGGGCCGCACGCCCGCCCGCGCCAGCCGGTCCAGGAAGTCCGTGTCGAAGCCGGAGAAGTGCGGGGTGCCGGGGCGCTCGCGGCCGTTGCCGACGCCCGGGTCGACGACGATCGTGCGGCCCTCGCTGCGCACCACCCAGGCCTGCACGGCGGCCAGCACCTGCCCGCTGTCGGGGTCCTGGAAGTCGGGGGCGAGCCACTTCTCGTGGGCCTGCCAGACGTCGTCGATGCCGGGGAACAGGTCGGCGGGCGGCCCGAAGGGTCCGCGCACCTCCACGACCTTGAGGATCTCGATGCCGCCCAGCGTGATGCGTTCGAAGTCGGTGTCCATGCCGACCACGGTAGGAAGGGGGTGGCGAGCGCCTCAATGCTCGACAGGCTCCCACCGATACGCGAGCGGCTCACCGATGTCGTTCACGCCGTCTACGCTGACCCCATGGACGTGGTGAGCGACGCGATTGCCGCCGTACGGACGGGCAGCCCGTCCGCCGACCGCCTCCGGGTCGGCGGGAGCTGGTGCGTGCGCCTCGCCCCGTACGAGGGCGCAGGCTTCCACGTGGCGCTGACCGGCAGCTGCTGGCTGCTGCCCGACAGCGGCCCGCCGCTCACCCTGCGCCCGGGCGACGCGGTGCTGCTGCCGCACGGCGCGGGCCACGTCCTGGCGGACTCCCCCGCGCCCGCCGCCGCGGTGGCCCGCGCGATCCCCTTCGAGGCGCTGCCCGCCACCCTGCCGCGCGTCGCGGGACCGGACGCCGTGGAGCTGCTCTGCGGCAAGTACCGCCTCGACCGCAGCCACACCCACCCGCTCCTGACCGAGCTGCCGGATGTCGTCCACCTCCCGCACGACGACGCCCGCCACCCCGAACTCCGGGCGGCGATCGGCCTGTTGAGCCGGGAGGTGGCGGCCGCCGGGCCCGGCTCGTGCGCGGCCGTGCCGAGCCTCCTCGACCTGCTGCTCGTCTACATGATCCGGGCCTGGACCACGGACCCGGCGGGCCGCGGCACCGCCCGCTGGCCCGCCGCGCTCGCCGACCCGGTGGTCACCGAGGCGCTCCGCCTGCTGCACACCGACCCGGCCCACACCTGGACCGCCGACCGCCTCGCGACCCGCGCGGGCGTCTCCCGCGCCACCCTCAACCGCCGCTTCACCGCCCTGGTGGGCCGCCCCCCGATGACGTACCTGACGTGGTGGCGGATGACCCGCGCGGCGACGCTCCTGCGCACGGCGGACGCGCCCCTGGAGTCGGTGGCCCGCCAGGTGGGCTACGCCTCGCCGTACGCCCTCTCGCACGCGTTCCGCCGGGAGTTCGGGGTGACACCGGGCCGCTATCGCACGAAGTCGCTTGCCTAGAGCGCACTCCACGTCCTTGGCTGTAGAGCCATGAAGTACACGCAGCTCGGACGCACAGGACTTAAGGTCAGCCGGCTCGTCCTCGGCACCATGAACTTCGGCCCGCAGACCGACGAGGCCGACAGCCACGCCATCATGGACGCGGCGCTGGCCAGCGGCATCAACTACTTCGACACCGCGAACGTGTACGGCTGGGGTGAGAACAAGGGCCGTACCGAGGAGATCATCGGCACCTGGTTCGCGAACGGCGGCGGACGCCGGGACAAGACCGTCCTCGCCACCAAGGTGTACGGGAACATGACGGGCGACGGGGACGTCTGGCCCAACCACGACCGGCTCTCCGCGGTGAACATCCGGCGCGCCGTCGAGGCCAGCCTGAAGCGGCTCCAGACCGACTACATCGACATCTACCAGTTCCACCACATCGACCGCCGCACCCCCTTCGAGGAGATCTGGCAGGCGATCGACGTCCTGATCCAGCAGGGCAAGATCCTCTACGCGGGCTCCTCGAACTTCCCCGGCTACAAGATCGCCCAGGCCAACGAGACGGCCGCCCGGCACGGCCGCGTCGGGCTCGTCAGCGAGCAGTGCCTCTACAACCTCGCCGAGCGCCGCGCCGAGATGGAGGTCATCCCGGCCGCCCAGGAGTACGGCCTCGGGGTCATCCCGTGGTCCCCGCTGCACGGCGGTCTGCTCGGCGGCGTGCTCAAGAAGGAGTCCGAGGGCAAGCGCCGCAAGGACGGCCGCAGCGCGAGCGCCCTGGAGAGCACCACGGTGCGCGAGCAGGTGCAGCGCTACGAGGACCTGCTGGACAAGCACGGCATCGCCCCCGGCGAGGCGGCCCTCGCCTGGCTGCTGACCCGGCCCGGCGTCACCGGTCCCATCGTCGGCCCGCGCACGCAGGAGCAGCTGGACTCGGCGCTGCGCGCGGTCGAGCTGGAGCTCGGTGAGGAGGTCCTGTCCGGCCTGGACGAGATCTTCCCGGGTCCGGGTCCTTCCCCCGAGGCGTTCGCCTGGTAGTCGCCGTCACCGGGTGCGGCGGCCGCCGGGCAGCGCTCACTGACCGACGGCCGCCGCCACCGCCACGACGACGAACATCAGCACGAGCACACCGGCCATGATCCGGTTACGGGTTTTCGGGTCCACGTCATCGAGACTAACGCGTGCCCGAGAGGGGCCAGCCTTCGACCTTCTCGTACCGGGGCCGCTCGCCCGGCACCCCGGACACCGGCAGGTTGCTGCGGACGAGCGCCAGTTCCCGCACGGTCCAGGCCTGGCCTGCGAACGCGTCGAGCTGCGCCACGTACGGCCCGAGGTCGGCCGTCTCCCGGCTGCGCGCCAGTGTCAGGTGCGGCCGGTAGCGCCGGTGCTCCCCCGGCAGCCCGCACCTGCGGCCCGCCGCCTCGGTCCGCTCGGCGAGCCGGCGCAGCGTCGCCACGTCCCCCTCGACGCCGGTCCACAGCGACCGGCCGCCGAACTGCCCGCCTCCGCGCAGCGCCAGCCCGAACTCCGGCGTGTGCCCGGCGGCCCGCGCGAGGCGCTGCGCCAGCTCGGGCACGGTCTCGTCCGGTACGTCGCCGTAGAAGGCGAGGGTGAGGTGCCAGCCGGGTCTGTCGGTCCAGCGCAGACCGTCCCGGTCGGGCAGGCGGTCTACGGTGCGCGCCAGTGCGGCGAGTACGTCCTCCGGAGGTAGCACGGCGGCGAAGAGTCTCATGGGGCTCAGTTTTCCGTGTGCCGTCGGAGGCTGACCCCCCGGTGGGGGCTTCTCGCGCCCCGCGGCGGAGCCGCTAGTGACACAGCCCCGCGCCCCTGAAAGGCCGACTGCGTCTGCCGGGTCGGGGTTTCGTCGCGGGGTGCGCGTGCGCGGGGCTTCTCGCGCCGTTCCCCGCGCCCCTGAAAAACCGACTTCGACTGCCGGGTCGGGCTTTCGTCGCGGGGCGCGGGCACGTGGGGCTTCTCGCGCCGTTCCCCGCGCCCCTGGAAAACCGACTTCGGCTGCTGGCGCGTGGGGCTTCTCGCGCAGTTCCTCGCGCCCCTGAAAGACCGGGCCGGTGGGGGGTCTCGCGTCGTTCGTCGCGCCCCTGAAAGACCGGGGGGCGGTGGGGGTTCTCTCGGCCCGTGGTGGAGTCGCTGATGGCGTAGGCGCGCGGCCCTGGAGGCGCACGGAGTGTGCCTTTCAGGGGCGCGGGGAACTGCGCGACCAGCCACGACGGCGCCGGGCCCCGCGGCGAACAGGGCCCGGCAGACGTGTCGCGGTCAGGCCGCCGCCGCCAGTGGCTGCGGTTCGCGCGGTACGAACTGCAGGTGCCGCTCGCCGCGCCGCAGGTCGACCTTGAGCCGCAGGTTCGCGGCCCGCGCCAGCATCAGCCCGACACCGGCCGCCGCCACGGCGCAGATCACACCGCCCAGCGTGAAGCTGACGCGCACCCCGTACTGGTCGGCGAGCCAGCCGAAGAGCGGCCCGCCCAGCGGGGTACCACCGGTGAACACCATCATGAACAGCGACATCACCCGGCCGCGCATCTCGGGGTCCGTGCCCATCTGGACCGTGGAGTTGGCGGTCACGTTGACCGTCAGGCCGAGGATGCCGAGCAGCACGATCAGCGGGGCGAACGCCCAGACGCCCGGCGCCCACGCCGCCAGGACCTCCAGGACGCCGAAGCCGATCGCGGCGCCGACCAGGACCCGCAGGCGGGTCGAGCGCCGCCGGGCCGCGAGCAGGGCGCCGGCCAGCGAGCCGATCGCCATGAGCGTGTTGAACAGGCCGTACTGGCCTACGCCGCCGTGGAAGACGTCGTCGGCGTAGGCGCTCAGCCAGATCGGGAAGTTGAACCCGAAGGTGCCGACGAAGCCGACGAGCACGATCGGCCAGATCAGCTCCGGGTGACCCGAGACGTAGCGCAGGCCCTCGCGCAGCTGGCCCTTGCCGCGCGGTGCGCGCGGGTTCTCGTGCAGCTCGGCGGTGCGCATCAGCGCGAGTCCGGTGAGCGGCGCGAGGAAGGACAGGCCGTTGGCGAGGAACGCCCAGCCGGGACCGACGGCGGCGGTCAGCGCGGACGCGACGGCCGGGCCGATGAGGCGGGCGGACTGGAAGTTCGCCGAGTTCAGCGAGACCGCGTTGCGGACCTGGTCGGGACCGACCATCTCGGACACGAAGGACTGCCGCGTCGGGTTGTCGACGACCGTGACGAGACCCGTGAAGAAGGCGGCGAGGTAGACGTGCCAGACCTGGACGTTGCCGGACAGGGTCAGCGCGGCGAGGAACAGACCGGACAGGCTCATCGCACCCTGGGTGCAGAAGAGCAGCTTGCGCTTGTCGAACCGGTCGGCGATCACTCCGCCGTACAGACCGAAGAGCAGCATCGGCAGGAACTGCATCGCCGTGGTGATGCCGACGGCGGCCGACGAGCCCGTGATGGACAGGACCAGCCAGTCCTGGGTGATGCGGGCCATCCAGGTGCCCGTGTTGGACACGACGGCACCGGTCGCGAACAGCCGGTAGTTGCGCACCTTGAGGCTGGCGAACATGGAGGTCTTGCGGGGGCGGGCGGGGGTGTCGTGGGCGGTTGGGACGGGGGCGGAGTCTGCTCCGGATCCCGTACTCAAAGTGGGTTCGCCTCCTCGGCGGTCGTCTGTCAGAGGTGGGCGAGCTTCTCGAGGACGGGTGCGGCCGCGCGCAGCTTGGCCCACTCGTCCTCGTCGAGACCGTCGGCGAGGCCGGCCAGCCATGCGTTCCGCTTGCGGCGGCTCTCCTTGAGCATGGCCTCGGCCTGCTCGGTGGAGGTGACGACCTTCTGCCGACGGTCCTCGGGGTGAGGCTCCAGCCTGACCAGTCCCTTGGCCTCAAGGAGCGCGACGATGCGGGTCATCGACGGCGGCTGCACGTGCTCCTTGCGGGCCAGCTCACCCGGTGTCGCGGAGCCGCATCCGGCGAGGGTGCCGAGCACCGACATCTCGGTGGGGCTCAGCGATTCGTCGACCCGCTGGTGCTTGAGTCGGCGCGACAGGCGCATCACTGCGGAGCGCAGGGAGTTCACGGCGGCGGCATCGTCGCCATGCAGGAGGTCCGGCATGTTTGTTAGCGTAACTCATTACTGTGTCTAACGACCACCGCAAAAGCCCCGCGTGACCAGTGATCCAGGCCACGGGAAACCTCACGTCACTCAAACGAGTGATCCGGATTCGGAAAGTGACGCAATCGGCCACGACACACCGGGACCCTGTTCCGCATGGGATCGACTGTGCTCAGCCTGCGGATAGACGGTGAGCTGCTCGACCGGCTCAAGACCCACGCCGCCAAAAGAGGAATGAGCGTCCAGGACTACGTGGTCCGGACGCTCATTCGGGACGACTTCGACGAACGCTTCAAGACGGCCGTCGAGGAGACGGAGAAGTTCTACGGGGCCGCCTGAGGTCCGCGCGGGCTATCGGCTCACGTGAGGCCGAGCGCCGGCATCAGGTAGTAGAAGGCGAACACCGCCGACACGGCGTACATCGCGACCGGCACCTCCTTGGCCCGGCCCGCGACCACGCGCAGCACGGTGAAGGTGATGAAGCCCATGCCGATGCCGTTCGTGATCGAGTACGTGAACGGCATCATCAGCATCGTCACGAAGGCCGGGATGGCGATCGTCCAGTCGTCCCAGTCGATGGCGCGGATGCCGCCGGACAGGATCAGGAAGCCGACCGCGAGCAGCGCGGGCGTGGCGGCCTGGGACGGGACCATCGTGGCGATCGGCGTGAGGAACAGCGCGACGGCGAAGAGACCGCCGGTGACGACGTTGGCCAGGCCGGTGCGCGCGCCCTCGCCGACACCGGCGGTGGACTCGACGAAGCAGGTGGTGGCCGAGGAGGACGAGGCGCCACCGGCGGCGACGGCGATGCCGTCGATGAAGAGGACCTTGTTCATGCCGGGCATCTGACCGTTCGCGTCGGTCAGCTTGGCCTCGTCGCTGATGCCCATGATCGTGCCCATCGCGTCGAAGAAGCACGACAGCAGCACGGTGAAGACGAAGAGCACGCCGGTCAGGATGCCGACCTTCTCGAAGCCGCCGAACAGGCTGACCTGTCCGACGAGCCCGAAGTCGGGCGTGGAGACCGGGTTGCCGGGCCACTTCGGGGTGGTCAGACCCCAGGACGGCACCGTGGCGACGGCGTTGATGATCACTGCGGCGACCGTCATCACGACGATCGAGATCAGGATCGCGCCCGGCACCTTGCGCACCATCAGCGCCAGGGTCAGCAGCACGCCGAGCACGAAGACGAGAACCGGCCAGCCGTTCAGGTGACCGTCGGCGCCGAGCTGCAGCGGCACCGTGGTGTGCGCGGCGTCCGGGATGCGCGAGACGAAGCCCGAGTCGACGAGGCCGATCAGCATGATGAACAGGCCGATACCGATGGCGATGCCCTTGCGCAGACCGAGCGGCACCGCGTTCATGACGCGCTCCCGCAGACCGGTGGCGACGAGCAGCATCACGACGAAGCCCGCGAGGACGACCATGCCCATCGCGTCCGGCCACGACATGCGCGGCGCGAGCTGCAGGGCGACCACGGTGTTCACGCCGAGGCCGGCGGCGAGCGCGATCGGCACGTTGCCGATGACACCCATGAGCAGCGTGGTGAACGCGGCGGTCAGCGCGGTGGCGGTGACCAGCTGGCCGTTGTCGAGCTGGTGCCCGTACATGTCCTTCGCGCTGCCCAGGATGATCGGGTTCAGCACGATGATGTAGGCCATCGCGAAGAAGGTGGCGAAGCCGCCACGGATCTCACGAGGGATCGTCGAACCGCGCTCGGAGATCTTGAAGTACCGGTCGAAGCCGTTCTTCGGACCCGACGGCGGCTGCGGGTTGACGTCGACCGGGGCGGTGGCCGAAGTGGACATGGATGACCTCAGCGGTATTCAGCAGTGAGCAGATCTACGGCGATCTACGGGCGGGAAGTGATCGAGCCTGGCTGTCGAGTGATCACCAGAGGGCTTCCCCGATGCATCCTCTGGTGTTTCATACGAACAGAAGTGGCCAGACTCAGGCCGTTTCAGTATGAACATATGAGGCGGAATTCGCTATCTCCGCGCGTAGACCCGCCTGGTACGGGGCCTGTGACACCCCCGGGGAGCTCCTCGTAAGCTGTGCGCATGGCGAAGTGGACCCCCAAGCACGAGGCACCGGAACCCCTGGAGGGTCCCGTGGTCGCCACCATCACCGGCGGCACGATCCTCTGGTTCGTCCTCTTCCTCGTACAGCTGCCGTTCTACGGCTGGTTCGACGACCACGGGCACACCTGGTGGGTGTGGACGTGCCTGGCCGGCGCGGGCCTCGGGCTCATCGGCATCTGGTACGTGCGGGGGCGGGACGCGGCGATCAAGCGGGCGGCCGCCGAGGGCCGTACCTGACGGGGCCCTGACGGGCCGTACGACCACGGGACCACAGGGGATCCTCCCCTGTCCTCCCCTGGTCGGATCTTTCGCCCGCTCAAGGGGTGAACCGGCACATCCCCCCGTAACGTCGAACTCATGACCCATATCGACGCGGGTGCCGAACTCGACCCGGTCCACCCGATACCCGTGCCGGAACGGGCCACGGGACTCACCGGCGCCGAGGTCGCGGAGCGCGTCTCCCGCGGCGAGGTCAACGACGTCCCGGTGCGCAGCTCGCGCTCCCTCACGGAGATCGTCCGGGCCAACGTCTTCACCCGCTTCAACGCGATCATCGGCGTCCTCTGGCTGATCATGCTGTTCGTCGCGCCGATCCAGGACAGCCTCTTCGGCTTCGTGATCATCGCGAACACCGGCATCGGCATCGTCCAGGAGTGGCGGGCCAAGCAGACCCTGGACTCGCTCGCGGTGATCGGCGAGGCGAAGCCGACGGTGCGCCGCGACGGGATCGCGGCCGAGGTGTCCACCTCCGAGATCGTGCTCGGCGACCTGATCGAGATCGGCCCCGGCGACAAGATCGTCGTGGACGGGCTGTGCGCGGAGGCGGACGGCCTGGAGATCGACGAGTCCCTGCTGACCGGTGAGGCGGACCCGGTCGTCAAGCGGCCCGGCGACGAGGTGATGTCCGGGTCGTTCGTGGTCGCGGGCGGCGGCGCGTTCACCGCGACGAAGGTGGGCCGCGAGGCGTACGCGGCGCAGCTCGCCGAGGAGGCGAGCCGGTTCACCCTCGTCCACTCCGAGCTCCGCTCCGGCATCTCCCAGATCCTCAAGTACGTGCAGTGGATGATGATCCCGACCGCGATCGGCCTGGTCATCAGCCAGCTCGTGGTCAAGGAGAACGACTTCAAGGAGTCCGTCGCGCGCACCGTCGGCGGCATCGTGCCGATGGTCCCCGAGGGCCTGGTCCTGCTGACCTCCGTGGCCTTCGCGATCGGTGTCATCCGGCTCGGCCGCCAGCAGTGCCTCGTCCAGGAACTCCCCGCCATCGAGGGCCTCGCCCGCATCGACACCGTCTGCCTCGACAAGACGGGCACGCTCACCGAGGGCGGCATGGACGTCTCCGAACTGCGCCCGCTCGGCGGCGCCGACGAGGGGTACGTGCGCAAGGTGCTCGGCGCGCTCGGCGAGTCCGACCCGCGGCCGAACGCCTCGCTCCAGGCGGTCATCGACGCCTACCCGGACAGCGACGACTGGCGCTGCACCGAGTCCCTGCCGTTCTCGTCCGCCCGCAAGTACAGCGGCGCCGCCTTCAGCGAGGGCGACGGGACGAACAGTGCCTGGCTGCTCGGGGCGCCCGACGTGCTGCTGCCCGCCGACGACCCCACGCTCGCCGAGGTCGAGGACCTCAACCACCAGGGCCTGCGCGTGCTGCTGCTCGCCCGCGTGGCCAGGGACCTGGAGGACCCGCGGGTCCTGGAGGGCGCCGAGCCGGCCGCGCTCGTCGTGCTGGAGCAGCGGCTGCGCCCGGACGCCGCCGACACCCTGCGCTACTTCGCCGAGCAGGACGTCAGGGCCAAGGTGATCTCCGGCGACAACGCGGTCTCCGTCGGCGCGGTCGCCGGCAAGCTGGGCCTGAACGGCGCCGAGGACACCGTCGACGCCCGGACGCTCCCCAAGGACCAGGCGCAGATGGCCGACGCGCTCGACGCGGGCACGGTGTTCGGCCGGGTGACGCCCCAGCAGAAGCGGGACATGGTCGGCGCGTTGCAGTCGCACGGCCACACGGTCGCGATGACGGGCGACGGCGTGAACGACGTGCTCGCGCTCAAGGACGCCGACATCGGGGTGTCCATGGGATCGGGCTCGGAGGCGACCCGGGCGGTCGCCCAGATCGTGCTCCTGAACAACTCGTTCGCGACGCTGCCCTCGGTCGTCGCGGAGGGCCGCCGGGTCATCGGCAACATCACGCGGGTCGCGACCCTGTTCCTGGTCAAGACCGTCTACTCGGTGATCCTCGCGCTGCTGGTGGTCTGCTTCCAGGTCGAGTACCCGTTCCTGCCGCGGCACCTGACGCTGCTGTCGACGCTGACGATCGGCGTCCCGGCGTTCTTCCTCGCGCTCGCCCCCAACAAGGAGCGCGCGAAACCGCACTTCGTGAAACGCGTGATGCGGTACGCGATCCCGGGCGGCGCCGTCGCGGGCATCGCCACCTTCGTGATGTACCTGGTCGCCCGGCACTACTACACGGGCTCGGGCGCGCTCGACGCGGAGACCAGTTCGGCGACGCTGACGCTGTTCCTGATCTCGATGTGGGTGCTCGCCATCGTGGCCCGCCCCTACACGTGGTGGCGGATCGTCCTGGTGGCGGCGATGGGCTTCGGCTTCCTGCTGGTCCTGGTCGTGCCGTGGCTGCAGGACTTCTTCGCGCTGAAGCTGGTCGGCGCCGCCATGCCGTGGACGGCGGTGGGCGTCGCGGTGGTGGCGGCGGTCGTCCTCGAATTCCTGTGGAAGTGGGTCGACCGCCGCTTCCCCGCCTAGCGGTTGTCGGCCCCGGTCAGCGGACGTCGACGAAGTCGCTGGTGGAGGTGACGGCCGGGGTGGTCGACGTGCCCGCGAACTTGTAGCGGAAGTAGCCGTCGGCCGACGCCTTGACCGTCGTCTTCAGCGAACCCGTCGAGGACGACGTGACCGTCTTGACGTTGGTGTACGTGCTGGAGGTCTTCTTGCGGTACTGCAGGGTCACCGACTGCTTGGTGTAGCCCATGTACTTGCCGGTGTCCCAGTTGGCGCGGGAGAGCAGGCCGGTGACCGTGATGGTCCCGCCCTTCTTGACCGGCTCGGGGGCGGCGTTGGTGGTGAGCTTCGCGTAGCGCTTGGTGCTGTACGACTTGGCCTTCTCGCGGACCGAGTAGTCCAGGTCGTTGGCCTGCGCGCCCGCCAGCACCTTCCAGGAGCCGGCGTCCACGTTCCACAGGTCCCGCGGGTCGACCGTGAAGCTCAGGGTGCAGGTCGACGTGGTGGCGTTGACCGTCTTGCAGGTGGTGGCGCCGTCCGCCTCGTTCTGCAGGGCGCCGTTGTCGGAGGAGTCCAGGTCCGTGCCGTGGTAGACGATCGCGAACGCGGAGGTGTTGTCGATGCCGGAGTCGTCGGTGGCGGTGAAGCTCACCTTGAAGTTGGCCTTGGCGGAGGTGCCGAGGACGACGTCCTTGCCGCCGTTCACGACGACGTTCGAGAGGGCGGTGTCGCCGAGCTGGTCGTCGTAGCCGGACGCGGCGGCGAACGTGGAGGCGCGTGAGGCGGCGTGCCCGCTGTGGAAGTCGGCGATCCGCTGGGCGGCGGCGGAGCCGAGCACGTCGTCACCGGCCTGCGCCGCCGGGACGGCGAACGCGGTGAGGGCCAGGGCGCCGGAAACCGTCACGGCAGCTGCGGTGGCACGAATGCGCATGTGTTCCCCAGTGGTGGAGAAGGGACCCGCGGTGCTGGTGCTGTCACGCGGGTCCAAGTGGTCTAGGGGTCTGTTGACCCGCCAGATAGACCCGTGACCCGCGTGACTGGTTGTACGTCAAGTGAAGATTTCGTGACCGATTCACGGAGAAGCCGTGCAGCCCCGCGCAAAGGCGCTCAGTCGAACCAGCGGTCCCGCGCCAGTTCCTCCGTGCGCGACGGGTCCTCCAGGAGCGCCGCCACCTCGAAGCGGCGCGGCCACTGCCCGGCCGCCCAGGCCAGACCGGCCGCGACACCCTCCACGGTCGCCGCGTGCACGGTGCCGTCCGGGGTGCGGCGCCAGTCGACCTCCGTACCGGCGACGAACAGCTCCTCGTGCTCGACGTACGAGGCCGGGGTCGCGGCCCCGAGCAGGACGCGCACGGAGTCGGGCACGGGGTGCGTCTCCCCCTCCTCGGTCACCTCGGCGTCGACGGCCTCGCTCAGCCGCCGCACCTGGAAGAGCTCGGCGAGGTGCGCGGCCTTCGCCGGGGCGACCGGCAGCAGCGCCCGGCCCGCGGCGAGCGGGATCAGGTCGGGGGCGTCGGCGACGACGGCGTCCGCGGCGTCGACGACCACGACCTCGCCGTCCCGCACGGCCCGCACCTCGTCGGGCAGGGTGACCTGTTCGGGGTCGAGGTCGGCCAGCCTGCCGTAGACGGCGTGGAGCTGGGCGGAGCCGACCGGGCGGTCCGGGTCGGCGAGGCGGTCCAGGAGTTCCGCGGCGCCGCCCGGCTCTTCGAGGAGCGCGGCGACGGACGTGCGCACCCCGAGGGCGCGCAGCACCTGCTCGTCCTCGAACCCGGAGGCGTCGGCGGGCTCGTAGAGACCGACGAGCAGCGGATCGCCGCCCTCGGCGCGCAGTCCGGCCGGCCGGCGCCCGTCGAGCACCGGGTTCCCGCGCAGCCACCACGCCGTGTACGGGCGGACGAGCTCGTGCGTGCCGTCGGGCAGCAGGACGCGGACGGGCTGGGTGAGGGCGTCGCGCAGCGGCGGCCTGGACAGCAGCGCGAGCGCCTGCGGCCAGCGGTCCTCGTCGACCAGGTCCAGGTCCCGTACGGCGACGAGCTCGGTGGCGACCGGGGGCACCGGCGAGTCCGGCAGCCGGTCGAGGACGTCCTCGCACCACACGTCGACCGCGTCGAGCAGCCCCGCGTCGTCGGGCTCGGGGAAGTCGCTGTCCCGCGGCTCGAGTTCGTCGGGATCGAGGACGACGTCGGCGGCCCGGACCAGCGCGAAGGTGGCGAGCACCCCGCAGGCGGCGAGGGGCTGCTCGCCCCACCGCTCGGCCAGCTCGTCGTCGACGTAGGGCAGTTCGCCCTCACGCAGCACCGAGGCGATCGGGCTGCCGGGCAGCACCAGCTCGGCGGCGGGCACCAGCTCACCCTCGTCGTCGGGCAGCGCGAGGGCGCCCAGCCACGGCTCGTCACCCACGTCGAGGTGCGCGTCCCGTACGAGGGTGAGGACGACGTCGGCCAACTCGTCGGCACCCAGGGCGCCTTCGTCGTCCCAGGCAGGCTCGTCGTCGAGCGACGCGGCGACCGCGGCCCGCACCTGAGGCGTCGTCAGGACGGCGCGGGCGGTGGCGGGCAGCGCGCCCAGCTTCTCCAGGAGCGGATGGGCGGCGTCGGCGTGGGCGACCTTCAGGCCGAGCCGGGCGAGCGCGTCGCCGGGCACGCCCGAGGCCTCGGCGGTGGGCAGCAGGACCTGCCGGGGGCCGATCGTGGTGCGGCCGCCGGCCAGCGGGACGGGCAGTCCGCTGAGCCGGTCGGGGTCGACTCCGGCGAGCGACTCGTACAGGCTGCGCCACCAGCCCGGTTCCTTCTCCAGGCCCGCGAGCCGGTCGACGGCCTCGGTCAGCGGGACCCGGGCGACGCCGAGCGTGCGCAGCTCGACGCGGCGTTCGAGCCCGGCGGGCAGCAGTCCGGTCAGCACGTCGGCGAGGACCCGCACGGTGTCGGCGCCCGCGCCCTCGACGACCTCGGCGTCGCGCGGCCGCAGGGCCTCGGGCCGGTCGTCGTCCTCGTCCCGCGGGCCGACGGCGGGCGGCAGGAAGGCGGTGCGCGGCAGCCGCTCCAGGACGGCGGCGCGCAGGGCGCCGTCGAGTTCACCGCGGCCGAGCGGGCCCGGCACCAGGTCGAGGACGCCGGGGCCCACCGGCCGCCAGGCGCCGAGCAGTTCGGCGTACGCGTCGGCGGCGCGCTCGACGAGGTGGTCGGTGAGCGGACCGGGCGCGACGTGCCGCCGGGCGGTGTCCAGCGGGAACGAGGCGATCAGCAGCGCGGGCACGCCGAGGGCCTCGTCGCTCGGGGTGGGCGCGTGCACGACGGGGGCGCTCGCCGGCTTCTGCGGGGCGCCGTCGGCGCTCACGGGCACGGCCCAGGTGACGGACCAGTGGGGCCGCAGCCGCTCCTCGACGGGCCGGTCGGCCAGCAGTGCGGGGGCGAGGGCGCCGCTGCGGGTGACGGTGCGCCAGCGCAGCTCGGCGGGTTCCCGGGCGTCGTCCGTGATGACGGTGTACACGTCGTCGGTGCGGCGGCGCAGCGTGCGGGTGCCGGCGTCCGTGGTGACGGTGACCTCGGACAGGCCCGGCAGGGCGAGCAGCAGCGTGTCGTCCACGGCGTCCAGGAGGCGGGCGGCGAGCGCCTCGGCGGCCTGGTCGCGCAGCGGCAGGATGACGACGGTGTCGTACGGCTCGGGGGCCGAGCCCTCCGCCGCGAACGGCAGCCGCAGCAGCGGGACGTGACCGTCGCGGCGGCGCAGCTCGGTGCCGAGGGAGGGGGCGTGCCGGGCGGTCTCCTCGGCGGCGAGCCGGGCCTCGCCGAGCGACCAGCGCACGCCGCCGGTCCTGCCGACCACGGCGGGCTCGTCGGAGACGGCGAGGACGGCGGCGAACCCGACGCCGAACCGGCCCACCGCGGTCTCGGTGTCCTCCCGCTTCGCGGACGCGCGCAGCGTGGACAGCGACTCGACGCCGGCCGCGTCCAGCGGGGCGCCGGTGTTCGCGGCGGCGAGGACGCCGTCCTTCAGGGTCAGGGCGAGGCGGCCCTCGGTTCCGGCGCGGGCGGCGGCGTCGGCGGCGTTCTGGGCGAGTTCGACGACGAGGCGGTCCCGGTAGCCGCCGAGTGCGAGGTCCTCCTCGGCGTTGGCGTCCTCCCGGAACCGGGCTGCGCTGCCGGTCCACGCGTCCAGCACGCCTCGGCGGAGCCTGGCGGTGCCGAACGGGTCGATGCCCTCCGGCGCCGGACGCGCGATCTTGCTCCCGCTCACGGGTGACTCCTCTGGGCGGCGTGGTCAGGTCCGGGGCCGAACGTTATCGCTCCGCGCAGCGGCCCCTGTCGCCGCGTCACCGGGCGCACCCCGCTGGACCCCGCTCGCACCGTTCCCCGCGCCCCTGAAACCCGACTTCGTCCGCGGCCCGGTGGGGGCTGATCGCACCGTTCCCCGCGCCCCTGAAACCCGACTTCGTCCGCGGCCCGGTGGGGGCTGATCGCGCAGTTCCCCGCGCCCCTGAAAACCCGACTTCGTCCGCGGGTCTCGTCGTGGTTGCTCGCGCAGTTCCCCGCGCCCCTGAAAGGCACACTCCGTGCGCCTCCAGGAGGCCGCAGGCCTCCAGGGGCGCGGGGAACTGCGCGAGAAGCCCCACACACCGACAGCCCGCGATGAATCCCCGCCCGGCAGACGCAGTCGTGCCTTTAGGGGCGCGGGGAACTGCGCGACCAGCCACGACGAGAGCCGCACCCGCCGCGAAAGAGGAACCCGGCAGGCGAGCAGGTGGCTACGAGTGGCCGAGGTCGTCCGCGGTGGTGGAGGACACCGCGCTGACCGACCCCGCATCCGGCTCCGCGCGGAGCGGAAACGCGTCGACGACGTTCTCGTCGATCACCGGCTCCGCCGGCCGAGGCGGCTTCGGCATGACCGCGGCCTCCGAATGCCCACCACACCCGTACGACAGCGAGACGACCCGCCCGTCCGCCGGCGAGAACTCGTTCGCGCAGACGCCGAAGGCCTGGCCGAGGGAGCCGCCGATCGGGGTGAGGAAGCCGCAGGAGACACAGGTCGCCGGGGCGGCCTGGGCCAT
This sequence comes from Streptomyces sp. KL116D, assembly GCF_030766975.1. Lineage (NCBI taxonomy): Bacteria > Bacillati > Actinomycetota > Actinomycetes > Kitasatosporales > Streptomycetaceae > Streptomyces > Streptomyces sp. KL116D. The sequence continues at coordinate 29,332 of NZ_JASERH010000068.1, read as the reverse complement.
CGGGGTCTTCGCGCCGAAGGAGTCCTCCCAGCGGTCGGCCGCGACGTGCAGCCCGTACCGCGACAGAACCCGCGCACGCCGCATGCCGAGCTCCTCGGCGACGGACGCGATCGAGCCGCGGGCCGGCGCGACGGGCAGGGCCGCCACGGGCCCCTCCGTCACCTCGACGTCCTCCGCCTCGACCAGCTCCGCCATGTCCTCGGACACCGGAGAGTTCGGCGGCGGCGCGTCCTCACCGGAGTAGCCGGGCTCCAGCCGCAGATCGTCGGCATCGGTGGGCAGGAGGTCACCGGGGCCCAGGTCACCGGGCCGGAGCCGCTCGCTCCACGGCACCCACTCGGGGGCCAGCAGCGCGTCGGGGCCGGGCAGCAGCACGACCTCGTCGAGCGTGACGTGCTTGGCGCGGGAGGCCCGGGCCACGGTCACGGCCCAGCGCCAGCCCCGGTAGCCGAACTCCTTGCACTCGAAGAGGTGCGTGACGACGCGGTCGCCCTCGACGACCGTCTCGACGTGCTCACCGACCACCCCCGGGGCGGCCGCCTCCTCGGCGGCGGCGCGGGCGATGTCGACCGCCTCGGCGCACAGACGGTCAGGGGTGCGGCTTCGCGTTGTCGCTGCGCTCACAGGTATCGCTTCTCTCCTACGCCGTCTCACGAGTGCGCCGTCCGGTGAGCGGGAGCGCGGACGGAGCGGACCAGGGGGCCGCGTCGACGTCCACGCCCGACGTTCCGGGCGCACCTACGCCATCCATTCTGCGGGATGGCCGAGAGGCGCGCGGCCGAGAACAACCGCCGCGGGCGCGCTACGCACGCTACCTCCTTCCACGCCCTGCGCCCACACCGACGTACGAGCCGCACCTGACGCGAAAGCCGACCCGCACTCCCATATCGGCACTAGTACGGGCGTTCAAGGGGCACTATGACTGGGTGACTGCCGCAAGGTCGTCGTCGTCCAGCTCGGCGAGTTCGTCGCGTTCGTCCGGTTCATCTGGTGCGACACGGTACGAATACAGCGGTGCGGGCCCGGTGCGCGGGGCCGTCCGCAAGATCGGGCGTGCCCTGCACCTGCCGTTCACCGGTACGGCGCGCGGCATCCGGAAAGCGACCCACGCGCACGGGGCGGGCGAGTCCGGTCTCGGAAAACTGATCGAACTGCACGCGGTGAACGGCGCGGGTGACGTCATGATCACCATCGCCCTCGCGTCCACGGTGTTCTTCTCCGTCCCCACGGACGAGGCCCGCGGCCGGGTCGCCCTCTACCTCGCCATCACCATGGCGCCCTTCACCCTCCTGGCGCCCGTCATCGGACCGCTGCTCGACCGGCTGCCGCACGGGCGGCGGGCCGCGATGGCCGGTTCGATGCTGGCGCGGGCGCTGCTCGCGCTCGTCCTGTCGAGCGCGGTGGTCAGCGGCAGCCTCCAGCTGTATCCGGCGGCGCTCGGCGTGCTCGTCGCGTCGAAGGCGTACGGCGTGGTGCGCTCGGCGGTGGTGCCACGGCTGCTGCCGGCCCGCTTCTCCCTGGTGAAGGCGAATTCGCGGGTCACGCTGGCCGGGCTGCTCGCCACGGCGGCGGCTGCCCCGGTCGGGGCGGGGCTGCAGACGATCGGGCCGCGCTGGCCGCTGTTCGGGGCGTTCGTGCTCTACGTGACCGGGATGTTCCTGTCGTTCTCGATGCCGCGCAAGGTCGACTCGGCGAAGGGCGAGAGCAAGGCGCTGCTGGCGGCGGACGAGGAGCACCTGCACGGGCCCGGCAAGCGGCAGCGCAGGCCCGGCCTGCGCACGGTCGGCCCCGCCGTCACCCACGCCCTCGGGGCGAACGCCTCGCTGAAGGCCCTCTCGGGCTTCCTGATCTTCTTCCTGGCGTTCCTGCTGCGCGAGCATCCGATGACCGGGCAGAGCGCGGCCGTGTCGCTCGGCATCGTCGGCGTGGCGGCGGGCGCGGGGAACGCGCTGGGCACGGCGGTCGGGGCGTGGCTGAAGTCGCGGGCGCCCGAGATCATCATCGTGACCGTGGTGGCGGTGGTGCTCGGTGTCGCGATCACGTCGGCGGTCTTCTTCGGGGCGCTGATGACGGCGTTCCTCGCGGCGGTCGCCGGGTTCGCGCAGGCCCTGTCCAAGCTGTCGCTGGACGCGACGATCCAGCGGGACGTGCCGGAGGCGGTGCGGACGTCGGCGTTCGCCAGGTCGGAGACGTTGTTGCAGGTGGCGTGGGTGCTGGGTGGGGCGATCGGGATCGCGCTGCCGTTGAACGGGGCGCTGGGGCTTTCGGTGGCGGCGGGGATCGTGGCGGTGGGGTGGCTGACGACGGTGCGAGGTCTTCTGGCCGCGGCACGGGGTGGGGCGGGGCGTTCGGCCCGGGTGGCCTAGCGTCTGCCGGGTTTCTGTCGCGTTGCCGAGTGCGGGTCCGGTGGGGGCTGGTCGCGCAGTTCCCCGCGCCCCTGAAGGCACGACTGCGTCTGCCGGGCGGGGATTCGTCGCGGGCTGCCGGTGCGTGGAGCTTCTCGCGCAGTTCCCCGCGCCCCTAAAGGCACGACTGCGTCTGCCGGGCGGGGATTCGTCGCGGGCTGCCGGTGCGCGGGGCTTCTCGCGCAGTTCCCCGCGCCCCTAAAGGCACGACTGCGTCTGCCGGGCGGGGATTCGTCGCGGGCTGCCGGTGCGCGGGGCTTCTCGCGCAGTTCCCCGCGCCCCTGAGATGCGCACCTGCGGTGCGGCATCTCCCCGTGGGGGGAGGCTGCGCGCAGCGCATGCCTTCAGGGGCGCGGGGAACTGCGCGACCGGCCGCAGATCACCCGCACACGCCGACGCGACAGGTCACGGCACACGCCGACGCGGGACCACGCAAACCCGGAGGGACGCGGCACGCCGTACCCGGCTCGCAACGGGGCCGATGCCTCCCGATAGCCTTCGGCCATGACCTCCCAGCGTTTCGCCGCGCGCCACCGCCGCGCCATGGCTGCCGTCGGTGCCGTCGGCGCCGGACTGCTCGCCCTCTCCGCCTGCGACAAGCCGACCCCGCTGGCCACCGTGACGGTGGACCGCAACACGGTGCACTCCGAGGCCTCCTGCTACAACGACGGCGACGCGCTCAAGCCGTCCTCCCTCCAGGACTGCCTGAAGGACAAGGACGCCAAGTCCATCTCGGTGGACCCCGACGCGACGGTCCGCTTCGGCGTCGACCCGGAGATCGCGGACAAGGGCTGGACGCTGCTGATGAACGGTCAGCCGCTGACCGACTCCAGCAAGAAGACCTACCGCACGGTTCCGGGCAGCGTGTTCTTCAACCAGCAGTACGGCGCCACCGGCTCCTCCACCACGGTGACGATCCTGGCGGGCGCCAACTCCAAGGCGTACGGCCTGTGGTCGTTCAAGCTCGAGAAGGACTCCTGACGTCCACCGGTAGCCCGGCAGCGGCACGCGTCCTCGTCGCCACCGCCGTCCCGGCCGAACGGGACGCGGTGGCACGGGGCCTGCTCGACACACATCCGGCGGTCGACGTGGTCGCCGTCGGGGTGGGCCCCGCGGCCGCCGCCGCGGGCACGGCCACCGCGCTCACCACGGCCGCACTGACCGGCCGCCCGTACGCCCTGGTCGTCTCGGCCGGCATCGGCGGCGGCTTCACCGCCCCGCCCGGCGCCCTCCTGGTGGCCGACGCGATCACCGTCGCCGATCTGGGCGCCGAGACCCCCGAGGGTTTCCTCCCGGTCACCGAACTCGGTTTCGGGACCGTCACCCACCGTCCGCCGGCGTCCCTCGTACGAGACCTCGCCGCGGCCCTGTCCCTGGATGCCGCCGCCGTCGGCACCGTGCTCACCGTCTCCACGGTGACCGGCACCGCCGACCGCGCCGCGCTGCTCGCCCAGCGCCACCCCGGCGCCGTCGCCGAGGCGATGGAGGGCTTCGGGGTCGCCGAGGCCGCCGCCGCGCACGGCGTACCGGTGGCCGAGATACGTGCCGTCTCCAACGCCGTCGGGCCCCGCGACCGCGCCGCCTGGCGGATCGGTGACGCGCTGGCCGCGCTCACCGACGCGTTCGGGAAGTCGGCGCCCGTCCTCACGAGTTGGAGCAGTTCATGACGACCGACAACGAAGCCGCGGCAGTACGCATCGCCTTCTCGCCGTGCCCGAACGACACCTTCGTCTTCGACGCCTGGGCCCACGGCCGCGTCCCGGGCGCCCCCGCGCTCGACGTGACGTTCGCCGACATCGACATCACCAACGGCGTCGCCGAGCGCCGCGAGGACGCGTACGACGTCCTGAAGGTCTCCTACGCGGTCCTGCCGTACGTCCTCGACGACTACGCCCTGCTGCCGTGCGGCGGCGCGCTCGGCCGGGGCTGCGGCCCGCTGGTGCTGACCCGCGAGCCGGGCGTCGACCTCTCCGACAAGCGCGTGGCCGTGCCGAGCGAGACCTCGACCGCCTACCTGCTGTTCCGGCTGTGGGCGGCCGACACGGTGCCCGGCGGCGGCGTCGGCGAGATCGTCGTCATGCCGTTCCACGAGATCATGCCGGCCGTGCGGGACGGGAAGATCGACGCCGGACTCGTCATCCACGAGGCCCGCTTCACGTACCAGAACTACGGTCTGCACAAGCTCGCCGACATGGGCGAGCACTGGGAGGCCACGACCGGGCTGCCGATCCCGCTCGGCGCGATCATCGCCCGGCGCGACCTGGGCGCCGAGAAGCTGCGCGGCTACGCGGACGCCGTCCGCACGTCGGTGCGCATGGCCTGGGACGACCCGGAGGCCTCGCGTCCGTACGTGATGGACCACGCGCAGGAGATGGACCCGGCGGTCGCCGACCAGCACATCGGCCTGTACGTCAACGAGTTCACCGCCGACCTCGGCGAGGACGGCTACGCGGCGATCCGGGGGCTGCTGACCCGGGCGGCGGCCGAGGGCCTGGTGCCCGCCCTGGCCCCCGACGCGCTCGCGTTCCCGTAGGACCCGTAGGACCCGTAGGACCCGTAGGACCCGTAGGACCCGTGAAAAGAGGCCCGGCTCAGACGTCCAGCTGGTCCGCCACCGCCCGCAGCAGGCCGGCGATCTTCTTGCCGGCGGCCTTGTCGGGGTAGCGGCCGCGCTCCAGCATCGGCGTGATGTTCTCGAGCAGCGTCGTCAAGTCCTGGACGATCGACGCCAGTTCGTCCGGCTTGCGGCGCTGCGCCGCGGCGACCGACGGGGTCGGGTCGAGGATCGTGACGGAGAGCGCCTGGTCACCACGCTGGCCGGCGACGACCCCGAACTCGACGCGCTGGCCGGGCTTGAGGGCGTCGACACCGTCGGGCAGTACGGAGGAGTGCACGAAGACGTCGCCGCCGTCGTCGCGGGAGAGGAAGCCGAAGCCCTTCTCGCTGTTGAACCACTTGACCTTGCCGGTAGGCACGTGAAGTCCTCGTCCTCGTACTAGAAAGAAAACGCTCTGGATAGCAGTACAGCGGGTCGTGTTCCGACCCGCCGCCACCAAGACTATGGGGAACGGGGCTGGTGACAAGACGTCGCCGAAGGGTTCCGTACTTGTCCTTATGCGCTGGGAACTACCCTGACCGGGTGCGCGACAAAACCCAAGCCAATTCCCGGGCGACCGATACTGGACCCGGCGACGGACTCGTGAAAGCGGGCGGCATCGTCTTCCTCGTGGGAGCGATCGCCACCCTGGTCACGATGGCCCCGCTGTTTTTGGACACCGACCCGTTCCCGCCCGTCGCTTATGCGGTGTGCATGCTGATGGGCGTCGGTTTTCTGCTGGCCGCGGCCGGCATACTGCGCGGCATCGCGGCCCAGCGCCGTCAGGCGCGTACGTAACGTCCCAGCCAGGCCGGGAATTCGGTCAGGTCGGCGAGAATCACGTCGGCGCCCGCGGCGCGCAGTTCCGTCGCGTCGCAGGGCCCGGTCGTCACGCCCACGGACAGCGCGTCCGCCGTGCGGGCGCCGCGCACGTCACCGACGTGATCACCGACGTAGATGCTCGCGCCGTGCTCGCGCAGCGCCTCGCCCTTGCCCTCGGCCCACAGGTTGCCGACGACGGCGTCCGCCGCGATGTCCAGATGCTGCAGGTGCAGTTTCGCGTTGGGCTCGTACTTGGCGGTGACGACGACGGCCCGGCCGCCCGCCGCGTGCACGGCGGCGATCGTCTCGTGGACGCCGGGCATCGGCAGCGTCCCCGTGATCGCGTGTGTGGGATACATCTCACGGTAGAGATCGGCCATGGCCGGGATCCGCTCGGCGGGGAACCAGTGGGCGAGCTCCGTCTCCAGCGGCGGCCCGAGCCGGGTGACGACCAGGTCCGCGTCCACGTACGTGCCCGTCCGCTCGGACAGGGCGAGCCACGTGGCGTGGATGCCGGGCCGGGAGTCGATCAGCGTCATGTCGAGGTCGAAGCCGACCGTGGGGCCGGTGGGGTGCGTGGGGTCCTGGAGGTCAGCCATGGATGCCATTCTGCCCGGGCATACGATGGGCTTTCCCAAGGAATACTTAGCTAAGCCTTACCAAGCCAAGACATTCCGGACCCTACTGCGGAGAGAACACGCCCATGCCCGTCAGACGCCGCGCCGTCGCGATCGTGGCGGCGGTGGTGGCGCTGGCCCTCGCGGTGCTGCTCAGCCTCGCGGTGGGAGCCCGAGCGATCGCGCCGTCCGCCGTGTTCGACGCCCTGCTGCACGGCGGCCACAGCGACGCCGCCGAGGTGGTCAGGGGCCTGCGGCTGCCGCGCACGCTCGTCGGCCTGATGGTCGGGGCGGGCCTCGCGCTCGCCGGCACCGTCCTCCAGGGCATCACGCGCAACCCCATCGCCGACCCGGGCATCCTCGGCATCAGCCAGGGCGCGTCCGTGGGCGTGGTCCTGGCCATCGCCTACCTCGGCATCCACACCCTGACCGGCTACGTGTGGATCGCGTTCGCCGGCGCGGGCCTCGCCTCCGTCGCCGTGTACGCCATCGCGTCCAGCGGCAGAGGCGGCGCGACCCCGGTGAAACTGGCGCTCGGCGGCGCCGCGATCAACGCGCTGCTGGTCTCCGTCACCACCGCGATCCTCACCACGAAGGCCTCCGCGCTCGACGAGTTCCGCTTCTGGCAGGTCGGCTCGCTCTCCGGCCGGGACGCGGAACTGGTCGGCCAGGTCTGGCCGTTCCTGCTCCTCGGCACCGTCCTCGTGCTGTCCGTCGCCCGCGGCCTGGACGCGCTCGCGCTCGGCGAGGACGTGGCGAAGGGCCTCGGGCAGCGGGTGGCGACCGTCCGGATCGTCGGCGGTCTCGGCGCGACGATCCTCACCGGTGTCGGGGTGGCGGCCGCCGGTCCGATCGCCTTCATCGGCCTGGCCGTCCCGCACATCGCCCGCGCCCTGGTCGGCTCCGACCACCGCTGGCTGCTGCCGATGGCGGCGCTGACCGGCCCCGTGATGCTGCTGGTCTCCGACACCGTGGGCCGGGTGGTCTTCCCGCCGAGCGAGGTGCCCGCCGGGGTGATGACGGCGCTGATCGGGGTGCCGTTCCTGGTCACCCTCGTGCGCAGGAAGGCGGTGCCCGCATGAGCACCCTCACCGGTGTCCGGCCGGCCGGCTACGCGGTCGTCCGCGCGGGCCGCGCCCGCTTCCTGCTGCACCGCCGGGCGACCGTGGTGGCCGGCGTCCTGGCCCTCGTCCTCGCCGTGAGCTGCCTCGCGTACCTCTGTGTCGGCGAGACGTTCACCAGCCCCGCCGAGGTCCTCAAGGTCCTCACCGGACAGCCGTCGCCGGACGAACTGGTCGTCGGGACGCTGCGCGAGCCCCGCATGGTCGTCGGGCTGCTGGTCGGCCTGGCCTTCGGCATCGCGGGCGCGCTGATCCAGACCGTCGCCCGCAACCCCCTCGCCAGCCCCGACATCATCGGCATCAGCCAGGGCGCGAGCGCGGTCACGGTCGCCGCGATGACCTTCGGCCTGACCTCGTACACCGTCCTGCCGTACGTCTCCGTGGCCGGCGGCGTCGTCGCGGCCGCCCTGGTCTACCTCTTCGCCTGGCGGGGCGGACTGCACGCCACCCGCTTCGTCCTCATCGGCATCGGCTTCGCGATCGCCCTGCGCTCGGTCACCACGCTCTTCATGACCAAGGGCGACTACCTGGTCGCCCAGCAGGCGCAGATCTGGATGACCGGCTCGCTCAACGGGCGGGGCTGGCCCGAGGCCGAACCGCTCGGCTGGATCCTGCTGGTCCTCGTCCCGGCCGTCGCGTGGGCGGCCCGCGCCCAGCGCACCGTCTCCCTGGACGACGACACCGCCACCGCCCTCGGCGTGCGGCTCGGCCGGGTCCGGCTCGGCCTGGTCGCCCTCGGCGTGATCCTGGCCTCCGTCGCCACCGGCGCGGCCGGACCGGTCGACTTCGTGGCGCTGCTCGCCCCGCAGATCGCCCGCCGGCTGACCCGCACCGCCCAGATCCCGCTGGTCTCCTCCGCGCTCCTCGGCGCCGTGATCGTGGTGGTCGGCGATCTGCTCGCCCGCCGTCTCTTCTCCCCCACCGAACTGCCCGTGGGCGTCCTCACGGCGGCCGTGGGCGCGCCCTACCTGATCTGGCTGATCGTCCGCAGCCGCACCGTCCGCTCCAGCTCCGGAGGCACCGCATGAGCCGGCTCTCGGCCCGCGACCTGACGCTCGCCTACGAGGACCGCACCGTCGTGCACGACCTCGACCTCGCCGTGCCCGACGGGCAGGTCACGGTGATCGTCGGCCCCAACGCCTGCGGCAAGTCGACGACGCTGCGCGCGCTCGGCCGCCTGATGAAGCCCGCGGGCGGCTCCGTCCTGCTCGACGGCAGGGCGCTCGCCGAACTCCCCACCAAGAAGATCGCCCAGCAGATCGGCCTGCTGCCGCAGAGCCCCGTGGCCCCTGAGGCGATCACCGTCGCCGACCTGGTCTCGCGCGGCCGCCAGCCGCACCAGAGCTGGTGGCAGCAGTGGTCCGACGCGGACGAGAAGGCGGTGACCGAGGCCATGGAGCGCACCGACGTCGCCGCTCTCGCCGACCGCAACGTCGACGAGCTCTCCGGCGGCCAGCGCCAGCGCGTCTGGATCGCGATGGCCCTCGCCCAGGAGACCGACATCCTCCTCCTCGACGAGCCCACCACCTACCTCGACATCGCGCACCAGGTCGAGGTCCTGGACCTGGTGCGCCAGCTCAACCACGACAAGAAGCGCACCGTCGCGGTCGTCCTGCACGACCTCAACCAGGCGGCCCGCTACGCCGACCACCTCGTCGCCATGAAGGCGGGCCGCATCGTCGCCGAGGGCCCGCCGGCCGAGATCGTCACGGCCGGACTCGTCCACGACGTCTTCGGCCTGGACTGCGTGGTCGTCCCCGACCCGGTGACGGGATCCCCGCTGGTGGTCCCCGGCGCCCCGTGGCAAGGAACGTCAACCCGGTAGACGCGAACCCGAAAGGCACCCCATGCACACGCACCGCGGCACTGTCATCGGCACCCTCGCCCTCACCACGGCTCTGGCCCTGGCCCTGACGGCCTGCAGCGGCTCCGACGGATCCGGGAAGAAGACCGGCCGCACCGCCGCAGGCAACGGCACCCACACCGTGAAGACCGCCATGGGTGACGTCGAGGTCAAGAACAACCCGAAGCGCGTCGTCGTCCTCGACACCGCCGAACTCGACTCGGCGGTCACCCTGGGCGTGCGGCCGGTCGGCGCCACCCGGGCCGGCGCCGAAGAGGCCGTCCTGTCGTACCTGCCGAAGAGCAGCACGAAGGACATCACCGAGGTCGGTGAGATCGCCGCCCCCAACCTGGAGAAGATCGCGGGCCTCAAGCCCGACCTGATCCTCAGCAACAAGGTCCGCGACGGCCAGCGCTACCAGCAGCTCAGCGCCATCGCCCCCACCGTCCTCACCGAGACGACGGGCTACCCCTGGAAGCAGAACTTCCTCGTCCACGCCGACGCGCTCGGCCGCACCGCGCAGGCCAAGAAGGCGATCAGCGCGTACGAGGACCACGCCGAGGCGGTCACCAAGGCGCTCGGCGGCAAGGCGAAGGCCGCCGCCACGGACGTGAACGTCGTCCGCTTCGTCGAGGGCGCCGACATCCGGATCTACGGCAAGAAGAACTACATCGGCACGATCCTCGCCGACGTCGGCGTGGGCCGCCCCGCGATCACCGACAAGGCCGAGGACGGGTTCTCGTACGACGTCAGCCCCGAGCAGATCGACAAGGCCGACGCGGACGTCATCTTCACCTCCACCTACGGCAGCCCCGGCAAGGCGAAGGTCACCCGGACCACGACGAGCGGCCTGTGGAAGAACCTCAAGGCCGTCCGGGACGGCAAGGTCTTCCAGGTCGACGACGAACTGTGGCTCCAGGGCATCGGCTACACCGCGGCGAACCAGATCCTCGCGGAACTCCAGTCCGACCTGACCCGCTAGTCCGACCCGCCGGCCCGTCAGCCGCGGGGGCGCTGCGACCGCCACACCAGATACAGGGCGGAGGCGATCGCGGCGCCCCGCAGCACCCACGGCCAGGTCTCGTTCAGCGCGCCGCTCATGCGCCCGTCGTCGATCGGCTCGCCCCACCGGCCGTCGGTGCGGCCCCACAGCCAGACGATGCCGGCCGCCGCGGCGAGCCCGGGCAGCGCGAACACCGCCAGCTTCTTCTGTCCCAGGGTCAGCCGCCGGGACAGATAGACGACGCCCCAGCCGATGACCAGCGGGAGGATGTTGCCGAGGACCGCGCCGGCCACGAGGGCCGCGGCCGCGAGGAGCAGCAGGGGGTTCGTCCAGCCGCCGACGGGGCCGAGCCGGTGCCGGGCGGCGCGCCGGCCGCGCCGCCCGGCACCGGACGCGTCCGCCGCGGCGCCCTCGTCGTCGTCCTCGTCCGGTTCCGGCTCGTCGGCCACGGGCTCGGGCAACGGCTTCTTGCGCAGGTCGGGCCTGCCGCCCTGCTTGTCCGGCGCCCTGAGGATGTCCGGGATCTCCACCCCGCCCACGAACCCCGGCACGCTGTCCGTCTCGGTCAGCACCCCGCCAGGACCGTCACCGATCCGCCACCAGTCCGTCTCGCCCTCCGGCGAGCCCAGTTCGTCGGTGCCGGCGAGGTGCGGCGGGGCGGGTGCCTCGTCCCGTACGGGATCGGCGTCGCGGGCCTCGCGGCGCGGGCGCGGCACCCGGCGGCGCAGCCCGCCCCTGGCCGGGTTCCTGCCGGTGGGCTGCTCGGGCAGCGGCCTGGTCAGCGGCGCGGCGGGGTCGGCGCCCACCCCTCCCGGACCTTTTGCCCCTTTTTCTTGAGCGCCGCCCACGATCTGGTCCGGGCTGCCCAGCCGGTCGAGGATGCGGCGCACGGCGGCCGGGCTGTCGACGGTGACCTTGGCGCGGTGCCGGTCGATCTCGCCCCGCAGCTCCGTCACCAGGCGCATCCGCGTCGCGGACGGCAGCTGGCGCTGCTGGGCCAGGTCCCCGACCCGGCTCAGATAGTCGAAGACGAGTTGATCACTCTCGATCGACACGAAGTCCCCTCCGGGGTGGCGCAGTTGACCCCACGACGGTACAGCGCCCGGCCGGGGTGCGGGGCCGGGGCGGGCGGCGGCTCCGTCGCGGGCGCGACCAGCCACGACGGAAGCACACCCGGCCTTCGGCGGCGGTGGCCGGACCGTGGCCCGCTACCGTGGGTCAGATGAGCCCCAACGAGCAGACACCGGCGGCGCCGCCCCGCTCCCTCGCGGAAGCCCTGCGATCCCGGGACGACGCCTCCCTGGCCCGTCTCCTGCGGGCCCGCCCGGACCTGCTCGGCCCGGTTCCGAACGACCTCACCCAGCTGGCGACCCGCGCGGGGACCCGCGCCTCGGTGATCCGCGCACTGGACCGCCTCGACCGGTTCACCCAGCAGGTGGCGCAGGCGCTCGCGGTGACCCCCGAACCGACGACGTACGAGACGCTGCGCGGCCTGCTGCCCGGCGACGGCACCGAGGAGGCGCTGCCCCGCGCCGTGGCGCGGCTGCGCGAGCAGGCCCTGGCGTGGGGCGCCGACGACCAGCTCCGGCTCGTGCGCACCGCCCGCGAACTGCTCTCCCCCGCCCCGCAGCACCCCTCGCCCACCGGTCTCGGCCCGACCGTCGCGGAGGCCACGTCGGGCATGTCGCCCGGCCGGGTGCAGGAGATCGTCGCGGCGGCCGGGCTCGCGTCCACCCACGACCCGGTGTCGGCGGTGGCGGCGCTCACCGAGCTGTTCACGACGCCCGACCGGATGTCGGCGCTGCTCGACGAGGCACCGGCCGAGGCCGTGGACGTGCTGAACCGGCTGGTGTGGGGGCCGCCGTACGGGCAGGTCACCGCGCAGCCCGCGGCGCACCTGCGCTGGCTGCTCGACCGGGGCCTGCTGGTGCCGACCACGCCCGGCACCGTGGTGCTGCCCCGGGAGGTGGCGCTGCACCTGCGCGGCGGCCGCGCCCACCGCGAGCTGGAGCCGCTGGCGCCCGCCGTGCGGGAGAGGACGGCGCACCGTCCACAGGTTGTGGACGCGACGGCGGCGGCGCAGGCGTACACGGCGCTGGACACCGTCGAGGAGCTGCTGAAGGACTGGGACGAGGGCGGCCCGGCGGTGCTGCGCGCGGGCGGGCTGAGCGTACGGGACCTCAAGCGCACCGCGACGGCCCTCGACACGACCGAGCAGACGGCCGCCTTCTGGGTCGAACTCGCCTACGGTGCAGGGTTGCTGGCCTCGGACGGCGAGGCGGACGAACGGTACGCGGCGACCCCGGCGTACGACGAGTGGGTGGAGCTGCCCCCGGCCGAGCGGTGGACGCGGCTCGTGGTGCCGTGGCTGACGGCGACCCGCACGTCGGGTCTGGTCGGCGGGCGGGACGGCAAGGACCGGACGCTGTCGGCGCTCGGCCCGCACCTGGACCGTTCGGCGGCGCCCGAGGTGCGCCACCGGATCCTCGCCCTGCTGGCGGCTCTGCCGGAGGGCACCGAGCCCGAACCCGAGTCGCTGACCGCCCGCCTCACCTGGGAGCGGCCCTCACCGGCCGCCCTCGACCTGCGCACGCGCCTGGCCCGGTGGACGCTGGCGGAGGCCGAGCTGCTCGGGGTGACCGGGCGCGGGGCCCTCGCGGCGCACGGCCGGGCGCTGCTGCCCACGCCCGGGGAGACCGGGGAGGCCGGGGCGAGCGGGGTGACCGGGGAGACCGGGGCGGAGGCGTCCGTCGCCGCGGCCCGCGCCGAGAAGCTGCTGTCCCCGCTGCTGCCCGACCCCCTCGACCACGTCCTGCTGCAGGCGGACCTGACGGCGGTGGCGCCCGGCCCGCTGGAGCGGCCGCTCGCGGACGCCCTCGCCGTCCTGGCCGACGTCGAGTCGAAGGGCGGCGCGACCGTCTACCGGTTCACGCCGGGCTCGGTGCGCCGCGCCCTGGACGCCGGCCGCACCGCGTCCGACCTGCACACGTTCCTGACCGCGCACGCCCGCACCCCGGTCCCGCAGCCGCTCACCTACCTGATCGACGACGTGGCCCGCCGCCACGGCCATCTGCGCATCGGCGCCGCCTCGGCCTACGTCCGCTGCGACGACGACGCGGTGCTCGGCGAGATCATGGCGGACAAGCGGGCGGCACCCCTGCGCCTGCGCCGCCTGGCCCCCACGGTCCTCGCGGCCCAGGCGGACCCCGGCACGCTCCTGGAGGGCCTGCGCTCGATGGGCTTCGCGCCCGCCGCGGAGACCCCCGAGGGCGACGTCCTGATCACCCGCGCCCACGCCCACCGCACCCCGCCGCGCACGGCCCCCGAACCGGTCCCGGACGGCCCGCCGCTGCCCGACGGCACCCTCCTCGACGCCGCGATCCGCGCGATCAGAGCGGGCGACACGGCCGCGACGACCCCGCGCAAGCAGGCCCCGGCCGCGAACGGCGAACTCCCCCGCACCACCCCCGCCGACACCCTCGCCACGATGCAGGCGGCGGTCATGACGGGCGACACCCTGTGGATCGGCTACGTCAACGCCGAGGGCGCCGCGAGCCAGCGCGTCATCGCCCCGATCCGCGTCGAGGGCGGCTTCGTGACGGCGTACGACCACACGGCCGACGAGGTCCGCACGTATCCGCTGCACCGGGTGACGGGGGTGGCGGAGCTCTCCGACCAGTGAGGGAGCCGGAGGCGACCTGAGTCACGGCGCCCACCCCGCGGGATGCGGCACACTGGACGTTTGGCCACACCGAGCCATGCAGAAAGGGTGTCGCGTGAACGGTCCACTCATCGTCCAGTCGGACAAGACCCTGCTCCTCGAGGTCGACCACGAGCAGGCCGACGCGTGCCGTCGGGCGATCGCGCCGTTCGCCGAGCTGGAGCGGGCGCCGGAGCACATCCACACCTACCGGCTGACGCCGCTCGGGCTGTGGAACGCGCGGGCCGCCGGGCACGACGCCGAGCAGGTCGTGGACGCGCTCGTGGAGTTCAGCCGGTACCCGGTGCCGCACGCGCTGCTCGTCGACATCGCCGAGACCATGGACCGGTACGGGCGCCTCACGCTGAGCAAGCACCCCGCCCACGGCCTGGTCCTGACGACCACGGACCGCCCGGTCCTGGAGGAGATCCTGCGGTCCAAGCGGATCCAGCCGCTGGTCGGCGCCCGGATCGACGCCGACACCGTCGCCGTGCACCCCTCCGAGCGCGGCCAGATCAAGCAGACGCTGCTGAAGCTGGGCTGGCCCGCCGAGGACCTCGCCGGGTACGTGGACGGCGAGGCGCACGCCATCGACCTCGCCGAGGACGGCTGGTCGCTGCGCCCGTACCAGAAGCAGGCCGTCGAGGGGTTCTGGCACGGCGGCTCCGGTGTCGTCGTGCTGCCCTGCGGCGCCGGCAAGACGCTGGTCGGCGCCGGGGCGATGGCGGAGGCGAAGGCGACGACGCTGATCCTCGTCACGAACACCGTGTCCGCCCGCCAGTGGAAGCACGAGCTGGTCAAGCGGACGTCGCTCACCGAGGAGGAGATCGGCGAGTACAGCGGTACGAAGAAGGAGATCCGGCCGGTCACGATCGCCACGTACCAGGTGCTGACGACGAAGCGGAAGGGTGTGTACCCGCACCTGGAGCTCTTCGACTCCCGCGACTGGGGCCTGGTCATCTACGACGAGGTGCACCTGCTGCCCGCGCCCGTCTTCAAGTTCACCGCCGACCTCCAGGCCCGGCGCCGCCTCGGCCTCACCGCCACCCTCGTCCGGGAGGACGGCCGCGAGTCGGACGTCTTCTCGCTGATCGGGCCGAAGCGTTTCGACGCTCCGTGGAAGGAGATCGAGGCGCAGGGGTACATCGCCCCGGCCGACTGCGTGGAGGTCCGCGTCAATCTCACGGACTCCGAGCGGCTCGCGTACGCCACCGCCGAGGCCGAGGAGAAGTACCGCTTCTGCGCGACGACGGCGACGAAGCGCAAGGTCACCGAGGCCCTGGTGCGCAAGCACAAGGGCGAGCAGACGCTCGTCATCGGCCAGTACATCGACCAGCTCGACGAGTTGGGCGCCCACCTGGACGCCCCGGTCATCAAGGGCGAGACGACGAACGCGGTGCGCGAGAAGCTCTTCGACGCGTTCCGCGAGGGCGAGATCAGCGTGCTCGTCGTGTCCAAGGTCGCGAACTTCTCCATCGACCTGCCGGAGGCGACCGTCGCCATCCAGGTGTCGGGCACGTTCGGCTCACGCCAGGAGGAGGCACAGCGCCTCGGCCGGGTGCTGCGCCCGAAGGCGGACGGGCACGAGGCCCGGTTCTACTCGGTCGTCGCCCGCGACACCATCGACCAGGACTTCGCCGCCCACCGGCAGCGGTTCCTGGCCGAGCAGGGTTACGCGTACCGGATCGTCGACGCCGACGACCTGCTCGCCGAGAGCTGAGCCCCGGCCGCGAGGACGGCGAGCCCGAGCAGCGGGTAGGGGCACGCCAACGGCTGCTGCCACCAGGGGAATCGCAGGTCCAGGTCCCCCTGGTGCGGCAGCAGCCACATGCTGCGGGCGGTGAACAGGGCCGCGACCGCCCAGGCCGTACGCCGGTGGCCGCCCGCCCACAGCAGCGCGAGCAGCGGCACGCACCACACCCAGTGGTGCGACCAGCTGATCGGTGACACCAGCAGGGCGGTGAACGCCGTGAGCGTGATCCCGTGGGCCGGGGTGCGCGCGAGGCGGACCGCCGCGTAGAGCCCCGCCGTCGCCACGAGGGCGGCGGGGACGGCCCAGAGCAGGCCCGGTTCGGCGGTGTGCAGCGCGCGGGCGACGAGCCCCTGCAACGACTGGTTGTCCACGATCCACGCCTTGCCGACGCGGCCCGTCTCGTAGAGGCGCCGGGTCCAGAACTCCACGCTGGCGTACGGCAGGACGAGCGCGCCGAACGCCACGGTGCCGGTGAGTCCCGCGGTGGCGTACGCGGCTTCTCGGCGCCGTCCCGTCAGGAACAGGTAGGCGATGAAGACGGCCGGCGTCAGCTTGACCCCGGCCGCCACGCCGAGCGCGACGCCCTTGCCGCGGGCGTCCGGTCCCCTGCCGAGGTCCCACAGGACCAGGCAGGTCAGGGCGAGGTTGATCTGGCCGAACAGCACGGTCTGGAACACCGGTTCCAGCCACAGGGCGAGCGCCGTGGCCGCGCAGACCAGCGCCCTCGTGGACCGCAGGCCCGCCAGGCGGCAGGACAGGTGGACCAGGAGGGCGGTGAGGGCGATGTTGCCGAGGAGGAAGACGGCCTTGAGGGCGGGGACCGGGAGCCAGGCGGTGGGGACGAACAGGAGCGCGGCGAACGGGGGGTAGGTGGCGGGGAGTTGCCACTCCGTGACGGTGAATCCGTAGAGGTCCTGCCCGCCGGCGGCCGCGGCGGCGCCCTCCGCGCGGTAGACGAGGGCGTCGGCCATGGGGGTGGGGTGGGTGGTGGTGAGGGTGAGGAGGGTGGTGACGGAGGCGGCGAGGAGGAGGTACGGCGCGACGTACCGTGCACGTTGAGTCACGCGACGTCACTCTATGCGCCGCGGACCACCCCGGTCCGCCCTCGCCCGCGGCCCGGTGGGGCGTCTCGCGCAGTTCCCCGCGCCCCTGGAACGTCTGCCATCTCGCGGATCGATTTCTAGCGCGGGTCCGTCGTGGTTGCTCGCGCAGTTCCCCGCGCCCCTGGAGCGTCTGCCATGTCGCGGATCGACTTTTGGCGCGGGTCCCGTCGTGGTTGATCGCGCAGTTCCCCGCGCCCCTGGAGCGTCTGCCATCTCGCGGCTCGATTTCTAGCGCGGGTCGCGTCGTGGCTGGTCGCGCAGTTCCTCGCGCCCCTGGGATGCGCGCCTTCGGTGCGGCATCTGCCCGGTGGGGGAGGCTGCGCGGCAGCGCATGTCTTCAGGGGCGCGGGGAACTGCGCGACCAGCCAGGGCGACGGGTGCACCCGGCGGCGAAACCTCACCCGGCAGACGAGAAGCCGGGCTTGAAGCGCCGCAGTCGGAGACTGTTGCCGACCACGAAGACCGAGGAGAAGGCCATGGCCGCACCGGCGATCATGGGGTTCAGAAGACCCGCCGCGGCGAGCGGCAGCGCCGCCACGTTGTACGCGAAGGCCCAGAAGAGGTTGGAGCGGATCGTGCCGAGGGTCTTGCGGGAGAGCCGGATCGCATCGGCCGCGGAGCGCAGGTCACCCCGGACCAGCGTCAGGTCACCCGCCTCGATCGCCGCATCCGTACCCGTACCCATCGCAAGCCCCAGATCGGCCTGCGCCAGCGCCGCCGCGTCGTTGACGCCGTCGCCGACCATGGCCACCGAACGCCCCTCGCCCTGAAGGCGCTTGACGACGTCGACCTTGTCCTGCGGGAGGACCTCGGCGATGACGTCCGCCGGGTCCGTGATGCCGACCTCGGCGGCCACCGAACGGGCCACGGCCTCGTTGTCACCGGTCAACAGCACCGGCCGCAGCCCCAGTTCGCGGAACCGCCGGATGGCGTCGGCGCTGGTGTCCTTCACCGCGTCGGCGACCTCCAGGACCGCGCGGGCCGCACCGTCCCAGGCGACGGCGATGGCCGTACGTCCGGCGGCCTCGGCCGCCGCCTTGGCGCGGGCCAGGTCGACCGGGAGGTGGATCTCCCACTCGGCGAGCAGCTGCTCGCGGCCGACGAGGACCGCGTGGCCGTCGACGACGCCCTGGACGCCGAGTCCGGCGACGTTCGCGAAGTCCTCCGGGGCGGGCAGGGTGCCCACCTCGGCGGCCGCTCCGGCGGCCACGGCCTGGGCGATCGGGTGCTCGGAGGAGTGCTCAAGCGCGCCGGCCAGACGCAGGACCTCGGCCTGCTCGACGCCCTCGGCGGTGTGCGTGGCGAGCAGCGTCATGCGGCCTGTGGTCACCGTGCCGGTCTTGTCGAGGACGATCGTGTCGACCTTGCGGGTGGTCTCCAGGACCTCGGGGCCCTTGATGAGGATGCCGAGCTGGGCGCCGCGCCCGGTGCCGACCATGAGCGCGGTGGGCGTGGCCAGGCCGAGGGCGCAGGGGCAGGCGATGATCAGGACGGCGACCGCGGCGGTGAAGGCGGCGGTCCAGCCCGCGCCGTTGCCCAGCCAGAAGCCGAGGGTGGCGACGGCGAGCGCGATGACGACCGGGACGAAGACGGCGGAGATCTTGTCGGCGAGGCGCTGGGCCGCCGCCTTGCCGTTCTGCGCGTCCTCGACCAGCTTGGCCATCCGGGCGAGCTGGGTGTCGGCGCCGACCCGGGTGGCCTCGACGACCAGCCGGCCGCCGACGTTCAGCGTGGCGCCGGTGACCGGGTCGCCGGTGGCGACCTCGACGGGCACGGACTCGCCGGTGAGCATGGAGGCGTCGACGGCGGACGAGCCCTCGACGACGGTGCCGTCGGTGGCGATCTTCTCGCCGGGCCGGACCAGGAAGCGGTCGCCGACCTTCAACTCGCCGACAGGGATGGTCTCTTCACGGCCGCCGTCCCGGAGAACGGTGACGTCCTTGGCGCCCAGTTCGAGGAGGGCCTTGAGCGCGGCGCCCGCCTTCCGCTTCGAGCGGGCCTCGAAGTAGCGGCCCGCGAGGATGAAGGCGGTGACGCCGGCGGCGGCCTCCAGGTAGATGTTCCCGGCGCCGTCGCTGCGCGCGATGGTCAGCTCGAAGGGGTGCGTCATGCCGGGCTCGCCGGCCGTGCCGAAGAACAGCGCCCACAGGGACCAGAGGAACGCGGCCGACGTGCCGACCGAGATCAGCGTGTCCATCGTCGCGGCGCCGTGCCGCGCGTTCGTGAACGCCGCCTTGTGGAAGGGCCAGGCCGCGTACGTGACGACGGGCGCGGCGAGCGTCAGGGACAGCCACTGCCAGTACTCGAACTGGAGGGCCGGGACCATCGCCATCGCGATCACGGGGACCGCGAGGACCACGGCGGTGATCAGCCGCTCGCGCAGCGGCCGGAGTTCGTCGTCGGCCCCGGCGGGCGCGCCGCCCTCGGCCGCGGCGGCCGGGGGCGTGGGCTCCTGCGCCGTGTAGCCGGTGGCCTCGACGGTGGCGATCAGATCGGCGACCTCGATGCCGTCGTCGAAGGTGACCTTGGCCTTCTCGGTCGCGTAGTTGACGGTCGCCTCGACGCCGTCCATCCGGTTCAGCTTCTTCTCGATGCGGGCGGCGCACGACGCGCAGGTCATGCCGCCGATGGCGAGTTCCACCTGCGCGGGTGGGGCGACGGTGTGCGCCGACATGGTGCCTCCTCTGTTGAGCGGGTACCCGGGGCGGGTACCCCGTCACGAGATCCATTTATACCCCTAGGGGGTATCGAAAGCAAGGGCGGCTCCCGCTTGACTTAATACCCCCTAGGGGTATCTTCGTGACTATGACGCCGGGTCGACCGACCCACGAGCAGCCACGAACAGCCACGAACAGCCACAGGCAGCCACCAACAGCCGAGGAGCCGTCATGCACACCGGACTGAAGATCACCGCCTTCGCCGCGGCCGTCGCCGCCACGTTCGGCACCGCGTACGGGGTGGGCAGCGGGATCGGTGACGTCACCGCCGACGAGCGGCCGGCGGCGGCGCAGCACGGCCACGAGGAGAAGGAACCGACGGAGAACGCGGGAGGGAAGGAGGGCGCGGGCGGCGAGGGGCACGGCGGGCATGCCGAGGAGGCCGCGCCCGCCTCCGACGTGATCCCCGGCGGCCTCCAGGTCTCCGAGCGCGGCTACACGCTGGACCTGGACAAGGACCGGCTGGCCCGGAAGACCGGCGAGATCCGCTTCACCATCCGCAAGGACGCCACCGGCAAGCCGGTGACCTCGTACAAGACGGAGCACGGCAAGGAACTGCACCTGATCGTCGCCTCCCGGGACCTCACCGCCTACCGCCATCTGCACCCGGTGCGGGCCGCGGACGGCACCTGGTCCACCCCCGTCTCGCTGCCCGAGGCGGGCGACTACCGCGTCTTCGCGGACTTCACGCCGCGCGGCGAGGAGGAGGGCCTGACGCTGGGCGCGGGCCTCGGGGTCGCGGGGACGTACGCACCGGCGCCGCTGCCCGACCACGCGACGACGGCGCGGGTGGCCGACGGCTACGAGGTGCGGGTCGACGGGGAGCTGACGGCGGGCTCCGCGAGCGAGCTGACGCTCAGCGTCAGCAAGGACGGGAAGCCGGTCACCGACCTCCAGCCGTACCTCGGCGCGTACGGGCACCTGGTCGCGCTGCGCTCCGGCGACCTCGCGTACCTCCACGTTCACCCGCACGACGGCAAGCCCGGTCCCGGAGTTTCCTTCACCGCGACCGCGCCGAGCGCCGGGACGTACCGGCTCTTCCTGGACTTCAAGCACGACGGAGAAGTCAGGACGGCTGCGTTCACGGTGCACGCGGCGTAGGCTGGAGAGGACATTGGACTAGACCTATCGGTGCTGTGGCGCACCGGGTGGGTCGACGCGACAGGAGCCTCATGAGCAAGCGTGCAGTCCTGGAGGTGATCGCCCTCGACGCCGAGGACGCGGTCGCCGCCCAGGCGGGGGGCGCGGACCGGCTGGAGCTGGTCACCGACATGGCGGCGGACGGTCTGACGCCGTCGGTGGAGACGTTCGGGGCGATCCGTGCCGCCGTGGACATCCCGCTGCGCGTGATGCTGCGGCTGGCCGACGGATTCGCCGCGGGTGACGTGCCGGCGCTGGCCGGGGCGGCACGCGCGATGCGGGCCGCGGGGGCGGACGAGTTCGTGCTGGGTTTCCTGGACGAGCACGGCGGGCCCGACGTGGCCGCCGTGGAGCGGGTCGTGGCGGAGCTGGACGGGTGCCGGTGGACGTTCCACCGGGCCATCGACCGGGCCGCGGACCGGGACGCCCTGCGCAAGCAGCTGGCGGACCTGCCCGGGCTCGACACGTATCTGACCGCGGGCTCGGCGCAGGGCGTCGACGCGGGCCTCGACGCCCTGGTCGCGGAGGCGGGCCGGGCCGCCGCAGGGGAGCCCGGGTACGAGCAGCAGATCCTGGTGGGCGGCGGCCTCCGCCTCGAACACGTCCCGGGCCTGCGGGCCGCGGGCATCTCCGCGTTCCACATCGGCGGGGCCTCCCGCCCCGCGGGCTGGGACGCCCCGGTGTCGGCGGACGCGGTACGCGTCTGGCGCGAGGCGTTGGACGCCTGAGGGTGCCTCGCGGCGGCTTTGCGGGTACGTCGCGGCGGGTCGTGGTTTCGTCGGCGGGTGCGGGTACGTCGTGGCGGGTCGTGGTTTCGTCGGCGGGTGCGGGTACGTCGTGGCGGCTTTGCGGGTACGTCGCGGCGGGTCGTGGTTCGTCGGCGGGTGCGGGTACGTCGTGGCTGGTCGCGCAGTTCCCCGCGCCCCTGGGTGGTCCACAGCAGCCCCCACTTCAAGCCTCTCCGGCGATTGAGGAGCGGGGTCCGGGGCGGAGCCCCGTGGGCCGGGCGCGGCTCGCCTCAATCAAGCCTCTCCGGCGATTGAGGAGCGGGGTCCGGGGCGGAGACCCGGGGGCTGGGCGCGGGGGGCGTCGAGGAACGTCAGGTAGGAGTCCAGTTCCCCGGCAGCCCGCAGCATCAGGCGTGTCCGCGCCGTCAGAGCGAGATCACGCTCCCCGATGGCCAAGCGCAACGCGTCACTCCCACCGCTCGCCCGCAACTCGTCCAGAACCGGGGCGATCTGCGGGAACAGGTAGTGGCTCGCGCGCAGCGTCCGGACGATCCGGGCGTCGCGCACCTCGTCGGGGCCGAACACCCGGTACCCCGTGGCGCGTTCACGGCGCGGCATGATCAGCCCGGCCGCCTCCCACACCCGCAGCGCAGACGTCCGCACACCGACGAGCCGGGCCACCTCACCGATCCGCAGATCGTCCGGCGCACCGGCCGGCACCTCGGCGGCGGCCAGCGCCGTCAACGCCTCGCTGGTCGCCCGCAGCGCACGCCGCTGCTCGTGCGCCGCCGCGTGCGCCGCGTCGACCAGGGCGAGCGCCTCGGGCACGTCGCCGGCCCGGACCGCCCGCATCACGTCCTGGGCGACGAGGGCGCCACAGCCCGCCGCGAGCGCGCGATAGGTGAGCAGGGCCCTCCGGTGCACGTCGCCGAAGACGCGGTACCCCGACTCGGTGCGCGGCACGTCGGGCAGCAGGCCCGCGTCCTCGTAGTTGCGGATCTGCTGCGTGGACACACCGGCGAGCCGGGCCAGGTCGACGGTCCGCAGACGCTCTCGCTCGGTCACGGGTGCGAGAGTACGGCCCCCCGGCCCCGGTCACCGGCTCCCGGTCACGGACCCTGGACACCCAGCTGCTCCGGCAGCGGCGCGCCGTGCACGACCAGCAGTCCGGACACCGCGCGGGTCAGCGCCACGTACAGGCGCCGCAGCCCGGTCCGCTCGTCCGGCTCCCCGTCCACCACGGCGACCGGTTCGTCCAGGACCACGTAGTCGTACTCCAGGCCCTTCGCCAGCGACGCCGGCACCAGCGTCAGCCGCGACTCGGCCGTCGTCTCCTCACCGGGCGACAGGTACGGGAGCCCCGCCGCCGCCAGCGCCGCACCGAGCCCCGCGCACCGCGCGTCCGCGGCGATGAGGCCGATGGACCCCTCGTGCTCCAGCGCCTCGCGGCACGCGGCGACGACGTCCGCGTCACCGTCGACCGCACGCACCTCGAACTCCCCGGGGTTCTCCCGCACCGACGCCACCGGCGCCAGCCCCGGCGCGATGAACGGCAGCAGCCGCGACGCGTACGCGATGACGTCGGTCGGCACGCGGAAACCCGCCGTCAGCTCCTCCACCACGGCGTCCGCCTTGCCCAGATGGGCCAGCGCCTCGCCCCAGCTCCGCGTCGCCCAGGGCGTCGTGCCCTGCGCGAGGTCCCCGAGGACGGTCACCGAACCGGTCGTCGCGCGCCGCCCCACCGCCCGGTACTGCATCGGGGAGAGGTCCTGCGCCTCGTCGAGCACCACGTGGCCCAGCGAGTGCGTGCGCTCGACGAGATCGCCGACCTCGTCGATCAGCACGGCGTCCGCCGCGGACCACTTGACCGTGCGCACGCTGCGCGCCGGCTTCGCCCACAGCACCGTCTTCTGCTCGGCCTCGTCCAGCAGCCCGTCCGCGTGCGCGGCGAGGAACTCCGCGTCGGACAGCAGCCGCAGCACCAGCTTCGCCGGGTCGATCGCCGGCCAGACTTCCTTGACCACGGCCTTCACGGCGGCGTTGCGCGCGACCGCGTTCTGCACCCGGTCGTCCGGCGCCTCGCCCGCCCGCTCCATCTGGACCAGCACGGCGTGCGCGATCCGCTGCGGCAGGGCCTCGCGCGCGGCCCCGTACCGCATGTCGCGGGCCATCAACTCACGGACGATCTCCTCCAGTTCGTACGAGGCGACGCGCCAGCGCCGTGATCCGCGTACGACGACGACGCCCTCGGTCGGCAGGGTGATGTGCGAACGCACCGCCCGCCGCAGCACCTCGGCCATCCGCGCGTCGCCCTTCACCAGGGCCGCCGCCGGGTCGTCCGTGCCGCGCACCTCGACGTGTGCGACGAGGTCGTCGACCGTCGCCTGCTTGACCTCCAACTCGCCGAGTGCGGGCAGTACTTGCTCGATGTAGTGCAGGAAGGACCTGTTCGGCCCGATGACGAGCGTGCCGGTGCGGGCGAGCCGCTCGCGGTGCGCGTACAGCAGGTACGCCACCCGGTGCAGGCCGACGGCGGTCTTCCCGGTGCCGGGCCCGCCCTGTACGCACACCGAGCCGGCGAGCCCGCTGCGGACAATTTCGTCCTGCTCGGGCTGGATCGTGGCGACGATGTCCCGCATCGGTCCGACGCGCGGCCGCTCGATCTCCTGCTGGAGCAGCTTGCTGGTCTGGGCCGCCTCGGCCGGGTCGGACAGGTGCTCGTCCTCGTACGCGGTCAGGTCGCCGCCGGTGTAACCGAACCGGCGGCGCAGCGCGACGTCCATCGGGTCCTTCTTGGAGGCCCGGTAGAACGGCTGCGAGACGGGGGCGCGCCAGTCGATGACCATCGGGTCGCCGTCGGCGTCGTGCACGTGCCGCCGCCCGATGTAGAACTGCTCGCCGTCCGCGCCTTCCGCCTGGTCCGCGCCGGGGGCGTGCAGGTAGTCGAGGCGGCCGAAGAACAGCGGGGTGTGGCTG
The DNA here is from genome assembly GCF_030766975.1 of Streptomyces sp. KL116D. Lineage (NCBI taxonomy): Bacteria > Bacillati > Actinomycetota > Actinomycetes > Kitasatosporales > Streptomycetaceae > Streptomyces > Streptomyces sp. KL116D. The sequence continues at coordinate 4,808 of NZ_JASERH010000068.1, read as the reverse complement.
AGGTCGGCGAGCGCCTTGATCCGCTCGTCGATCTGGCGCTGCAGCACCTCGGCGTTCACCCAGTTCGCGGTGACGTCGCGGATGTCCAGGGCCTGTGCGTCCTCGCGCATGGCGCGCAGGGCGGCGCGGGACGAGACGAGGTGGCTGCGCTCGCGGTCGAGCGGGGTCGGGCTCACGGGGTTCTGCCTCCGGTACGCGTACGTGACGGGCCGCCCGGTTTCCGTCCGGCCGGCGGCGCTCCGACTTCTACGAAGGGAGGCGGGCAAGACCGGCGAGTGTACGGGACGGGTGGGTGCGTCTGCCAATGGTTTTCGGCGACGCCCCACTCTTCCGTCTGCGGCCCCGGTGGGGGCTGGCCGCGCAGTTCCCCGCGCCCCTGAAAATCCGGCTACGCGCCGTAGCTGCGACTGTCTGTTCGCCGAGTGCGGCTCTCGTCGTGGTTGCTCGCGCAGTTCCCCGCGCCCCTGGAGCATGCGGCTCCGCCGCAGCCCCATCGGCGCCCCATGAGACGGCGCACGAAGTGCGCCTCTCAGGGGCGCGGGGAACGGCGCGAGAAGCCCCACCGCCCCGCAGACGAAGTCGGCTTTTCAGGGGCGCGGGGAACTGCGCGAGAAGCCCCACGCACCCGCACCCCGCGACGAAACCCCGCCCGGCAGACGCAGTCGGCCTTTCAGGGGCGCGGGGAACGGCGCGAGAAGTCACGTCCGCCCGCAGCCCGCGACGAAACCCCGCCCCGCAGACGAAGTCGGCCTTTCAGGGGCGCGGGGAACTGCGCGACCAGGCGCCACTCACCCGCAGACAGCGACGCAACCGTCCGACCCGCTCAGCCGAAGAGGTTGAGGTCCGCCTCGCGTACGCCGGCCAGTTCGTAGTGGACCCCGATCACCGGTCGGCCCGCATAGAGCCGGACCAACGTCGCCGCAGCCCCGATGAACCGCCCCGGCGGACTCCCGGCCGAGCCGAGGACGAGGGGCTCGTCCACGTCGTCCACGTCCGCGTGGAGCGCCACGTGCCCCCGCTCCCGACTGATCCGCACCAGCAACCGCAACGCCACCGGCAACCCGGCCCCCGCATACGCCCCCGGCTCCCCGAAGGCCTCGCGTACGTCACCCGCGTGCACCCACTCCCCCAGCGCGACCCCGTCCAGCGCCCCGCCGGCCCGCGCGATGGCGGCGCCCGCCCCGGTCATGCCGCGCTCCAGCTCGTCGACGACCTCCTGGTTGCTCCAGGACGCCCGCTCGGCGATGTCCCGGTCGTTCGACTCGGGGCTGAACACCCCCTCCTCGAACCGCCCCTCCACCACCCGGGACAACGCCGCCGAACAGTGCGCGAGCACATCGCGCACGGTCCACCCGGGACACGCGGTCCGCAGCGCGAAGTCCGTGTCGGGGCGGGCCCGCAGCAGCGGGATCAGGACGTCCCGCTCGGTGGTCAGGAGCCGCCCGGGCAGTTCGGGGTCGCGCGGCGCGTCGTGGCGTACGGCGTCTGCAGTCATGCCCACACGGTAGGGCGCCCGCCGCCCCGGCGAGGGGGCAACGGGCGCCGGACACGGACCGGTTGGGCCGCTACGCACCGACCCGCTCCCCGGCCGCCGCCCCCTGCGCCGCCGGCTCGCCCCGCATCACGGTCAGCGTGAGCACTCCGGCCACGGCGGCGATGCCCGCCGCGCCGAGGAACGCGGCGCCGAACCCGTCCGTCAGGGCCGGCAGGTCACCGAGCTTCCCGGCGCCCTGCGAGGTGGCGAGCGCGGTGAGCGCGGCCAGGCCGAGCGCGGAACCGACCTGGTAGGTGGTGTTGACGATGCCGGAGGCCAGGCCCGCCTGCTCCTGCGGCGCCCCGGACATGGCGGCCATCATCGCGGGGATGTAGGCGAGCGACATGCCGAGCGCGGCGACCAGCGACGCGGGCAGCACGTCCACCACGAACGACCCGGTGGGCCCGACCGCCGACAGCCACACGAGGCCGAGCGCCAGCACGAGGAGCCCGGCGCCGATCAGCCGCTTGGCGCCGAACCGGCCGAGCAGCCGCCCGGTGACCGCGGTCATGAAGACCATCAGCAGGCCGGTCATGGGCAGCAGGGCGGCGCCGGACGCGAACGCCCCGTAGCCCATGACCTGCTGGAGGTAGAGGTTGAGGAAGTACCACATCGGGATCCAGGCCGCGCCGAGCAGCGCCATCGCCAGGTTCGCGGACCCGAGCCGCGGCACCCGCCACACGCCGAGCGGCATGAGCGGCTGCCCGACGACCTTCTGGACCACCAGGAACAGGCCCAGCAGGACGGCCGCGCCGATCAGTTGGAGGACGGTCGGGGCCGAGCCCCAGCCGGCCTCGGGCGCCCGCACCAGGGCGTACACGGCGAGCGCGAGCCCGGCGGTCACGAACACCGCGCCGAGCACGTCGACGGCGCCGCGGCGCGGCGCGACGGCGGGCAGCAGTCCGGTCGCGGCGAGGGTGGCCAGGCCGATCGGGACGTAGACGATGAACACCCAGGGCCAGCTCAGCCACTCGGTGAACACGCCGCCGAGGAACACCCCGGCGGTGCCGCCGGCCGGTGCCGCGGCCCCGTACAGCGCCATCGCCTTGCCGAGCTCCTTCGGGTCGTGCCCGAACAGCATCATCAGGAGCGTCATGGCGGCGGGTGCGATCAGTGCGCCGCCGACGCCCTGCACGGCGCGGCCCGCGACCTCGACCCAGGCGGTCTGCGCGGCTGCGGCGACGACCGAGCCGGCGATCAGCACGGTCCAGCCGCCGACGAACACCCGGCGGGCGCCGAGCAGGTCGGAGAGGCGTCCGCCGAGCAGCAGCAGTCCGCCGAAGGCGATGACGTACGCGTTGAACACCCACTGCAGCTCGCCCTGGGAGAAGCCCAGGTCCTTCTGCATCTCGGGGAGCGCGACCCCGATGATCGAGGTGTCCATGATGACCATGAACTGAGCGGTGGCGAGCACGAGAAGCGCCCACCAGCGCCGTGGGTTGACCCCGTCCATGACTGTTCCCTCCCTGACTCATGGATACCCCCCTGGGGTACCTGACGCCGAGGAACGTAACATACCCCTGGGGGGTAGGCAATCGCCAGGGGTTAAGGTCGTTCCATGACCGAGCCGACCGACGCGGGCCAGCTGCGCGAGCGCTGGGCCCGCACCCTGCGGGCCACCACGGGGAACCCGGACCTGGACCCGTACCCGTACGCCGACAACCTCCTCGGCCGCTGGGCCGAGCCGCAGCGCCGGTACCACACCACGGCCCACCTCACGGCGGTCCTCGACCACCTCGACGTCCTCGCGGACCACGCCGAGGACCCGGAGCTCGTACGGCTGGCGGCCTGGTTCCACGACGCGGTGTACCGCCCGGACCGCTCGGAGAACGAGGAACGGTCCGCGGCGCTGGCCGAACGGGCCCTGGCGGAGGCCGGACTGACGGACGATCAGGTCGTCGAGGTGGCCCGTCTGGTACGGCTCACCGTCGGCCACGACCCGGCCGACGGCGACACGAACGGCGAGGCGCTCTGCGACGCGGACCTGGCCGTCCTGGCCTCGGACCCGGAGACGTACGCCGCGTACACGAGGGCGGTCCGCGAGGAGTACGCGTTCGTCCCCGACGAGGCGTTCCGCGCGGGCCGGGCCGCGATCCTGCGCCAACTCCTCGACCTGCCGCGGCTGTTCAGGACGCCGCACGGCATCGCGCACTGGGCGTCCCCGGCACGCGAGAACCTCACGACGGAACTGGACCTGCTGGCACCGCGGTAGAGGTTCCTGTTCCGGGCCCGCTCCTCACCGCCGGGAGCGGGCCCGCAGCGCGGACCCGATCCGCCGCACCCCGTCGGCGAACACCCCGGCGCCGACGCAGAACAGCACCGCGGGCGCCGTCTCCCGGCCCACCGCCCACTGCCCGCCGGCCTGTCCCGCGGCCGTCCCCGCGAGCACCCCGACCGTGACGGCCGCACCCCGCACCGCCCGGACGGCACCCCGCAGCGCCCGCACGCAGCGGCCCACCGCCCGGCCGTCGACCGTCAGCCGCGCGCTGACCCTGACGGTGACCAGGGGCCCCGGCCGGGCGCTCACCGCCGGGCCCCCGGGTGCAGCGCGACGTACTGGACGGCGAGCCGCTTGAGCTTGCGCCGGACCCGCTCCCCGCGCCGTACCGGGTCGGGGGCGCCCGCGATCCGGGCCGCCTGGACCCAGCTGACACCGGGGTGCCGGGCGAAGGCGAGGGCCACGCGGACGTCCACCGGGTCCTTCGCGAGCCGGCGCAGCACCCAGTCGATGCGCGGGTCGGCGGACTCGCGCCGCATGACGACGTCCTCGGCGCTCGGCGAGGTGAGGGTGTCGGCGAGCGTGCCCAGGTCGGCGCGGCCCGGCACCAGCGGTTCGGACAGCAGCCGCACCCGCTTGCGGGACTGCACCCGTTCCCACAGCGGCTTCCACCGGGACGCCAGGCCCTGGGCGCGCAGCCTGAGCCACTGGGCGAAGGTCTGGCCCGGCTCCAGCGGGCCCCGGTCCCAGCCCTCGCTGAGCAGCGCGTCGAGCACGCCGTGCCGCCACGCCTCCGCGTCCTTCACGCCGAGCCACACCCGGGAGAACGAGTCGACCTCGGCGTGGTCGCCGCACAGCGCGGCGTCCCGGGCGCCGCGGGCGGCGGTGTAGGCGCAGCGGGCCCAGTCGGCCGCCGGGTCGGGTTCGTCGGGGCGGCCGGGGGCGTGCGCCTCCTGGCAGGCGTCGAGCAGGACGAACAGGGTGCGGGCGGCGCGGGTGGCGCGGGCGCTCATGTCCCAGGGGTGCGGGGTCCACGCCGGGTACGGCCGGTCGTCG